>CALIBI010000032.1 GCA_938045815.1 uncultured Sulfolobales archaeon | reverse complement strand
ACGAACCTCACTCTAAGAGTAATTGACTCAATCAAAGACAGTAGAGTAGCTACTACGAGAGATTCTAGAGTAAGTGATTTCCTCGGGTAGATAGCTGAAGTTATTGCTAGGAATACCGTGAATACGGAGAGTCCGAGCATTTGAGGAGCTCCTAACCACAATCCTCTCCAGAGTGTGAGGAGTGAGAAGATGAGGTAAGTTAGGTGCTTGAGTCTGAGAGGACCGAAAACCTTCTCGTTGACTAGGGACACGTCACCTATAGTTACGAAGCTATGGTATCTTGCTTCAAAACTCATTAAACTCACCCCACACTAATTAATTCTAGATCAAACAGTACGGTAGGGTTTTCAGGGTACTGCCCGGACGGTAAAATCACTGTGAAAGCAAGCAATACCAAAACACCCGCACGAGTTACTGACTCACTAACAGAGAAATTCACTACATCAACCAGAGCTGACTTACCGTGATACTCCTTAATAGTAACTCTCTTGAGTGGTTGTGTGAAGGGTTTTGAGTAGTTTGTGTGGCACCTATAAGTTATTAGGTCCTCCACTCGTGAGTGAGGCGGTAGTATTAAGTAATAGAAAGTAATGTTCACCGGGACGTTAAAGTTGTTTTCAGTGAACACTATCTTTAGAGTAATGTTCACCGGTTTCTCAACCCACATATAAACACCAACTAAGTCAGCATAGTGTGCTGGCGCGTTTATGATTACCTTACGCTCGTTAGGGAAGGACACGTTTATCGTGCCGATGCAGCCTAAACTAGGATTCACGTTACATATGAGTTCGTTAGGTGGTGACGTACTCGTTACTAGACCCACGTATCGTGGGTGACCATACAAGAAGCTCTGATACCTTACTGCAGGCAGTAAGACAGCGCTCGACTTACTTAATGCTTCTTCTCGCGGGGTCCAAGTCACTAGGTTTCCGTTCTCGGTAATCAACCCCAGCACGTAATTGTTTTCAGTAATGAGTTTAGCTAGGCTCCCCTCAACTATCTTAACCCAGGAAGACGGTCTTAGCTTAATATCGACTAGGCTGCTATGCACTACCCTCGACGAGTCATAAATCACTAGAGTCTTGATTGATGTAGCGATTGTTGAGGTACCGTATATCGTGTTCTCTCCCTCAACATACTTGAGGGATATGCTCTCAGCTCTCTTAAGAGATTCTATTTGCTGACTCTCCGCAAGGTGGTATTGCTGCTGACTCATGATCTTCAGTGAGTTCACGTAGAGTGAGACGTAAGTTACTAGGATTAAAGCCATTATTAAGGAAGAATACACACCCACCTCACCGAGCCTAAACCTAAGCATGAAGACACCCACTATCTTGGAGGAAGTCTTTATAAGTAATTTCATGAAACCCTCAAAACACTGACTACTTGATTCT
This sequence comes from uncultured Sulfolobales archaeon, assembly GCA_938045815.1. Classification (GTDB taxonomy): domain Archaea; phylum Thermoproteota; class Thermoprotei_A; order Sulfolobales; family NBVN01; genus Zestomicrobium. Next base: position 3,262 of record CALIBI010000032.1, on the reverse strand, counting down.
CAGCAACTACTGAGTACCAGTTTCCTGCCGGCAGACTCGCCAGGTAGCATGTCTTAGGTTCTATAGAGCTGGTTACTGGGACGCGACCACCCGCACCACCCACGACGTGAACGTTCTTTATTATTCTTTGCCCGTAATTACACACTATAAGGAGATCTTGACTACTATTCTTGAGTAGGTAAGCCGCAAGAGTTACTGGTTGAGGCAAGCTTTCACTCCTCACAACCTCAGCATACTCCCTAACCTTACTAACTAGGAGTACTGAAGCAGGCACTACGATCGTGAGTAGTAGGAGAGTTACTACGAGATTACTCAAACCCCTCACTGAAGACCCCACCAACCATTAAGTCCTCCTTATAAGGATCTCCGCATTTCTTGCGGGTCGTGCTTGAGGTGGTTTAAGCTTGAGGGGGTTAGCTTCACCATATTATCAGATGTTGAGAGGGATTCGGTACTTAAGGAGTGGGAAGCACTCATCTCCTCAGTGAGGTCCGGTGTAGTGCTTGCTAGGAGGAGGATCGGGAAATTCAGGTACGGGAATCACGATTTCCTAGTTAGTTTCGCAGACTTTTACCTGGGGGTAATTAACGCGTTGAAGACTACCATACCTTACTTCAGAGCTGCTGAGACTAAACCCCCGTCAAGACCTGGGGTTAGGGGTCTCGCAGGTATTAAGACTCTCTACTTGAGTGATGGTTCCTACGCTAGAGTATTGATTGCTTACAGATACCCGTCAATCCTTCCTGAGTTATTTCTTTACACGCTCTTCGGTGATGTGTGGGAGGTTGCTCTAGTTTTCAAGACTGTTCCCAGGTCTAGAGCTTTGAGCTTAGTGGAATCAGCTATCAAGAGGAAATCAACTATCGTGGGTCCCGTGGAGGTTGCTCACGAGATCGGGGCTCTCAGAGAGCTTGGTGAGAGAGTACTACGCGGTTCTGATTTAGTAGAGTTCTACCTGCTAGTAATTCTTAAAGCTCCCGAGTTAAGAATCCTAAACGAGATTGAGGAGAGAGTTCGAACCCTGCTTAAGGGATTCGGTATAGAAACAGATACACCGCCTATTCAGAGAGAACTCTACGAGTTTAGGTTGTGCGGTATTCTAGCGTGTGTCGAGAAAACCTACACAGATACTGCTAGTCTTAAACCACTATTCTTCTTAGTAGATGAGGAAATGCATGATGATGAAGGAGTTTTCCTAGGTTTCTCAGGGTCGGGCACTCCAGTAATGCTGGATTTATGGAGTAAGCCTAACCTGAATTTCGTGATTTTAGGTGTTACGGGTTCCGGCAAGTCTATGAGTGTTAAACTCTATCTTAAGAGGTTGAAGGAACGTGCGGAGAAGATCACGTATGTTGGTGTGGATCCTGAGTCAGAATACACTAGAGTAGCAAAACACATTAAAGCAACACCTATAGAGATTAGTGAGAATCAGGAATTAGGTCTCGACCCGATAAGATTGCTTCAATCCGGCTACCTAGACATGAGTCAGGTATCCGATATTCTCTCAGAGATTTACGCAGTACCTAAGAAGCTGCAGGGAGTCTTAAGAAAAGAACTCTTCGTTAAGGGTGATGTAGTATCGAGTATTGAAGAATTCGTAACTACTCTCAGAGACCCGGTTTTGATGAAGCTGCTTGAAGGTGCTGTTGCTCCTCCAGACATACACGTGTTTAGAGGCACGCCACCCAAACTCTCCAGCAACGTAGTATTTGGTTTGAGTAACCTGAAGAGTAAGAGGTTGAAAATCCTTACCTCAGCACTCATATCTACGTACGCATACAACACACTCCTAACAAAAACTCCAGGAAAGAGTGTGTTTTTCGTGGATGAGGCCTGGCTATTCATGGAGACCCCAAGTATTCTAGGACTCTTCGAGAATCTAGCGAGGAGAGGTAGGAAGCACGGGGTAGTCTTCATGTACGTGACTCAGAGAGCTGAGGATCTTGCTAGGAGTCCTCAAGGAAGGACAATACTTGAGCAATCAGCTACTGTCTTGCTTATGAGGCAGGAGCCTGAGGGGAGGGACGCGTGCAAGAAAATATATAAGCTCTCAGAAGCTGAAGCAGATTACCTAACTCAAGCACCAGTAGGTTCAGGAATTCTTAAAGCTGGGAGAAAAAGAATAACTATTCAGGTAGTTCCTACACCTGAGGAGTTAGAAGTTTTCTCCACGTCCGCGCGTTAATTCCTTAACTCTCGAGTAAGCTACTAAGATGCTTAACGTGTTTTTCTTCCTAACCCACCTCAAACCCCTGCTAGTAACTAGGTACTTAGTAGGTCTCCCGTTATTGCATCTCCTTAAGTAGCCTAACTCGTCAAGTCTCGCGAGAATCTTGCCTACTTCCGTTCTTGCCGCGTGGTTGTCCAGCCCTAAAACATCAATGACTTTCTTGACTGTAATCACTACTACGTTTCCTGAGCTACTCTCCAGCCTGATTAGGATTGTTTTCTTTATTGCTTGGATTATTCTACGTTTTGAAGTCTTTGCATACTTCATAAGGTGCTAACCCCTCCTCACAGAATTCCTTAACGTATTTCCTTACTGTTGCTGGACTAACTACGAATCCTGCTCTAGCTAGAGCTCTGCAGAATTTGCTTACGGAGCTTATGTCTGTTTTTCTTGTTTTATGTCGTTTTACGTTATTCGTTTTACGTTCACCAACATATTCACTACTCGAGAGTTAATAAATGTTGTTTTCCGTCATACGTTATTTGGTGCTGGAGAGACTTATATTTAGTTCACTAATATTGTATTCGGTGATTACGTGCCTGAACTAGAGAAAGAACTCTTAACTACTACTGGGAGACTCCTCCTATTCCTGGGTAGGAGTGGCGGGTTAGCCACGTTTACTGAAGCTAGGAAATTTATTGGTTCTCAAATATACTACGCGTTAAAACAAGCCGCTACTCTAGGTCTTGTTGTGGAGGAAGAAAGAAAAATTAAGCTTACCGAGAAAGGAAAAATATTAGCTGAATGTCTTACTAAGTGTTTCTAGTAGAAGTAGCTCCTAAGAAACTCAGATATAGTTTTATCTTCAACTCTCCTCATATAAGCTCTTATTAAAGAAGCAATCCTCTTACATACCTCACTCTCCTCATACTCTAAACACACAGCCTCAACATCTCTCTCAAGAGCTTTAAGCAGCATGTATAGGTCTGAGTGAGGCATTACTAACCCCTAACAAACACTCTCAAGACATACTACATAAGTTCATGAGTAACTAAGTTACTCAGAGAGAGTACACCGAAACTAACGCTCACT
>CALIBI010000031.1 GCA_938045815.1 uncultured Sulfolobales archaeon | reverse complement strand
AATGCGTAGGTTGGCTACAGCAATCCTAATATTACTACTTCTTGTATCAGCTACGGGCTTGGTAGCTCCGCAACTTAGAGCTGCTAAGGTTGGGATAGGTATACTGATAGACTTATCTCACGGTCAGACTGTCGGCGGGGTGATTGAAATGATGAAGATGATTCCTGAGGCTAATTGGGTTGTCTTACTATCTAGTGAGGCAGATTTAGAAAAGCTTCCTGATTATGTTAAGAATAATGCTGAGATTAGGTATGGTGGTTTTACCTCAACTACTTTGAAAGACGTTGAAATGGTTATAATTGGGCAGGCGTTAAAGTTATCCACGCCAGAGGAGATTGCTGCTTTAGTTTCGTGGTTTGATAAAACGCCTAGAGCTATATGGTTAGCTGGCGATAGTGATTACCCTGCACAAGGCAGTGAGATAGCGCAGCAGGTAGTTAATATGATTGCAGAAGCTCTGGGATCCCGCCTAAGAATAGATTATGTTTCTGTAGAAGACATGGTCTCTAATGCTCAAGCAACCTACAGAGTTGTGGGAATCGTAGATCCTGATCCAGAAGTTGCTGAGTTAGGTTACGGTGCTAAGTTAGCGTTATTCCACGGTCCAGGACCTCTTGCTGCAGTCTCAGATGACGGAACTTGGGTTAATCCTATAAACGTTAAAATACCTAACGTCTACATAGTAGTTAGGACATCTGAAGACGGAAAAATAGTTCAGCATCAGCCTAAAGCTCCAGGCGCTCCGGGAATGCTTCACCAGCTATACTCACCCGGAGATAGTGGAGTATTTCCTCTCTTAGCTGTAGAGATTCTACCCAACGGGAATAAAGTGATCGTGAGTGGCGAGTCACCTTACGGTGGTTATCAGTCTGGGTTAACTTACATATATTACGGCGTCGTCATGCAGGGTATGAGGTTATTCAGAAATATAGTGTTGTGGGCTACAGGCTACTATGGTGAGTTACTAGCCTACAAAGAATTACTTGAAGGTAAGAAAGTCTTAACAGAACTGAATTCCAGCTTGAATCAGTTAGCGTCAAGTGTTAATAGCTTAAGCAATTCAGTATCTTCACTGCAAAATACTGTCACTGGTATTCAAAACTCTTTAGGAGGTCTGAATAATCGAGTCTCAACTCTGGAAAACACTACTAGCGGATTAAGCTCCCGCGTCTCAAGTCTTGAAGGCGCTACAGCAAACATTACGATATCGATGGCTTTAGGCGGAGTAGCTTTAATTTTAGCTTTGATCTCACTAGCACTAGCTTTCGTGAAAAAGAAATAAGCTTTTTTATTTAGGTAACCATCACTCCATCAACTCACTCAATATTTATCTTATCACAAGTTAATTTCTTTTAAACTAGAGAGATACTGGAGGATCTCTAATGAGTGGGGAAACGTTAATTAAGTTGATTAAGAAAGGTATTGAAACCTACAACGAACGGAGATCTCCGGAAGCAGTAGCAGAACTTCTCGAGATTAAAGACGATATCATAATCGTTAAGTTTTCAGGTAATTTCTGTATGTGGTGCGGTATTTATGACTGGATTGAGGACCTCGTATATGTTTTTAGGGAGGTAGGATTAGAAACAACGTTAGTTAAGTATGATGAACCAGAAGACCCTACAGAACCCCTAAGATTTGGGTATTTCAAGATAATCTCAAAAATTTAATATTTTGTGAAGCCTCATTAATTCTGGGGCGGAGTCGGCTGGCGGCTACGGGGCTTACGTCCCTGAGGAAGCACCGCCCTCCACGCGGTGCGAGGACCCCGTAAGGGGTGCGGGGAGACCCGCGGCAACAGCACAGAAACGACACGGCCGCCCCCGGATGTCGATGAGGTGGTGAGGACACTTCGGCAACGAGGTGTCAGTAACCCGCTGAGTATGGGGGCGGATGCGTTGAAACGGCTGTCCCCTCGGGAGCAAGGCCAAGTAGCGCCGATGAGGACCGCGCGAGGCGCGGGTAGGCCGTTAAGCTTCATGCCGCCGTAGTACTGAAGGCGGGCTATAGCCGACACCGCCCCCCGAACTATATTAAGACTTTAAATTCGTGTGTGTTTTGCTGCACTTCGTTTCTTTATTATCTTAGGCATCCTTACTAGTTTGGTGAGATAAGTGTTTAGGGTTCCATTCTATTCTTCTGATGGTGTAGTAGCTAGTGAGACTACTTTAGCTTCATCCATAGGAGTTAAGGTTCTTGAGCTTGGGGGTAATGCTGTAGATGCTTCTGTGGCTGTGTCTCTCATGCTCTCTATTAATATACCTCACCTAGGTGGTTTAGGGGGAGACTTCTTCGCTCTAGTTAAGGATCCTCAAGGGAGAATCACGTTCATCAATGGATCAGGTTACGCCCCTTCCTCAATGACTTCAGAATTCGTTAAGTCTTTAGGTCTTAAAGAAGTCCCTCTAGAAGGACCTCTATCAGTAGTTGTGCCAGGAATGATTGACGGTCTCAGAGTAATGTGGGAGAAGTTAGGATCTCTTGAGTGGAGGAAGATTGTAGACTTAGTAATAAATTCCGTCAAGAAAGGCTTCCCTATACCGCCAAGCTTCGCTACAGCTCTCAACAACTTTAAAGACGTGCTGACTAAGGATGTAGGTTCTAGGAAAACCTACTACAGTAATATTCACTATTATACTCCAGGACAACTAGTCAGATTCGATAACATCGTAAAAACACTAGATTTAATCAAAGAAAACCCTAGGTATTTCTATGAAGGCGATATAGCGGTCAAGATCTCAGAGTACGTGAGATCCTTAGGCGGAGTAATTAGTTATGAGGATATGAGGAATTACAGAGCAAGTATTGAAGAACCCATAAAACTAAACCTAGATAAAATCACGGTATATGAGATGCCTCCCAACACTCAGGGCGTAACAACCCTTCAGCTACTGAAACTTCTTGAGGGAGAACGCATGGATAAGCCGAACTCTATTAGCAGATTAAGAATGTATGTGAATCTATTTAAGACTGTCTACAAGCTCAGAGACATCTATGTTGGGGATCCACGATACATGAGTATTAAGATTGATGAGTTGCTTGATATTAACTTACTACATGATAACTCTTCAAAACAAGGCAGGAATTCTCATACCGACGGAGATACGACGTATTTTGCAGTCATAGATAGAGAGGGAACTATAGTATCTGGAATACAGTCTCTCTTCTACCCGTTTGGTTCCAAGATAACAGAACCTACGTATGGAGTGACCTTAAACTCTAGAGCATCATCTTTTAATCTGGTCCCTAATCACCCGAACTCATTAGCGCCCTTAAAGAAGCCACTACACACACTCTCAGCTATGATAATACTAACAGAAGATAAGGAGATCGCGTTAGGACTGTCTGGAGGTCACTTCAGACCCCAGCTACACGCAGAAATTTTTCAAAATATGTTTAAGTACGGGATGAACCTGCAGGAAGCTATAGAATATCCTAGATTCATATGGTATCCGGGAACAAACACGATAGAATTCGAGGAAGGTTTTGAGGAAGGGATTATTGAGGGATACATCCTACGTAAGGTTAAATACCCTTCAAGACTTGGCGTAGCTGCAGCCGCGGAGATTAGAGGTAGGGTTAAGGCTAGCTACGTTGATGTGAGAGGAGACGGTCTTGCGCTAGGACTGCTTTAGCTAGAAGACTTCCCGCATCAACCTGAGAGCGTTCTCGTAAGCTATTTTCCTAATGTCTGACTCACTAAGACCTTTACTTCTTAAGATTTCCAGGAGTGTCTGAATCTTATCAATAGACTCAAGTCCCTCAACGCTTGGAAGACCTAAGAGACCGTGAAAATCGGAACCTATAGCTAGTATGTTTGGACCGAATCTCTCATACACGTACATGAAGTGATTAATTAAATCGTTAAGGCTTGATCTTTTCTTAGGAGATATGAAGGAACTCACGAAAGATAACCCTATAACGCCTTTATTTAGTGAGAGAAGCTCTAGAATCTCGTCATCCACGTTCCTCTTATGATCATGTACTGATTTAACGTTAGCGTGACTTATCATAACAGGTTTCTTAGAAACCTGAAGTACGTCAATGATTGTCTTCTTACTTGCGTGAGCTAAATCTACCACTATACCTAACTTATTAGCGTGCTTAACGAGTTCTTCTCCCTCAGGAGTTAAGCCGTAGTCCTTACTTGAGAAGCAGGAGGAAGCCCATCTATTATTGTAGTTCCAGGTTAAGCCGAGAGATCTCACACCCAACTTCTTTAGAATAACTAGGTCGTAGGGGTCGTCAATAGCGTCAGCTCCTTCCACATGAATAAGGAAACCAAGACTATAATCACTTGATTTAATGATTTCGTCAGCATCCTTGAGAGACTCAATAATCCTTATATTGTAAGCTTCGGAGAGTGAGTAGTAAATCTTGATATGTTCGAAAAGCTGTAGCTGAGGATACCTCATAATAACTCCAGGCAGCCACCTATCTCTTTCTTTCTGCTTAAGTTGTTTCACGTCAAAAGTGTGTGTTCCAGGGAATATGGAAGAGAAAACTACTCTTACATTACCGCGAACATACTTAGGTATGTCAGCGTCTCTACCTACTACGTCAACCCCCAAATCTGCTAGAGGCTGGCCACCGCCAAAAGTCAGGAAATAGGTCGAGACATCTTCATGTAAATCTATGATGGGGTACAAAGCTTGCCACCTTATCTCACTAACACAAAAACTTAAAAATATGATGGAGTAACCTATAGTGTTTCTTCTGGACACGTGAAATATTTTATATAAGGAGGCTCCCCACTACAAGAACTAACGGTGAAGGTAGGTGAGGGTAGGTGAATCAATAGCAGACATAGTAGGTGAAACCCCCGTAGTGAGACTCAGGAGAGTAATACCTGAGGACGTGAAGGCTGAGGTCTGGGTTAAGTTAGAGTTTATGAATCCCTCAGGTAGTATTAAGGATAGGATGGCTCTCTACATGATTAAGAAAGCTGAGAGGGAAGGCAGATTAAGTAGAGATAAAGCCATAGTGGTAGCGACAACAGGTAATACTGGAATAGCTTTCGCAGCACTAGGTGCTGCGTTAGGCTATAGAGTAGTCATAGTGATACCTGAGGAGATGAGTAGAGAAAGGTTCTTACTAATTGAGCACTATGGGGCAGAGATAGTTAGGGTGCCTGGCGGTGAGTCAGACGCTTTTAAAGCTCTTGAGTACGGAAAAGAACTTGAAAGAAAGTATCCTGATAAATATGTCTTTTTAGATCAGTGGGATGATGAAGCGAATGTTGAAGCACATTACGAAACTACTGGTGAGGAGATAATTAAGCAGCTGGGTAACATAAATGCCTTCGTAGCTCACGTAGGTACTGGCGGAACACTAGTGGGAGTTGCTAAGAAGCTTAAAGAGATTAATCCTCGGATTCTCGTTGTAGGTGCGGAGCCTGCTGAATGTCCTGTAGCTTATAATTGGTTCTATACGGGGGTAGAAGGACCCTGGGGTAGACACGAAATAGAAGGTGTAGGAGACGGTTTCGTACCCAACATAATTAAGAAGTATAAGTACCTAGTAGATCATTTCGAAGTAGTTAGTTCTTCGGAGGCAATAGAAATGAGCAGAAAACTAGCTAGACTTGAGGGACTTGCAGTCGGAATTTCTTCAGGCGCTAACGTAGTGGCTGCTATTAAAGTGGCTAGGAGATTCGGTATTAATGGAAAGATAGTTACTGTTCTTCCGGATTACGCCGCGAGGTATTTCAGCACTAAACTTTTCAAAACGTAAACTAGCTTAAATTGAAAACTCTGAATACTTCTTGGAGAACTCATAACCTTTATCGAAAGCACGTATGTTCAACTCGACCCATCTTGGTGGAACCCTATTCCTTATAGCCGTCTTTAAATCCTCTGTAGTGAAGGGGAGTTCATTTTCAGCGATACCGGCAAACGCTCCTAAAACAACAACGTTCATTAGTCTTGGGTATCCTATCTCCTCAGCTATCTTAGTGAAATCGTGATGGACTATTCTAGCTCCTAATTTTCTGAAAGAATTGATTATGTCTTCTATACTAGGGTACTCAGCAACTCCTACATTGGTATCGAATGAGTTAATCTTTCTGGTATTTAGTACGGCTAAACCACCCTTCCTTAAGTACTGAAGACCTCTCCTTAACCCCTCAAGAGGTTCTAGAGCTAGCAAGGCATCTGCTTCATCCTCAAGCATTAACGGACCATAAACTTCCTCTCCTACCCTGACGTGAGAATGTACGGAACCTCCTCTTTGAGCTGCGCCGAAAGTCTCCCCTAACCTGACCTTCAGACCTTTAGAGATCGCTGCATCCCCTATGATTCTTGAGAGAAGGAGGTTGCCTTGCCCTCCTACACCAGCTATCATTATGTGGTAATACTTCATTGAATCACACCTCCTTAACACCAACTACCCTCTCCGTAGAGGGCTTTATTGCTTTCACAGGACATACTTGAGCACATAGAGAGCACGACACACATAGAGTAGGGTCTATGAAGGCTTTCTTAGAATTCTTATCCCACCCAACAGCAGGGCAACCTAACTGCACACAGAGTCTACAACCTACGCATTTATCTGTATCAACTAAGTAGTGAGTTATTATCTTGCCTTCTCTAGTAAGTCTTCTAACTACTTGTAACGCGCACTCACGTTTAAAGATAACTAAAGTAGTTTTATTCTCGTTAACTGTCTTCTCCATAGCTCCTATCAGGACTTCCTCAGCTTTCTTTAAGTCATAAGGATCAGTAACCCACACATCATCCACTCCTAACGCTCTAGCAATCTCTTCTATCCCGTAAACCTTGCTAGGTGAGCCGGTGGCTGTAATGCCTGTTGTTGGTGCTGGTTGATGACCTGTCATAGCAGTCCAAGAATTATCTAGTACTAGGAACGTTACAGCTGCCTTATTGTATGTCGCGTTGAGTAGTGCTGGCATGCATGCATGGAAGAACGTAGAATCACCGGCTACAGCTACTATAGGACCTTCACGATAACCCGCGTGATACTGACCTTGAGCAACACCTATCCCACCACCCATAATGTAATTAGAGTCAAGTATTTCATAAGGATTATCAATGCTTACCCTACGTGTAGCTTTTTCTTTTTGTGGTTCTATTTCTTTAGCGAAGAGCCCGTAACCACCCATCTCATAGCAACCTATATCGCCGTTAACTATCCAAGCACCTTTAAATCTGTCTCTATATTTGTTGACTATCTTATGTAGAGCGAACCTGAGCACCCAATAAGTTCCTAGATGCGGACAACCAGCACACATCATGGAAGATCTTGGAGCAACTATTTTCTTTATCTCGGCCTTAACGTTTCTTCTCTCATCATCTAACTCGTAAGACTTAGAACCTGTCAAATCAGCTAAAGCTTTCAAGACTTGCGAGAGTCCTAACTCACCGAAACTTCTTATAGTTCCTGTCCCCCTACCTAGTATCTTGATATCAGGACAACAATCTTTACTTAGAGCTTTGATTTGTTCCTCGATGAAGGGGTCTCCCTCCTCAATAACTAGAACTTTCTTTAAGTTTCTCAGGAACTCAGATATTTTTCTAGTTGGGAGTGGGTATGGTGTCCCTATCTTTAAAACCCACGGCTTAATACCGCAATCTAGCCTCACTAGAGCATCCTTGACGTAAGAGTATCCTATACCTGACGCAATAATACCGACATCCGCGTTACCTTCCTCAACCTGATTAAACGGTAACTCCTCAACAAATTCTCTAATCTCGTCTAACCTCTCTAATTGCCATGCATGCTTAGCTGAGGGTCCTGTCTCACCCTTATACCTGTAGGGACCGTAAACATTATACCTGAAAGGTAGCCCGTAGTGTCTGTTAAAGAAGATTTTGTTTCTTTCTTTCCTAATCTCACCATACAGTACGTCACCGGAAGAATGACTGATTCTAGTTACTGACCTCACGAAGACAGGTAGTTCGAATTTCTCCGAATAATCAAAACCTAGTCTCACCATTTCCTTAGATTCTCCCTGATCAGCAGGTTCCAGAATCAAAACACCTACGCTTTTAGCCAGCGGTCTAGTGTCTTGCTCTGTAGAACTGTAAAAAGCTCCTGGATCGTCAGCCGCATACACAACAAGACCTCCTGGGAGTCCCCCGTAAACCACGGTAGCGAACATATCCATGTACCAGTTAACACCAGCATTCTTAGCAGTTACTATAGCGCGAGCACCAACGCTCGCCGCCCCCACAGCAACATCAAAAGCTACTTTCTCGTTGATAGACCACTCCACGTATATTCCGTAATCCTTAGCTATCTCAGCCAGAGTTTCAATAACTTCTGAGGAGGGTGTGCCAGGATATCCTGCAGCTACTTGAACTCCCCCCTCTAAAGCACCCCTAGCTACGGCTTCATTACCTTGAAGAAGAAATCTAGAGCCCGGCTTATCTAACCCAACAATATGCACCACTACAACACCACATTTAAGTAACACGTAACCTCGTATTTTAAACATAGATTAATTTGTTTCAGTAAATCGTTATAAAGTTAGCTCGGAAGCTAAAGTAGCTAGAACTTTAACGGAGTAATCAACTTTCGAGATCCTCACTCACTGTTCTTAAAAACCTGGTGTAATCTATTAATGCTCTCACAACCTTTACTGCTCTTTCAGGGGTTTTGAAGGTTGGGATTTGAGACTCATGCATTTTCCTCCTCTCTACAGCTTCTACAGCACCACCACCTATGTATACTGGAACTATTGTTTTCCCCGAATTAAACCATTTCTTAATTACGTCGCTGGCGTTAGGTATTGGATCACCGAATATAGTCAGGATTACGTCTATGTTAGGATCTCCTACTAAAATCTTCAAGACTCTATCATATCTTGCGGCGTCAGCATCTCCTGTGAGATCTAGTGGATTACCTACTATGCAGTGAGGTGGTAGCTCACTACGTAGGTTTTCCTTAGATGATTCACTCAGGTTAGCTAATCTTAAGTTAAGAGTCTCCGCATAATCTACAGACACTATCCCTGAACCACCCGAGGAAGTAACTATCTGAATTCGGTCTCCTTCTGTTCTAGGTAGCAAAGCCAAACCCTTAGCTATGTCGTAGAGTTCCTCTATAGTGTCAGCAACAACGATCCCAGCTTTTCTAAAGGCTGAGCGATAAATAGCGTAAGAACCTGCTAGAGACCCAGTATGTGAGGCTACTGCCTTCATACCTGAGGGAGTCCTGCCTGATTTAAGCACTACTACAGGTTTTTTACGGCTAGTCTCTATAGCTACCCTCAAGAATCTCCGCCCATCTCTAACACTCTCTATATACATAGCTATGGATTTCGTGTCAGCATCGTCTTTAAGGTACTCTAGCAAGTCAGTCTCATCCACATCGATTTTATTCCCTAGAGTAGCCATCTTACTTATGCCAATACCTTCCTCCTCAGCCCACAACTCAAGAGCCGCTGCTATCGTGCCGCTCTGCGATATTATAGCTATAGGTCCTTTACTTCTTACTAGGGGCCATGAAGCGCATAAACCAACGTGTGGGTTATTTACCCCTTGACAATTAGGTCCTAAAACCCTTACGTTACCTCTACTAGCTCTGCTCTTAAGCTCCTCCTCCAACCTAAGACCTTCCTGAGTTCCGGTTTCTCTAAACCCGCCGGAAATAATTACGGTTGCTCTAACACCCTTAATGCTTAACTCATCGATTACGTTAGGTACTAGCCTAGCAGGAACTACGACAACAGCTAAATCTATGCTTGCGGGAACCTCGAGAACAGACTTATGGCATCTCAAACCAAGAATCTCGTTCGTTGCTGGGTTGATTGGGTATATCTCCCCCTTATAGCCCCCCTCAACTATATTCTTGAGTATTATATGCCCTGTTTTAGCGGGATCTCTTGAAGCACCTATAACCGCTACAGACTTAGGTTCGAAAAGCAGCTTTATTTCCGACTCCATGCCTAAACCTCTTACATGTGAGTTTTAGCACTCTTTATAGATTCTTCTAGTATTTCAACAGCTACGTCAACGTGCTCCTCCCTAATAACGAGTGGTGGTTGAAGTCTTAGAGACGAGATTCCTGCACCCAACAATATTAGACCTCTCTTGAAAGCTTCCTCTATAACTTTCTCTCTGAATTTCTTGTTAGGTTCTCTAGTTTCCTTACTCTTGACGAACTCAACACCAATCATTAACCCCTTACCCCTCACATCACCTACTTCCTCATACTTATCCTTAAGCTCGTTCAATCTCCTCATCAGGTATTCTCCCTGCTTAGCGGCGTTTTCTGGGAGTTTCTCTTCCAAGATCACGTCTAGAACAGCTATTGCAGCAGCCACAACTATGGGGTTACCACCTAACGTATTCTCGTGAGCATCAGGATCCCACTCAAGCAGCTCTGCTCTAGCAACGCACGGACCGAACGGCAGTCCGTTCGCAGCCGCTTTAGACATTGTCATGACGTCAGGTATTACGCCATCGTAGTGTTGCACTGCCCATAACTTACCTGTCCTACCAAATCCTGTCTGGACCTCATCTATTATTAAGTAGAAACCATACTTTCTACTCATTCTGTATAATTCTCTTAGAAACCTCTCAGGTGCTGGTACTACCCCGCCAGCACCAAGTATTGGTTCTATTATTGCTCCAGCAACTTCATCAGGCGGGACTACGTGCTGGAACAGAAAGTCCTCAATATACGAGAGAACTGCCTCAACGCATTCATCCTCTTCAAGACCTTTGAAGGGACACCTATACGTGTTGGGGAAGGGCACGTGAATAGCTCCGACCATGAAGGGGAAGAACCTTCTCCTAGCACTCAACTTCGTAGTAGTGAAAGATAGTGAACCCATAGTTCTCCCATGAAAACCTGGCACGAAACCCAGTATGTAGGGCTTGCCTGGAGAATGCCACTTAACAGCTTTCAAAGCACACTCTACTGACTCAGTTCCTGAGTTACCGAAGAATATCCTCTTTTTGAAATCGCCCGGTACTAGTGGGAGTAGCTTCTCTGCATACAATACCTGGAGATGACTATAGAAATCACAAGAATTCGTGTGATCAAGCATATCAACTACTTCCTTTAACGCTTTAACGACTCTCGGGTGTCTGTGACCCACGTTCGTCACAGCAATCCCGGAACCAAAATCAAGAAAAACATTCCCGTCAACGTCTTTAATCCAGACATAACCAGTCTCTGCAGGGACTAAAGGAGCTGTTCTAGTTAGAGAAGTTGAGAGTAATGCTTCATCACGCTTAATCCACTCAAGTGCTTTAGGACCGGGAGGTGTAACAACTATTGAGGGCTTCTTATAATCCCACAAAATTAGCCACCATACCTTACTCTAATAAAGACATTAAAACATAGAATTTACGTAAACATAATAAATAATATTTACACGTTTTAAGCATAATTAAAACAAAATTAACGTCAACTATGTTTATTAGCATCAACCATGTTTACCAGGAGTAAGAACACGCCAAGCATAAAGATTCGTCTTCACTCTAAAGCAATTCGTTAACTACAGCAAAGACTTATACCCCTCAATCTCTTAGATCCTCTCCCGAATAACTAGAAGATTCATTTAAACCTAACAAGTTTTTCTTTACTGAATTTAGGGTGATTTACGTAGTCGAGCGCGTTCCCTCTAGCTTCCTTAATACGCATATGATTTATTAATTCCCTGAAAACACCGCCTGCTACGCCGTCTCCAACTAACGCGTAGCCTTGCGCGGTTTCTTTGGTTTTGTGAGCACCCGGTAGGTTTCCTACCGGCAACGTCTTTACTGAGCCTAAAATAGTAGATTTTCTGAGATTCTCTATTAACGTATTCCTGATTAAGTCAATTCTGGAGATTCTTCCTGAATAAAGTATTTCTTTAGGTATACCAACACTGTATGTTAGGGCGTGGATGGCTTTCATGACACCATCAATCATGGAATTCAGTAAATCAACGCATTCGGGTCTGGTAGCGTAACACTGAACTAACTCCTGAGGTGTCTTGCAGCCTGACGCGTAGGAAATCCCCCCAGTAAATACATCAGTCTTTGACCAATTCTTTACGAGCTGAACAAGCTCTAAGTCAGCGCAACCCATAGACAGGAATCCGGGGCCAGGCATTGTGGTTCCGCCGAACGCGTCTTTAATAAGGCCTTCACTAACCCCCACAACCGCGTTATAGCCAAAGCCTAGCTCAGATAGAATGAGGGAGGTTTTACTGTACGGTATGTTGAGTCTCTCGGATTGTAGGTGCACTGCAAGAACAGTTACCGCTAACTTATCCGCGGTTCCTAGATCAACTTTGTTTAGTTTCTTAAAGTTCTGAACCGTAGGTAGGTTTATGATGCCTGGTATAAAAACTACTGGAAGTCGACGCTTCTTAAATTCCGCTACGGTCTTAGCCATGGCGTAGTAAACGTAAGAACCTACGTCACCTCTGGCAATACCTTGCTCAATCTCGTCTTTACTTGTTAAGAGTATGTAGGTGTAATACCACTCCTCAAAAACCTCATCAGGTATTTCGTCAAGATACGTTACCTCAACACCGTAACCTGACGGACCTACTATGAGGTCGTATGGAGATAGTTTCTCGATAGCTCTCACGAGTAGTTCAGGTTTAAACGCTACCTCACTAGATTCAAGAACTACCTCACCCTTCACCACACCGTCTTCAAGCAAGCATAAATCTATCGTTTTAGTCCCTGGGTCTATCCCTACTACCCTCAAACACGGACACACCGAATTATTTCGTAAATCTTTACTTAAAACATTAAATAATTTCCTAAAAACTAGTGTTGATTGAGGTGGTGTTGAGTGAATACTACTGCATCAGGAAAATTATTAATTGGTGTGATACATCTTCCTAGACTACCTAGTACTCATTACGTTAGTGAGGTTAAGGTTGAGGAGATTTTGGAGAGAGCTGTCAAAGAATCTAAACTGCTTGAGGAGTTAGGGTTTAGCGGACTCATTATCGAGAATTTTGGGGACGCTCCTTTCTTAAAGAGAGTTAAAGACCCTTTAACATTATCTGTATTTACCGTCATAACTAGAGAGGTTGTTAGGTCTGTTAGTATTGACGTAGGAGTTAACCTGCTGAGAAACTCAGGTCTTGAAGCTTACTCAGTAGCATTAGCTGCAGGAGCTAAATTCATTAGAGTAAACTCGTTAATCGAGACCCTCTTAACGGATTCAGGAATCATAGAACCTGAAGCACCTAGACTTAGGAATATTAGGTTTAATTATCCAGGTATTAAGGTATATGCTGATATTCTCTGCAAGCACGGAGCTAGCTTAAACTACCTAACTTACAGGGAGCAGAGCTCTATGAAGAGTGATGTAAACGATGAAGAACTGATGAGAGAGCTAGTTATGGATGCTGTAGAAAGAGGGAAAGCGGACGCGCTAATAGTGACTGGTCTGAGGACCGGGGAAGAACCAAGTATTGAGTTCTTAAGCAAAATAAAGAATGTCTCACCAGTACCAGTCATAGTAGGTAGTGGTGCAAGACCTGAGAATCTTGAAAAGCTAATGATGAATGCTGACGGAGTCATAGTAGGTTCATACATCAAGATAAACGGTAAGGCAGGCAACCCCCTAGATGTCGAGAAAGCTAAACAGTTTGTCAGTAAGTTCAATGAAGTAACGCGAACACTAAGATAGTTGAGGATGAGCTAGTTTTTAGGTTAGGAGGTCTCAGTAGTGCTGTTTTCCTACTAGTCTAGCTCCTATTCTTAGCTTAATTCCAGCTTCCCCTCCTTAATTAGTTTGGAGAGTGCTTCCTCAAAACTTTCTCCAATTCTTAGGACGTATTTAAGGTACGTCCCCGTCCTACCGACTTGATCCCGTCTACTCAGTAATCTGACTCTCTCATTAACAACGTTAATAGAAATCTTGAGAAGTGAAGCAACGTAACCTTCATAGTTGATGACGGGTGCTTCAAGATGTCCCTTATCCGTAGGCACTATCAGGACTAGGTTTTTATTAACACCTGGTTTCCTGATATTCTTTTTCAGGTCTTCAAGCGTTGCGATCCCACCAAACTTATAGAATTCCCATTCCGTAGGGCTTGTTTCTTTGAGCGGGAATGAAATCACTTCTCTCCCTTCGACATCTAGTTCTACGTAGGCTTTAGGCGTTGATGCGGGAGTAGCTTTCACGATGTATTGCTTGTGTACAGTGTAGCCACGCTCCTCCAAACAGAAAATAACTTTGTAGGGCTGAACCAAATACGTTATCACTATGTCTATATCGCTAGTGAGCGTTACGTCCCCTCTTGCTAGGGAGCCGTGAGCAACAGCATCTACCCCGCACTTACTTAGGTCCTCTATCACGTGAATAGCTCTTGATCTCAACTTAGCTAATAAATCCCATTTCTTCTCATCATAAATTACTTCCCTAAATTCCGGTATTCTCTGGATTTTATGACGCGGTACTGGACTCAAGTAGCATCCCCCTTAGTAAGTAGAGCGTAGAAGAAGCCCGTCGTATTGTGTTTATGGGGCCACACCCTCATAGTGCCTTCGATGAAGCCCTCATCATACGGACCCCTAATAGGTATTATTCTCCCTTTCTTTTTCTTAATAACACGTAGTATCACGTCCTCGTTCTCTTCTTTGAGGAGTGAACAAGTAGAGTATAAGAGATACCCGCCTGGTTTAAGAATTTTTAGACCTGCTAGCAGGAGTTCATACTGAAGCTGTGCTAGCTTAGGAACCTCGTCCTCCATGAGTCTCCATCTTAGGTCGTGATTCTTCATTAGGGTTCCGTCAGAACTACATGGGGGATCTACGAGAACTCTGTCAGCCAGGTTCTCACCAATTATTTTAGGAGCTCCTCTCCCATCTCCCTCGTATATCTTAACTATAGTGATGCCGGTTTTCTCAAGTAGTTTCTGCATTCTCTTAATACGTTTGTGGTTCACGTCAAAAGCGTAGATAATTCCTTCATTCCTCATTAACTCACCTATGAACTCTGTCTTACCTCCTGGAGCAGCAGCTAAATCAACTACTACGTGTCCGGGTTTAGGGTCTAGTAGTATTGCTGCTAACGCTGCTGACTCATCCTGTATAATTATCTTTCCTTCCCTCACGAGGCTTGATTTATCGAAGTTGTATGGTCCCTTAAACTTTATTACTGTAGGCACTATCTGAGATATTTCCAAATCCCTCACCTTACTCTCCTTAAGTTCTTTGAGGATTTCGTCAACGGAGGCTTTCAGAGTATTGACTCTCACAGATATTTTAGGTGTTTTCAGGAAGCTTTCGAAGAGTTTAGCAGCTTCCTCCTCACCAATTAACTCACGCATTTTCTTGACGTACCAAGCAGGTAGCAAGTACTTTAGAGTTAGTTCCTCCTCCGGTGTCCGGGGCGTATACTCGTATTTCGTTAGTTTATCTATTAAATCCCAAAACCACATGCCGGTGAATGGGTGACTGCTTTCCGAGAGATACTGAGCTACCTTATTCTTAATTTTATTAAGATCTTCGAACTTAACCCTCTCCTTACTAAAAACCATTAAACCAATGAAGACTCTGAGAGTTGCTCTAAGGTTGCTATCTAGGAGTAGCGGGCTCAGCACACCTGAGAATTCCTTGATTAAGTTGTCTATGAGACCTAACCTCAACATTATGTTGTAGAATATAGCGGTGAGTGGGGGGTCGTGCCTGGTTCCAAGAATACCATACTTTTTGAAAGCTGTTCTCTTAGCTTGCTGAGAAGGCTTAATACTCTCAGCTAGCTTTACAGCATCAATTAACGCAGCAACATCTACCCATCGAAGATTATAGGGCTCCTTCATCACGTCATCCCGGCTACCCAATACATTATTGCTTCAGGAACTTTAGAGTTTTATTCTACTCACAACTAATTCTTTATGTAGCCATGAAGGTGTGTTGCAGGTAAGTTTTATAAGCTCCTCACCACTTTAGAACATGAGGTCAGCAATTAGTAGGTCCTGAATTAGGTGCGTGACCCCCTAGTAGACTGACCTAGTAGTTAAGTAGGAGAGGTTAAGTATGGTTGAGGAGAAGAGAAAGAGAGTACCTGAGAGTAAAGATTTCACAGCATATGAGGAGTCAGGCAAGTACTTAACGCAGGACCCACTAGTTGAGGTGAGAGAGTATCCTGATCACGTGAAGATATTTATTGAGGTCTCGGACCAAGACCCACACTCCATAATCGTACGCCCTATTGACGCCTTCAAAATAGAACTGTTTTTTAGATATAAGGGACGCGATATTAAGAGGTTAATACTACTATCAAGCCCCGTTAATTTAAGTAAGCGTGAGGTGACGGTAAGAAACGGTGTTGCGAGAATAAGCTTACCCAGGAGTGATAGTGAGGTATGAAGAAGTGTTATCGAAAGAGAAATTATATCCTGAGAACTAAATTAGATTTGGGGGTGAAGTGACTTAAGCATAAAAAACAGTTTAAGGTATTTAGACAACGTGTTAGTGTTTATGATAATTTTCGCTCTCGTGATGTTCTCCCTATTTCTTATATTACCTTTAGTAGAGACTATCTTACTCCCAATAACCTTCACTATAGAAAGGTTAGTTAGTGGTGTTAAGACTGGGTACTCCCTCATTGAGTTATTTAGTGACCCCAGACTCTTCAGAACATACTCTACCACGGAACCCGTGATAGTGGCTCAGATAGGCAATACAACTCTAGTTAATTTCATAGGATGGGATTTCGGTGTTATACCGAACACGTTAATAATAGCTTCCATCGTTACTTCAATAACTACGTTGCTAGGCTTGGTTGTAGCTTTCGTCATGGCGCGTTACGAGTTCAGAGGTAAGTTAATCATGCGTGTTATCGCCTACATACCGCTATTAATGACTCCTTTCGTTAACGCCTACGTTATAAAAAAGCTTTTTTCTTTTGATGGTTTATTCTCGTATATTATAAATACTGTTCTAGGAATACCGTTAAAGATTAACGTTGATAGAATGTTTGGAGTCATACTAACGCAGTCTATGGCTTTCTGGCCCATAATTTACTTGAACATATACTCAAGCATGATGATGATTGACCCTAGTCTGGAGGAGCAAGCCGAGAACTTAGGTGCTAAAGGTTTTAAGTTATTCAGGAGTATTACGTTACCTCTCTCACTGCCTGGTCTTGCAGCAGGTGCTGCGGTAGTCTTCATCTTCTCTATGGAGGATTTAGGAGGTCCGATAGCTTACGGATTCCACGACGTGCTTTCCTACAGTATCTACAGTAATATTAAGGCTGCTCAGAATATTGGTGAGGTTGGAGCGTATGTTGGTGCGTTAGCGATAGTCTTGCTAGCTCTGGCGTTATCTATATTCTTCGGGATTAAGAAGTACGTGTCTCTGAAGCAGTACGCTATGTTGAGTAGGGGCGGGAGATGGATGCCTAGGGTTAGAAAGCCTGGATTAGTGGGTAGCTTAATAATATACTTAGTGATATTGCCTATAATGTTGTTCACCGCCATGCCGCAAATAGGTGTTTTCGTGACAGCTTTTAGTGTGAGGTGGTCTAGAGCATACCCAGAGGGTTTCACGTTAGATCATTTCGCGAATATACTTGTTAATCCGGAAGTCCTCTCAGGTCTAACTAACAGTCTCAGATACGCGGCTATGGCTACGGCGTTAATAATTGTCTTAAGCCTCTCATCAGCGTACGTAGCTGCTAGAAGCAAACTCCACACGTTAAATGAGGTTATAGACCTGATTAGCACCTCCCCCCTAGCTATACCGGGTCTAGCAATAGCTTCCGGATACATAATCATGTTTACGTCAGGACTCTTCAAAGATACGTTTCTAGATCCTCTCTCAAGTTACGGGCCTTGGTTGCTGGTCGTGCTAGCTTACACTATTAGGAGATCCCCGTTCGCTACGAGAGTGATTTACGCAGGTCTTCAGCAAATACATGTAGCTTACGAGGAAGCAGCAATGAATCTAGGTGCTTCTAGATTAAGAACCCTAGCCACAATAATCGTGCCTTTGTTAGGTCTTAACGTTCTCAGTGGAGCGTTACTAGCTTTCGTGTATTCGGTAGCCGAGACAAGTGTTTCAGTAACTATAGGTGCTGTAGCGGCTGGTCAGAAACCACTAACTGCAGTCATGCTAGACTTCCTAACCGGTGGGCGCTTAGCAGGACTTCAATTAGCTGCTGCCATGGCAGTTCTCATAGTTGTAACGCAATTATTAATAATACTCGTGACCAATATATTCTTGAAGCAGAGATACGCATTCATAGGTGTGTGAACGTGACTAGAGTGAGCTTAAGTAAAGTATCGAAGAAGTTTGGCAACGTGTTCGCTGCTCGAGACGTAGAATTAAGTATTAGTAAGGGCGAGCTCTTCACGTTACTTGGTCCGTCAGGATGCGGTAAGACAACAACTTTGAGAATTATTGCGGGTTTTGAGTATCCTGACTCAGGACAAGTCTTCTTTGACGAGGAGGACGTCACATACACCAAACCATACGAGAGAGGTACTGCGATGGTATTCCAGAACTACGCTTTATGGCCACATATGAGTGTTTTCGATAACATAGCTTACGGACTCAAAATAAAGAAGCTACCTAAGGAAGAGATTAGAAAGAAGGTCTTAGAAGTACTTGATTTAGTGGGTTTAAGAGGGTTAGAGAGTAGATACCCGCTACAATTATCTGGCGGACAGCAACAAAGAGTAGCCTTAGCCAGAGCTCTCGTTGTCGAGCCTAGAGTCCTCCTACTAGACGAGCCTCTCAGCAATCTTGACGCAAAACTCAGGGTGAGAATGAGGGAGGAGATAAGGAAAATACAGAGAACGTTAAGTATAACGACAATCTACGTCACGCACGATCAAGAAGAAGCTATGAGCATATCAGATAGGGTTGCTATTATGAATCAAGGCAAGATACTCCAGGTAGGCACTCCTCAAGACATCTACTTCAGACCTAAGAACACCTTCGTCGCCACCTTCATAGGTAAGTCAACCCTACTTCAGGGTACTGTAGTCAGAAAAGACGCGGACAACGTACTAGTGGATATCGGCAGTGAGATTAGGGTTTTAGGAAAACTAACGGGTGATTCACCTCTTAAAGAAGGGAGTAGAGCCATATTAGTTATTAAGCCGGAGGATTTCCTGGTAGAGCCTCCTCAAGAACCACACAACGTGATTGAGGGTGTTGTTGAGTTTTCTATGTTTCTAGGATCTTTCACCCAACTGAGGATGAGTGTAGCTAATCAAAACTTGAAAGTCTTCGTGGACCCGAAGAAGGAGGTTAAGCCTGGTGATAGGTTTGTTGTATATGTTAAAATCGATGATGTTTTAGTGTTCCCTAGAGAGAGTGAGGGGGAAGTGCTTGAGGTAGCATGAATACTTATTTAGTTCTCTCATCATATCTATAAGTGAGGGATCCTAGTTGAAGAAGCTTACCATGTTGTTGATAGGGTTCTTAATTTTAAGTACTCTCGCTATATTGGTTCTACCCCCGGAGAACTTAGGTTTAGCATACTTCGACACAGGAGCACCACCCAACATCGTTAGGATAAAAGACCCCACATATTGTTTCCCAGTAATGCTTACAAGAAATTCGCCGCTGAATATTTCATTAGAGTATTCAGGTCAGAGCATTCAAGCATTGACTATCAAGTTATATAGTGTAGGTAGGGAATACGAGATAAGTAACTTGACTGTTATCACGCCCTCATCAGGTACCGCGTTAGTTGGTGCGGGTCTTCCACCAGAAATTGAGTCAGGGCTCTACACCATATTAGTGGAAACCGTAATTGATGGTGTGAAGCACCACGTGATTAGTCCTAGGAGTCTGTGGGTTGTTGATGAATACCCTACTTCCCTCAAGATAATGCATCTGAGTGATATTCATATAGGTATCTCGATGGATAATTGGCAAGCATCTGATAGGTATGAGAGATACATAGCGATTGCTAACTTTCTTGAACCAGACGTCATAGTGATTACCGGAGACATAGCTGACGTAGGTAGTGATGTATACTCCTATAAAGACTTCATGAGACTAACTAACAAATTCTTACGACCTACTTTCTGTATTCCAGGTAATCATGACTGGTCTCAGGTAAGTAGCTTGAGTGATTTCTATAAGTTCTACGGAACGTTCGTAGGTCCTCGCTACTGGGTCAGAGATTTAGGTAACTTCGTCCTTATAGGGCTTGACTCAGGTTACGGGGCTATTTTAGACATGGAACAAATAAATTGGCTTAACAGCACGCTAAGTTCTTATAGTAAGTCGGGGAAGAAGATACTCATATTAACGCATTATCCAGTATTCAGGGGCTTCGGTACGCTGTCAGGTGATTCTTCAAATTATCAGCCTTTGTTAAGATATATGTACGTTAGCTGGAGGAATAACCTCGATATAACGTTAGCGTTTCTCAGAATAATAGATAGCTACCCCAACGTCGTGGGAGTTCTTTCAGGCCACATACACGCTGACTCAACACTCTTATACGTTCGTAGAACATGGTTCTTGACTGTCACCACAGCTAACGGGGGAACAGGACAATACAGAGGCTACAGACTTTATCAGGTTTACGTTAACGGTACTTTAAAGGTAATTAACTACGGCGCGTCAACGTATTCCGAGGATGCATCATACCCTACTGACGGACTTAATATTAGGGTAGTCACTGACAAGAACTTGACTCTCTATGCTAACATAATATCGACTAGATATATATTACCCTTCATCACAAATAATTTCACTCTCTACTTCTTCCTGAATAGAACTATTGATATTCAGTCGTATAGACTTTACGCCAGATATAATACCACCAACGTGAGTTACGAGTACTCTACATACGGTGATTTATGGCTCGTCAAGAGTAGTGTCCCTCTAGAACCAGACATGAAACTCTACTTAGTCTTCTCAACATATCCTGACGAAACCCCTCCCTCAGTACGAATAGCATACTACAGTCCAACAAAGCCTATCTCAGGAAAAAGTGTGGTGACTGTGTATATCTCTGCTTCAGATCTTGGCTGGGGTCTCGACACAGTTAAGTTGTTGTATAGGAAACCAGGAGATCCTGGGTGGAGAGAGGTAAGTGCGCAGGAGTCTCAAGGAACTTACATAGCTCAAATACCTCAACTAGTGACTAATCAGGTAATCATGAAGGCAGTAGCTATTGATTTAGCTGGACACGTTAGTGAAACACCTGAATTAATCTTAGATTACGTCGAATCAACACCAACAAGCCCGACAACCACAACAACACCAACACCCACACCGACACCAACAGAAACCGCGACGACAACGCTACCAACAGAAACCACGGCGACAACTACACTAACAACTACGCCAGCTACCACACCCACCACTACTGAGCACCCTATATCGGCAGATACAACACTCATAATGTTAGCAATCTTTGGAGCTGTTGCTTCAGTAGTTGTTTTCTTAGTTATCAAGATTGCTGGAAGGAAGTGAGTTACGTAGTAGATTTTTTAAACTGAAGGTATGTTAGGATAGCTACTCCTACGTTGTATAACACTATGTTATATAGTTCGAGGAGAGCTATAGACGGCCAAGTAATAGATAATGAACCGATTAAGCTGAGGAGGAATAGCATTATTAAGATAAGCCCATACCTACTCAACCTCTCAACGATTAGTGAAACCCCTACTAAGAATAAGCTTATAGTCATTAAAACGAAAAACTCATATGACACGAATCCGTGAGGTCTAGTACCTTCAGGGAAAACTCCTATTAAGATTAGGTGGAGTATAGCGACTAAGAAGACACCGACACTCATGCAACCTATTCGAGACTTAAAGAAGTTGAGTAGGCTAGGTACGTAGGTTAGGGATATGAGACCAGCAAGTATTAAACCTGTGTTAAAGACGTAACTGTTCTCTAGACCCACCCTACCTAAATCACTTAACGCGTTCTTGAATAAATTAAACCATGGATTAATTAAGATAGATATGATTATAAAAACGTAAGCGGTAGCGAAGGATAGTAAGCCGCTGTAGCGGAGATAACTAGTAAGAGATTTCCTGAAAGACTTACTCAATATATCCCCCTTAGTAAAGCTGGCTAGGAAAATTAAATTTTTACGTGAACTATGTAAATGAACATATTTACGTCAGATTTATTACTGATGATCAACTAAGTAAATTGAGTATATTACGTAATGAGAGGGTGAGTTTAATGTTGTTGAGGGTGCTTAAGGTCGAGGAAGCTGTTGGTAAGATTCTTGCTTACGATGTTACTTTAGTGACTGAGTCTTTTAAGGGAGCTTTCTTGAGGCGTGGACACGTCTTAACATACTCAGATATTGAGATGCTTAGGAGGGCAGGCCATAATTACGTGTACGTTTACGATGAGTTAGGAGGTCCAACCAATGACTTACATGAGGAGGAGGCAGTAATGGAGCTTGGTAAGCACTTAGCAGGTAATAACGTTGATGTTTTCTTAGGTGATGAAGGCAAAGCTGTCCTTAAGTCTAGGGTTCGGGGTCTCTTAAAGATTAATAGTCAGTGCTTAAAGAAAGTAAACTCTACAGGAGTCTTCGTGGTTGTTACGAGACGTAACGGAACGGTCGTTAAGGAAGGCAGTATCGTAGGTATTGTTGATTTAATACCTCTCGCTGTACCTAAGGATTACTTAGACTACCTACTTAATGAATTAAAGAATTGTGGATCATTTATTGATGTATGTCCTTTCCACGAGTTAAAAGTAGGTGTCGTGGTTACGGGTACGGAAGTCTTTGAAGGATTGATTGAAGATAAGGCTTCACCAGTAGTTAAGAGCAAGGTTCTCGAGTATGGTGGAGTCGTAACAAAAATTGTTAAGGTTCCTGACGACCTAACACTAATTAAGAACGCCATAACAGAACTCTTGAGAGAATGTGATGCGGTCATAGTGACTGGCGGGATGAGTGTAGATCCAACCGACTTAACACCGAAATCTATTGCTGAGATGGCTGATGAAGTAATCATGTACGGAATACCTATTAAACCCAACACGATGAGTATGGTTGCGTATGCTCAAGGAAAGCCAGTAATAGGTGTTTCATCAGCTATAATATATTACAATAAGTGGAACATTTTAGATATTCTATTACCTTGGGTAATAGCAAAAGAAAAAATAAGTAAGGAATACCTAATTAGCTTAGGTGATGGTGGTTTAACTGATGAATTCCTCAAAGGTAGGGGTTGGTATTGATGTCTTCATTAAGACTTAAAGATAATTTTGGAAGGATCGTGGACAGGTTCAGAGTAAGTGTTACCCAGAGATGTAACCAAGCCTGCATATTCTGTCACAGGGAAGGGATTTTCAGGTTTGAAGACGAGGCATTGAGTCCGGGAGATTACGGGTTCTTAGCGAGAGTATCGAAAACACTTGGTATAAGCAAGTATAAGCTAACAGGAGGAGAACCGCTAGTAAGAGACGATATAGCAGATATTGTTAGGGAGTTGAAGCCTTACTCTAGTGAGGTATCGTTATCTACTAATGGGTCATTACTTAAGAATAAAGCTAGAGCTCTGTCGGAAGCAGGACTAGATAGACTTAACGTAAGTCTTCACTCCTTCAGAGACGAGGTCTTCACACACATTACTAAAGCACCTCTAAAGCCGGTGATGGAGGGTCTTAAAGAAGCTCTTGACACCGGGCTGAGTGTGAAAATAAATTTCGTAGTCATGAAATCAAACATTAACGAGATCACTAGATTGCTTGATTTCGCGGCAAGCAATAACGTCTCCGTGAATTTAATTGAGTTAATTCCTTTAGGTACTCCTCAGCAAGTTTATAGGAATGAGTACGTGAGTCTTAGTGATGTAGAGAACCTAGTAGAGCAGAGAGCAGTAAGGAAATACTTTAGGGATTTTCAGAATAGACCTACCTACGTGTTAGATAGTGGTGTGGAGGTAACACTTATTAGGGGGTACGGCAACCCATACCTCTGTAGTGGGTGCACCCGCTTGAGACTCACACCGAGTGGTAAGATCAAAATGTGTATCTTTAGAGACGACGTCTTCGTTGATGTTAAAGAAGCGATAAAGAGCAGGGATTCCCACGCACTAGAGGAAGCGCTTAAGAAAGCTACTTTATTAAGAGAACCATATTTTAAGTAGTGGTGATTAAATTGGGAGCACAAATGATTGATATATCATCTAAACCGGAGGTTTTCAGGGAAGCAGTGGCTGAGGGCTACATAAAACTTAAGAAAGAAACCGTAGAGTTGATAAAAGAGAAATTAGTAGAGAAAGGAGACGTTTTAACAATTTCCTCCGTAGTTGCGGTACAGGCTGTCAAGAAAACACCTGAATTACTTCCACTAACTCACAACATACCGATAACACACGTATCGACATCGTACGAGATACTTGACGACCGTGTCAAAGTCACCGTCACTGTGAGAACCACTGCGAAGACTGGGGTTGAAATGGAGGCTCTTACAGGGGTTGCGCTAGCACTACTAAATATTTGGGACATGGTCAAGAAGTATGAGAAGGATGAGAGAGGGCAGTATCCTGAGACTCAGATAAGTAGCATAAGAGTATTGAGGAAAACTAAAGAAGAAATCTAATTAAGGTTTTGGTCTTCGTATTCGCCTCCCGTCACCTAAGACCCAGAATTCTCCGTCCTCTCTAATCTCGAGTTTCGAGATGGGAACCTCATGTTTAACTCTCTCTAACACGTACTCAGCAGCTCTGAAGGCCTCGCTCCTTTCTCTAGCGGTTACGAGTATGTATATGGTTGGATCACCTGGTCTTAAATCACCTACCCTATGAATCACAACCACGTCTCTGACCCTGAAATTCTTGAGGGCATCATTACCGATCTCTCGCATCTTACTGAGAGCGAAATTCTCGTAAGCTTCGTAAATAAGCTTACTAACGGACTCATCATTCACGAGCCCCTTAACGAAACCCATAAACATGACTAACGCTCCACACCCCTCCCTAGAAGAATCCTTAGACAGTCTTTCCAGGTATTCGTTAACATCTAGCTTGTTCTTCGTTATTAAAGCCTCAACAACCATCTCAC
This sequence comes from uncultured Sulfolobales archaeon, assembly GCA_938045815.1. Taxonomy (GTDB): domain Archaea; phylum Thermoproteota; class Thermoprotei_A; order Sulfolobales; family NBVN01; genus Zestomicrobium. Next base: position 25,368 of record CALIBI010000031.1, on the reverse strand, counting down.
TAACCACCAGCTGCCGGGGGTAATAAAGTAACTACATCTTCTTCTTTAAGGATATAATCCTCACTAACTATACTATCGTTGACTAACACTATGATCGGTATGTCGGCTTCCTCAGTTCTCGTAAGGAAGTCGTTAAACCAGTTAAGCTTGTCTGCTAGAAAATTCAGTAGTTCCTTAACTCTTATGGGTTCCTCCAGCCCAACCTCAACAGACTCAATCTTGCTGAAGTCTTTCAAAATACCGAAGAATCTTACCTTCACTTTCCCTCACCAACACATTTAACGATTTTGCTTTAATAAATTGTGGGCTTCCTCATAATATTTTTATTAATACTATTATAATATAGTTATATGGTAATGCGGACATGTTGAGAGTGAATATAGAGGCTGCTGGTTATAGTGCTGGTGATGCTGTGTTAAGAGAGATTAGGTTTGAAGGTAATGAGGGGGAGTTAATACTTATTGGTGGAGCTTCAGGTTCTGGCAAAACAACACTACTGCTTGCTATCTCAGGAGTTCTTTCTTCACTTTTGGGTGGCTGGATTAACGGTTCAGTATTAATTAATGATGAGGATATTCTTAAGAGTAGCCTCGCTGTATCTAGGCTTGTAGGACTTGTTCTTCAAGACCCGGAAAAGCAGGTCTTAATGCCAACCCCGTTAGATGAGGTTTTATTCACGCTGGAGAATCTGGGGTTTAGTGAAGAAGAGGCTTTAGCAAGAGCTACGGAGTTGTTAGGAAGGTTTGGTCTCTTAAGTAAGAGGTTAGACCATGTAGAGACTCTCTCAGGTGGTGAGAAGAGGAGGTTATCTCTTGCTTCAGCAATATCTCACAAGCCGTATGTTATAATGCTTGACGAACCTACCGCGTCTATGGATCCCTGGGGAATAAGGGAGGTGAGGAGATTCGTTACCGAGTTAGTTGAGGGGGGTAGTGTTGTTTTGGTAGTTGAGCACAAGATTAAGTACTTCCTAGATATCGCTGATAAGTTAATACTAATTGATTCTGGTAGGAAGATAGCTGAGTACGCGAAGAAAGAGCTTACGCAAAGAAATTTGCTTGAAATCAGGGGTATGAATGTTGATGTGGAACCTATTCATGAAATACCCAGGAAATCTAGTAGGAGGGCGAGGGTTGGCGAGCCTGTGCTACTCGTTAAAGGACTTGAGTGCTGGCATGACCCTGAGAAGCCTCTCCTAAAAAATGTTTCGTTTGAAGTAAGGAGAGGTGAGGTCGTGGCTCTAGTAGGTCCTAACGGCTCGGGCAAGACCACCCTACTAAAAACTATAGCAGGATTTCATAGAGGCTACTCAGGGGAAATCAAGCTTCTTAACGGGGGAAGGAGAGTATTCTACATTAGCCAAACACCTGATTACATGTTTCTTGAAAACACTGTAGAAAAAGAGTTAAGGTTAACTGCATCAAGAACAGGTCTCCGGGTCGAGGACTTAGTAAGGGAGGTACCTTTCTATCACGAAAGGAAGTATTCGTCACCTTATAAGCTTAGTTTAGGTCAGCGTAGGTGGTTAACACTAACTATCGCGTGGGCTTACAAACCAGATATTGTTTTGATGGATGAGCCTACGGCCGGTCTGGATCTGAGACTACTCAACACTATGCTTAGCTACGTGAGGAAACTGAGTGAAAGCGGGATTTCCTTCATAATATCTACTCACGACCCAAGAGTTCTTCTAGACTCGGTAGATAAGTCCTTATTGATTGAGGGAAATAGGGTTAGGGAAGCAGAGCCTTACGAAGTAGCTCTAATGCTTGAGAGCATTGCGGGTGTCTACTAATGAAACTCAGGTTTAGAGAGTCTACGCTGTTTCTGTACGCTTTAGGGATATCCTTGATAGCATTCATATCAAACTCTATCAGATCGATAATATTCCCCTCACTAATTAACGGAATCGTAGGCTTCACTCTCGGTAGGAAGAAACTACCTCAAAAATTGTTAGTGAGTCTCCTACTCCTGAATGTTTGGGGTGCGTTTCTTAATGGACTTTATTTCCATAACTTCGGTGAAGTAATTATCTCAACACAGGTAGTAGTTATTAGGGAAGGCGTTATTGAATCCTTCCTATTAGTTAGTCTTAGATTCTTCCTAGTCGTGGGTGCTACACTACTTATGTTAGGACTTACCAACATGAGAGACTTAATAAAGTCGTTAGAGAGAGACTTAAGAATATCACCAGGGATAGCGTTCACGATAACGTACGCCTTCAGATTATTCCCACTACTGAGTAAGGATTTGAGCGAAGTCTACATATCTCGGAGAGAAAGAGGATTTAGCTCAATGATACTAAATCCTAGAAACCTTAAGAGTATTCTACTACCACTACTTAACTTGAGTTATGAGCGAGCTGTTTGGGGAGGCATCTCTGCAGAACTAAGAGGTCTGAGTATGAGAAGAATACGTGAAGGGAAGTCTCTCAGCGTAGGAGATCTCGCAATATTCTGTGCGTTAATTCTGCAGTGGGTGCTCGCTCTTACGCAGCTATCTTAACCCCTAGGTTTGTGATTTATAACTAAATAATAAATGTTTTTATTTCCTGATTATACTATATTATGGTGGTCCTCATGAGAACAACCAAATTCACGAGTATAGATCTAGCCCTACTGGCAGTGACAGGGGTTGTGAGTGGAGTTATATTTACTGCTACTTGGACTTTGTATAACGTGTCGGAAGCTCTGGCAGGACCCGTAGGTGCTAGGGTAATTAGTTATGGGTTGTGGTTCATTGGAGCTCCGCTAGCAGCTTCCTTAATAAAGAAACCATTCTCGGCGTTTTTGGGAGAGCTTATAGGATCTCTCGTAGAGACTCTAATAGCTCCTGCTGGCGGCATAACCAACGTTATTTATGGGTTTACGCAGGGTCTTGCTTCCGAGTTGGGCTACATGATATTTAGGTATGGTCGCTGGGACGTGTTTTCGGGTGCTGTTGCTGGGGCACTAGCAGGTATTCCTGCTGTTGCTCTAGACGCGCTTCTTTTCGGGGTAATTGGAGGACCTATTGAGATGGGTTTATGGTTTTTAGCAGCATGTGTTAGTGGAGCTATTTACGGTGCTGTAGCATCTTCTGTTGGTCTCAGTATTAGGAGGTAACTTCACTCAACACACATAAGTGCTTTTTTAACAGCATTTATAGCACTTAGTGAGAAAACGTAGATTACAGGCTCTATGCCTAAGCCACCTGCGTCTGCTACCGCGTCAGGCTCCTTACTCAATTCACTCACTACCCTTTCTAGGGAGGTGAAGAACGCGTTGATTGATTGATGCGGCCCTGTATTAACTACATTTAATCCCGCGGAACTTAACCTACTAATACACTTATCATCGTACTTAATCACCACAGCAGCTCTTATGTTGGGGAATTTACTCATGATCTTAAGTAGTATGCTTGCAGTGTGTTTACTACCGCCCTTAACAGGCTCTCCCACAGCCACCACTTTATTGTTTGACCTCACTATCCTGCCGGAGAATCCTGCTACGTCTCTAAAGTCTTTCGCGTTGGGGGGAGCTGAAACTATATTCATGCCTACCTCAGGAACTATCTCGTAACCCTTGGGATGAAAACTCAGTATTTCATACGCTACCTTAACCTCCTCTACATAAGGGTCGCTGACCTCCTCAAACAGTTTAAAACACACCTCACAATCTCTCGGGACGTTAGGTGATATCTTCTTATGTGTTTCGCAGAGCAAGCCTCTCCTCAAAAGAGAATTAAGAAAACCACTCATCAGTTCCAAATACCCGTGATAATTCTCGTTCGCAACCTTCTCCACCAAAATCTCCACAGTTCTCATAACCTCGTTCGTGTCTAAACCTAGACTCTCAAGCCTCTTAAGATACTCAGGAGGACCAATACTCATGTACTTACTAACCATTGGTTGAGAAATCCCTAGAAACTTAGATATACGTAACTGACCGAAACCCTTCTCACTTAATTTATGTGCTAAGAGACCCCTCAACTCAGGTACTATAAGCTCGCTAACCAGCTCATGTGGTAACAGACCCACCACCAATAAATAGAATTAATAATAAAAACTTTAAAGATACCACGAAAACTCTAGAGAATCCTTATGAACCCTCACAACCGGTCTTGGATGGAGGTAAGAGTAGCGAGGGGCATTCCATACAACCGCTCTCTAAGTGTTTTACATGTATGCAGCATGTTGCGAATCCTTCGTTTCTCTCATTCACCAACCTGATATAGAGGTAGTCCCCTCTCAGGTCAGCTTCTACGCTGGCAACCTTCTGCGTGATTCTGTGAAGACATAGCTCGTAGCTTCTATCCACGTACTTTATAGAAAGTATCACGTCGTATAAGTTTTCTGATTCCTTAATCTCCTTAATACCTACGTTAACTACGCTCCTCATTTTAACTCCCTTAATACTTATCTTTCAAGAAAGATAAGCTTAACTTCCTCTTAACTATTCTACTATAAGGTGTGGGTGTGTGAGGATAATTGTCTTCACCGGGCCTGGAGCATCCGGCAAAACGTCTCTTACATCAGCTTTTAGTAGGTGGCTTAGGAGAGAATTTAATATGAGAGTCAGTATTGTAAACCTTGATCCAGCGGTAGAAAAGCTTCCTTACGAGCCTGATTTTGATGTGCGTTGTTTAGTAGACTTTAAGAAGCTGTTGAGTGAAGAGGGTCTAGGTCCTAACGGCGCGATGATAAGAGCTGCTGATATGGTGGCTGATAATGTTGGAGAATTACTAAATAACTTGAAAAGACTGGATAGCGATTACGTGCTCGTAGATACGCCGGGTCTGAGTGAACTATTTCTACTGAGAGATTCAGGACCTAAGGTGATTAGTGTGCTTAGGAAGATTGCTCCAACTATAGTTGTTTACCTTAACGACGTAACTACGCGTGAGTCCCCTGTTGAAGCCATCGTAACTTATCTGATGGGCTTGGTGGTGCGGTTGAGACTAGACGCTCCAGTAGTACCTGTTCTCAGTAAGTCAGATCTCCTCAAACAACAATTAAGGAAAACTTTTTCTGAGGAGATAGGTAGTATTGCGGAGAGATTGACTCAAAGTAATGGATTGCTTAGTGAGTTAGCGAGCGAGCTTGTAAGGATCTTGAACATGTACGCGATACCCACCCGCATAATAACTGTTTCAGCTGTTACTGAGGAAGGTTTTGTCTCGCTATATTCGGTGATTCATGAAGTATTCTGCGCGTGTGGAGACTTAACCTGAAATTAGTCTGAATAAAGTATTCCTAATATCAGCTAACCTCACAAAGATCTTAGCGGCATTTACTGAGACCCTGAAGTACTTTTCTGGACTATCTAGGTACGTGTTGACTATATAGCTTAACTTCTTACTGAATTCCTCATACTCTTCCTCATCTATTTCGTTAGCTTTATGGCTAGTGTATATATCTATGAACTCGTATATATCCTTACCGAAAAGCCAGCCGTTATACTCATCTTTAATCATCTCTAGCACAGCACCATCTTTTGAGGCTAGTGTGGGGGTACCGTTAACTCCTGCTTTCATGAAGCTAGTGCCTGAAGCTTCCCAGCCCGGAAATGGTGTGAAGAGGAGTAGGTCAGAACCCCTCAATATGTACTTAGCACTTTCTAGGTCGTAATTGTTTAAGTATATTACGTTCTTATACTCTCTTGATAATCTGAGGAATTCTTTCGCGTACATTCTTCCATACATGTCTTGAGGATGTGGTTTACCTCCCAAAACGAAGAAGACATTTAAGTCTTTATTATCTTCTATGAACCTAGTTACGAAGTAAGGTCTCTTATACTTGACTATTCTCCTAACCCATGAGACTATAGGAGTTCCAGGTTCTGGCAACTTACTATAGCCTGCTTCTCTAAGATACTTAATTAGCTCTTCTCTAAGTTTCTGCTTAATCTTAACAAACTTCTCTAAGTCTTTGTCATCTCTTGAAACATAATCTAGCACCTCTTTATCACACCACCTACTTAAGCTAACCCCGTTCGTAGCATCCGTAAGTCTGTCAGCGGTGCTAGGTATTATGTTCCTCATCACTTTCAGTTGTTTCTTCGATACTACGTAACTCTTAGGTACTAACCTAATTACGCACTCAGTTAGGTTTACGTAGTTGTCTCTAATACATTCCTTAAGCTTCTCCGAGTCGAACTCAGAAAGTAACCACTCTTTATGGATTATTGGGTGTGCCCAAGGACCTGGTGAGTGAGTCACGAACTTAACTCTAGATAAGTCCTTGAGAACAAAAGCTGTCATCCCCGCGAAGCTTTCTTGTAGATGCACCTCATCAATACTTCCCAGCAGACCAGACTCAATTAATGCTGCAGCCCCCTTACTTAAGACTGTATACTTAAGAAACATCTCTTCCGTGTTCTTCTCTATGTACAGCTTCTTAGTGAGTGTTACTGCCCAGTAAGGGTCCAAAACCTTCAACAAGATTAACTTAGATCTGAATACCTCGAAGAGCACGGGCTCTAGCGTCACTACCTCTCCTCTAACTCTTATTGTTAAGGTACTGAGACTATGTCCGTTGGAGATTACCCAATCATCATTAGCTTCAGCGAGATCCCCATTACTTATATCGTATGTGACGTAGCCCTCAGGATAATGCATTGTGATGACGGCATAATCTATACCCATGAGTCCTGCCTCAACGAGCTTATCTCCCTCAAGAACTCCTAAACCACCAGCAAACTTAGTTAAACCCTCAACAGCTATTTCTGGAGTCACACTCACGTACACAGAAAACACCAACTAAATACTGAGGACTTGGCTAAATAAGCTTTAAATGCGTTAGGGGTTAGCCTCCTCGAAAAACCCTATAAATCACGAGCTCCTTGTAGGAGCAGGCGTTCTCAGAGAGTTCCAGGGTTTTAAACCCGTCACTCACAATCATTGCTTCTAAGCTTGCCTTAATATCTTTCATGCTGAAAATCTTCATTATTAAATCTCCTACACTAACACATTCCTCTATCTCTACGCAGACTACTTCATCAAGCAGACCTACAGCTTTAACGCATATCTTATGCATTGAGGTTGATCCTCACCCTAACTCTCTCAACTTCCCTAATTAATTCACTCACACCTAGCTTCATTAACGTTTCCTCCTTAGGTACCCCTAACTCATCCCATCCTAGCTCCTCATAATACTTAATCAACTCAATCTTTACATCTTCTCTCCTGGGAGCTTCACCCTTCTTCGGTCCTGACGTAAGCGGCTCGTAGAATCTCTCAGGATTATCATCATGTATTCTAGGATCCCAGAAAACATCAGGACCTCCTAGGAGTAAGAGAACGCGTTGAATAGTTAATATCCTCACCCCACTCAAGTAGACGTCTTCCTCACTAAATCCCCAACCAGTCACAGCGTTTAAGTATTTGATTAGCTTCACAGTATCTACTGTGTTGAAGAAGCATATTACGGCGCTATCTAGGAAGGCTGTGAACGCCTCAGATTCAGTGGACTTGAGAGGAGTGCCAGCAGTCGATGTATGGTCTCCCCCCTGCACGGATCCCGCGTAAGCTATTTTCTGCGGATAATCTAAACCACTCCTTATGCCGTGAGCTCCTACCGCAACACCCTTAACCTGAACACCGTATTTTAGTAGATCTACACCTACTCTTTCACTGAGTTTCAACGCGGCTCTGTAGGTTCCCTCAGCTAGTATGGCGCCAAGACCTCTTCTGTAAGCTATGTCGTGAAGTATCTCCGTTATGCAGTCAGTATTTCCCCACCTGAGTTCACAACCTACGTCATCCCTAGTCAAATAACCTCTCTCAAAGAGTTCTATAGCGAACCCTATCACATTCCCGGTTTGTATCCCGCAAAGCCCTAATTCATCAGCTAGTGCTGATAACTTAACTACTGATTCTATATCGAAAACCCCTAGGTTGCTTCCCAGGTAAGCCCCCATCTCGTAGTCAGGTCCGTCAGTTACGTAAGGTCTCGCATCTTCGGAGACTCTACTTAACTTCATGCACGAAGTGGGACAACCCCAATCACTCCATAAATTCCTGACCCAGCACTTCCTCTCAGCTTCCTCATGACTAAAAGACCTTACATCATGCCATTCCTCTAACCAGTTTCTCACTGGTTCGGAGCTCGTAACGTAGCCCGTATACCAAAGCCCCTCAGTAGTTCCCCAGTATCTGAAAATCCTCATTCTGTTACTGAGCTCTCTCAGTATTTCTTTCCTTAACTCGATCACCTCACCCCAGTTACTCACCCTAGGTAAAGGACCGAATCCCTTAGCTACTACAGCTTTAATCTTCTTAGAACCCATAACAGCACCGTAGCCTCCATACCCGGCAGCGTGAGTGTGTTTACTCATAACTACTGAAGTTCTGACAGTGTTCTCGCCTGCAGGCCCTACGTAAATGTAGCTAGGCAAGGTATCAAGACCACGCTCTATCTTCATGTCCTTATAGAGTAAATCATTTAAAGCCTCAGCAAGCTTAAGACCTCCCAAACCCCATAATGAGGTAGCATCCCGGATTTGCACCCCATCATCATCTACGTATACGTAGACCGGTTTCTCGGAACTCCCTCTCAGCATGAGTCCATCATACCCTGCTGACTTAAGTTCAACACCTAACTCACTAGATACTGTAGAACCAATCACACCCCCGCTCTGGGGAGACTTACCAGAAACAACTAGCTTAATCCCTGGGTAATAGCCTGTGAGAGGACCTGTAAGAACTAAGAGAATATTTTCAGGTCCTAAAGGATCTATGAATTCCCACCTAGAACCTAACTCTCTCCACAAGATCCAGGCAGCGAGACCCCTACCACCTACGTACTTCCTGAAAATCTCTTCAGGAACTTCAACTACTTTAGTAGCACCAGTACTTAGGTTTATATCGAGAAGCCTTCCCCAGAAACCAAACACTCAACAACACCTCTCAAAACACACTTAACTTCCTAGCTAGATCTCTTGAAGACTTGTGTGGGTTAGTCAAGTAAGCTTTAACAACTTCCCCGGCAGGTTTGCGTACTAGTTTTAATGCGTTGAAACCCATAGACTCACAAACCTCCACACACGCTGGATTCCCACCACATAAATCACATATTATGACAGCTTTCTTACCATTCACCATTCTAGGTATTTTCCCGGGACAAACATTCACACACGACCCACACATCACACACAGATCTTCATTCACTAACACCGCACCAGTCTCAGACACACTTAAGGCTTTAGTAGGGCATGAAGCAACGCATGGGTAGTCATCACACTGAACACACAAGTACGGTATTGGGAACCCGTAGATGTATTCATGGATTCTTATTCTTGAAGCCGCAGGCCATATGATGCCTTCGTGTCTTAGCGAACACTCTATCTCACATAACCTGCAACCTACACACCTAGAATAATCCCTCAGTATCCATATCTTCAAACATAACCCCCAATAATTCTTGAGGTCAAGAAAATAAAGGCTAATTCCTAACTCACTTTAAATAAAGAGGATTTGATTAGGGGAAACTATGTTTGTTTTCTTATGACTATCTTCTGACCTATTAAGGCTGTGCTAGGTATTAGCACAGTATTACCGTCCTTCCTTTTAGCGACTGTGAAGAGAGTCCCTATATCTATTACCTCAACCTCACTCTCTCCTGCAGCATCTATTACGTCACCTATCTTAAACGGTCTCGCAAGAAGTAAGAACATCCCGGAAACTGCTTGACCAAGAACTTGCTGTGTCGCGAAACCTACCACTAAACCTATAAAACCTCCTAAAGCTACTCCTGCAGCACCGCCGGCTACACCGCCCGCAATACCTGCTATCAAAGCACCTATACCCAGAATCTTAATGATGCTTCTGACAGCTGCTGCAGCTGAAGGACCGTATTTAGGAGTGAGCATAGCGTAAAACATCGACGCTATTGAAGAGATAATTAACCAACCGATCAGTAAAGCTACTAAGATATACACGTATGGCTGGAAATCCCTTATCACGAGCAGCCCTTCTAACGCCTTATTCTTCTCGACTAAGTCTGGTATTAAGTAGTTGAAGAACCAGTTAAGAACTCCCATAATTAATACCGCAATTACTATGTAGATTATTAGCTTCCGTAGAGCAGCCCCTACCGTCTCCTTCTCAGGAGACATGAATTCACCGAATATAATACCTTAAGACTCCCTTATATATTTTCGAATAATATTTATGTTAGTTAAAATCATTTCTTGCTTTTGGTTTTTTCTTGTGTTTCGGTACTCTTAGCTTTGCGTGTTTCTTTAGACTCACTAATCATGAAAAGAGTAGTTTTCTGCCTACCACCCATGCTAGTCACCTGCTTATACGTTAGTACGAAGATTATAAGTTTTTTATCCTGTGAATTCATTATGAATCAGGTGTTGATGATGGATGAGAGTGTTAATGTCTTATCTAACGAGCCATACCTCATGATACCAATCTACATAACACTATCTGTTACTTATGTTTTCTTGATAGCTGGGTCTATAGGGTACGTTATCTACAAGCCTAAGAAGAAGCCTTATAAGAGTTATAACGTAGAGTTTGTTCTCGTGACTGTAGCTAATAATAAAGTTAAGAATGCTTTAAAAGAATCTCTAGGGAACTTACGCAAGAGATTCAGAAATTACTTAGTGTGGGTGGTTATAGATGAGGGTGCGGAATTAACGAATTACTTAAGTAGTATGAGTTCCTCAGATCCTTACCTAAGACTCGTTGTAGTACCTCAAACATACATAAGATCCTGCAAGGGTAAGGCGCGTGCTATGAAGTACTTCATAGAACATTTCGTAGAACCTGATAACTGGTATGTTTTCTTAGATGATGATAACATAGTTTTGGATGATCATTTCCTGTATGAGATACCGTATTATGAGGAGGTTGGTTACGTGGCTTTTAATCCCATATTGAAGCCTCGGAGAGGTAACTCAACAATAGCTTACGTGATTGACTGGATAAGATACTTCAATGACTTAACTCTCTACAGGTTCTTTACGGGTTTTCTAGGGAAGCCGTTTTTAGGGCTTCACGGGGAGTTACTAGGTATTAAGGGTCACGTATTAAGAGAACTAAACTTTAATCACGCATCAATAACTGAAGACTTCAGCCTAGCTATTGAGTTGGTTAAGAATGATTACAAGACTTGGCAATCAAGAACTATAGTAAGTATTAAATCCCCTAATAGTCTAAGCGATCTCCAGAAACAAAGAGCTAGATGGTTTAAGGGGGTCTTGAAAGACTTAAGACGTGCTCCGAACCTTATGAGAGCTATAGTAGCTGTTAAATCTTTTCTCTGGGTTGCTTTAGTAATAGTCGTGATTACGGTAATCGTGACGAAGAGTTACTATAACGTGCTCATCGCAAGCCTCATAATAATTAATTCACTATATCACTGGTCAGCGTACGCGTACGGAGCCTACAAGTCTGGGAAGCTCAGGTACTTCCTAATAGCACCTATAGCTTGGTTAATAGAAGTGTCCTCGATATTCAGAGTGTCTGCAGTGAAGGACTTCTACGTAATTAATAAAAACTGATCAGCCGATGTCGGATACATCATGCTTCAGGAAGGGGAGCTCTCATCACGTATTAACTGAAGCGGTTCTTCAGAAAATCCTGATGAAAGAAACCTTATAAACTTTTACGGCATGCTTGAACACAGCCTATATTAGTTTTGAGTGTGATAGTAGTATAGTGATGAAGGATCAACCGGCTGAGTAGTGATGATCCCAGGAATTCTGATTAAACTTAACGTACATGAGTTTTAGTAACGTAAAAACTAACCTTTAACACCCATCCTAACAGCCTCTCCTACGAATCTCTGCGCCACCATATACATGATTATCATAGGTGCTGCGTAGAGTATTGCTGTAGCTGCGAATATATTCCAGTAAATGGTACGAGCTCCAATATATCTATACATAAAGACTGGCAGAGTCTGGAAACCGAATAAGTTAGCTAGAATGAACTCAGACCAAGCACCCATGAACGCGAAGATAGCTAACACCAGCATTGGTGCTCTAGATGATGGTAGGACCACCCTAAACATTAGGGTCCACCACCCACTACCATCAACGAACGCAGCCTCATCTAACTCTCTAGGAATGTTGTCAAAATAGTTTTTGAGGAGCCAGGTATTGAAAGGAACCATACCGGAAACATACAGGAATGGCAGCACGTAAATATTAACTAGATTCAGTTTGCCTAGAAAAACAAAGAGAGCAACAAGAGACGCCACACCAAAACCCCCGCTCACTTGACTAAATATTAGGTAAGAGTATAGCGCGGTACTCTTACCCCTAAACCTAAATCTGGAGAACGCGTATGCTGCAGGAGTTATGAATAATAAAGCTAGGAATACTGTAGCCCCGGAAACCAGAGAGCTTAGAAATAGCGAGCTCCTGAAATCTCCATCGTTGATAACAGTCACGAAGTTGTCTAGAGTGAAGTATGCTGCATCAAGTGATATGGTAGGTAGTTTTGAGAATGCTGTAAGAAAGATATAGACTACAGGATAAAGTAGTGTAGCAGTTATGGAGAATCCCACCGCAGTAATAAATAGCTTGAGTAGATATAACTTAACTGAAGTCACCTTACTTACCACCTCTCTGAAAAACTAGCTTAAACCACACGTAAACATACACTGAGAGTATTAGAACAACTATGAGGTAGAAAGCCGCGGCATAACCCCACTCATAGTCTCTCATGAATCTATGATACCCGTACAAGAGCAGCAAATCATTACTGTTGACTAGCTTACCCATGAACCTAATCATAGGACCACCGTCGTTGAGTACGAAGGGAATTAAGAAAGCCTGGAGAGAAGCACCTGACGTAAGAACTGCTACGAAAGCTATGGTTCTTATTATTAGTGGTAAAACAACCTTAGTGGTCCTAGTGAATACGCCTGCTCCATCAACTATTGAGGCCTCGATAATCTCCTTAGGAATACCTGATATAGCACCACCAACTACGGTCATTACGAAGGGATAAGCTAGCCAGGTTTCTATGATATTATATACTAAGAAAGAATCCCACTCATTCATAATAGTACCTACAGCCTGAAAAGGTCTGCCAACAATAAACGAGAAAAACTGAGTCACGGGACCGTAGCTAGGGTCTAGAACACTTCTCCATATCATAACAGATAATATGGCAGGTATGGCCCAAGGTGTCAGTAACAACCCCCTCATTATTTTCCTTCCATAAATTAGGGGTGTGGAGAGGAGAAACGCGAGACCTACACCAACTAATATCTTTAATGGAACTGATGTAGCAAGGAACAACAAAGTCTTTAAGAGTGAGTAGTAGAAAGCCGGGTCATTGAACAGCTTCATAAAATTACTCAAACCTATAAACATGAGAGGTCTGGCAGGATAATCTGGGTTGTATATGTTTATATGATTAGCGTTAGTGAAAGCCAGGTAAGCTGAGAAAGCTATTGGCCATATATTAAAGAATATGAAGAGAAAGAGTGAGGGAATTACTAGAATGAGTGCTGTTTTAGTAGGAAAAAGAAGTTCTTCTTTGCTTTTCGGCTTTCCCATACGTTTAACCCCACTTTATCCAGAAAGCTTCTGTAGTATCTGTTCCTGCGCGTAATTAAGTGCTTCTTCTATAGTTGAGACTCCCTGATTTATGGCGGTTAAGGCTTCACCAACTGCTGTCCAGACATGGATCATTTTAGGGCTTGAAGGCATGGGTATGCTTCTTTCTACAGCCCTAGCATAACCATGAACTACTGGAAGCCTAAGTAAGCCTTCCCACTCAAGAACTGCTTTATGTACTGGAACGAAGCCAGCCTCCTCAGCAAGTTTCTGTATGACCTTATTATTTAAGGTGAACCAAAGAGCGAAGAGTACTGCAGCCTCCTTATTCTTGGAGTTGGGGTTTAGCCATATTAGTTTAACACCCGAGTACGGCTTCGGTACCACAGTCTCGGAAATCTTAGGTAGTGGTGTTACGGTAAAGTTTATGCCCGCATCCCTAATAGCCTTAATATCCCAAGGTCCAGTTACTATGCATGGTGTTCCGCCAGTTAAGAAGAGTCTTAACTGCGCATCATGTCCTAAATCACCTGTATATAGGTACACGTAGATATTCTCGTAGAAGAATCTTATCCCTCTCACCGTCTCAGTTAAATTGACTCCAGGTCTCTCCGTAGCATCATCAAAGTAGTAACCTCCGAAAGCGTGAGCCCACGCGGAAATGAAGTAAGAATCAACCTGGTATGAAATTCCGTACTTACCTGCGCCAGGGTTGTAATACTGCTGCATTATGTTTTTCAACTCATCAAAGTTTTCAGGAATCTTACTAACTAGAGCGTTATTGCAAACAAGAGCGACGGTCTCAGCAGCCCAAGGCAATCCCCATATCTTGTTGTTATATGACGCAGCCCTCAGCGCAGAGGGAACAAATTGATTTAATATGTCACTCGTCAAGTACTGATCTAGAGGCACAATCATGTTAGCATCAGCAAAACCTCCGGTCCAGTCATGAGCCCAAGTAAGTAAGTCGGGACCTTTCCCGATAGCTACCTGAGCTTGATAAACATCCTTCATACTGTCTTGATGAACTAGATTAACTTTTATGCCAGGATATTCAGCAGTAAAGTTCTCAATTATGCTCCTAATCACCTCCTCCTCGAAAGGCATCATAGAAACCCAGAAAGTAATCGTGACATCTATTTGCCGGTTCCTAGCCTTCTGAGCTACTTCATAAATCTCTCTAGTAACCAAGACCTCCACATCACCAAACTTTAACTTATACTCGACAGGTGTCGTAGTTTCTGTTGGTGTTGTGGTTGGTGTGGTTGTGGGTGTCGGTGTTGTTTCCGTTGGTGTTGGTGGTGCTTGAGTAGTCATGTAGATCAAAACACCAACAACAGCAATCAAAATCACGACACCAATAACTACGGCAATAGTTTTACTAATAGCCCTACCCAAAGCGAGACACCTCAATAAATATTCTGACTTAGGGGTAAAAAATGTTAATATGTTTTATCTCTTCTTAAAGAAGAATCTGATGAGTATCAGGAACACTACGACTGAAGCTATCAGTGTGGTGACTACGCTTAAAGCTACTAGGTTCCAGTCAGTAATTGTTTGAGGAACTGTCGTTGTTTCTGTCTGCGTAAACGTGGTGCTTAAGATTTCCGTGGTAGTTGTTGTGGTAGTGACTGTTATTGTTGGTTGAGGGAGTTGTACGGCGGGTCTGACACCCTTTATTTTGGCGGGAGTTCCTTCCAGTGTTTCTACGTTTACGCTATATGAGGAAAGCATGCTGTATTGTAGTTCTGGTGTTGGTGCTAGTAAGTCTACTATTCTTGGTATGACTCCTGCAGCAACTGCTATAGCGTGTTGTGCTCCTACGCCAAAGCTCCATTCACCTGGATCTATAGCGAAGGATCTTATGTTGTTGGCTCCGTAGCCGTCCCATGAAGTCAACACTACTACCCATCCCCACTCTTTAGGAGGCTTAATTGCTGGTATTAGTTCCTTAGGTACTTCAGCTATGATCTTGTTAGGCTGTTCTGCGTAAATACTCATAGCATTAGCTATGTTCGTGCCGTTAGGATATATAACGTTGTTGCTACCGGACCATCCGGGACCTATGAGTAGAGCTGTCTCCCAAGCATATTCTGGGTCTATCTCAACCCATAAACCAAGAGTAGTTACGTTGCCACTTCTCGGGACGTTGTCAGTGTCTATGTAGACGTGGAAGAACTGCATGCTGAAGCCGTTAGGTCCTCCCCACGGATTACCTCCAAGTTCTCTAACTTCGAAGGTTATGAGGTACTTCTCACCGATATCGAGCACACTAAACTTAAGTAAATCGAAAACTCCTGGCACAAATACTCTATTCAGAGGGTAAACATACGTTCCGGCACCCTTATCATCTTTCTCAGGATCTGTGAGCTCTACTATTACGTTAGCTCCAGGAGCTACTGGGGGTCTCGGCACTCTAACGAAGTACACACTACCTAACCTGCTTGAGTACGCGCTTAACACCCCGTCAGAGTAGAGTGCTACTGCTAGGTAGGTCACGTCACCTGTCTCTAAACCTAAATCAAGCCACTTAATACCTAAAGCTACGAAGACCTTATCGTTTTCTATTAACGTATTGTAGTAATTAACGTAGGAAGGATAGTAAGACTCGTCACCGCTTGCTTGATAAATGATAGCTACCCTACCATAAGGGTCTGCTAGAGATTCTCTCGTAATCTTAATAACTACCGCGCTAGCTATGGCTACACCTAAATCTCTGGTAGCGTTCATTGGATACACGTTATACCCTCTAACCCATGGCGAGTAACTCCTCCTAGGATTACTTAAGTAAAGAACTACAGAATAGTCTGTGTTAGTGGTTAAGTTAATCCTGAAATTCACGTAGAGGTACTCACTATCAACACCTAGAATAACCTTATCTAGAACTTTATGCGCCACTACGACCTCCAACACGCGACCTAACTCTGAATCAGGTATTACGTAATTCTTTGGTCTAGTTTTAAGAGATGGTGGTGACTGAGAGTTAATCAATCCTGAGGGAATACCGTCCGGGAGAAAAGTAGCATTTAAGTATGGTGGTGGCTGAAGCCCTGAAGACCTGTAAGCCTCTGCCAGATAATACTTATAGACTAAGTCAAATCTACCTACAGGTCCCCATTCACCACCATACCACCAGTTCCAGTCACTTGCTTCAGCCCTTAATATTGCTTCAGTGGCTGACGGATTCACTTCAGCCAACTCACGAATGCTCGTAACGCCGTGTTTAAGCATTACATCGTTTCTGGCTTTAGCTAACCACATTAGAGCGATGTTTTCTTGCTTATCGCCTATCCAAGTATTTAATCTAGCGTCTTTACCACTCCAAGAACTCTCAGCTATTCTCGCCGAAACTTCTCTAGTAGGTAGAGCCTCGTAAGTTGTTATGTGAGATATGTCTTTGCCTGCTAAATCAAGATACTTCTGAGTAGTTAATGGTAATTGTGGAATTCTCTCTTTGTAGAGTCTTACGTATTCGCTAGGAGTTCTAGTGATTATAATACCCTGCTCCTGCAGTTCTTTGAGGGTGGCGTAGAGAGAATTCAGGAAGTCATCACCGAAGTTTCTGTAACTCTCCCAAGGATTCTCACCGTCAAGAGCTACTACTAAGACCCTACTCTCATCAGTACTAGCGGAAGCTAAGCTCATTAAGTAATTCTTGAGGTCATTAATAGCGGCGCCAGTATCCATTCCTGAGTACTGGAAACTCATCATATTGCTTAAATGAGGATCTCTGAAAAACACGTAGAAGGAGGTAGTGCCGAAATCTATTCTCCAAGGTCTTAGATAGTTTTCTGGCTTAGTTACGTCAACACCGCTTAACTCAAGCACGTTTCTGTCAGTCACACACCACGAGATACCATATTTACTAAATATTCTCAGTGCTTCCTCATTAACTGCTTGTTCAGCAGGCCAAATACCTTTCGGTATGTAGTTGAAGTGTGTCTCAAATAGTTTTAATGCTTTCTCAACGTGTATTTCTAGATCTTCATACCATCCTAAATCAGCTAAGAGTGGGGCTATAGGGTGTGAGTAAGGAACTGGGATGATTTCTGCCTGACCTGAATTAAGTAACTCTCTATACTTCGGTATTACCTTGCTCATTATCTCTACATGCTTACTCAAAACTAGAGCTAACTCGCTCTTAGTGAAGGATGGGTTCGTCTGGCTCAGAGCTCTCTCCCTTAGTGGCGAGAGTTCAGGGTACTCTCTAGATACTACTTCAGGGTCTATCCAAAGTAGGTTGAAGAGTGTTGCTAAATCTATGAAGTCTTGGTTAGTGAACTCACTAACCACCTTATTTATCATTTCTTCCTCCGGAAGACCAGCATATTTTGTGAAGGCTGCCTGCGCTTTACTTCTCAATTCTTTAAACCTGGGTGAAGCTTCTAGGATATTGGCCCAATTAATGTCGAAGAAACCTCCCGGTATTCTCAGCATCTCAAATAACTCCATGGTTGTTGCAGTTCCGTTGACGATTTTCCAAGATATTACCTGTCTTACATCCATAACACCGTTCACGCCACTTATTAATTGATGGAGGAGTGAGCCAGAGAAGGTGAAGGTCGCCTTAACTCCAGGGTATTTACTCAAAATTAAAGCCATCTTATAGTAATTACCGACTGAATGCATCCTAACCCAAGGTAGTATGAAGTAAGAGTCATTCTCGCCATAATACCATGGCTGATGATAGTGCCACACTATGATTACGTTTAAAGGTGTACTCTCAGCTCTTATTATGGTTAATGGAGTTGCGAAGATACTAGCAATAACTAAGCTAATCAAAACCAGTAACAGGGTCTTCTTCCTCAACACGTACACACCTCGCTATTTAGTAGTTACTCAGTAATATAAATTATGAGCTTAGACCTCGCAGTTTCATACCCCCATAGAGATTTGAAGGTAAGCCTGAGTAATTCGGAGACTTAGATGAGTCAACAACATAATTATGTTGCTCACCCAGTATTCTGTTGTTTTTGAGGGTTCGTGAGTTCCTATGTAGGTTAGCTAAGTTGGGGGTTGATGTTAGGAATAACTTAATTCATTTAGTAGGGAAAGCTCTTAAGAGGGCGAGAGCTCTCACCTTAATAAATTCTGTTAGGGTAGGTCAATAAATCCTGAGAGACCTACTTACAGTCTTTCCTCCAGCAATATGGGGTGTTCTGGAGTTCTAATACTCTACATAGGTTTAAGAGCTGCTCACGACGCTTACAGGGAATACGGAGCGGAGATAATAAGTTGTGGGGGGTGTCAGGTATTGGGGTGATGTAGCTTCATACGTCTTAGCTGGAGCTAGGGTGGTTCAGTTAGTAACTTCCCTAATGAGAGCTAGGAAACCAGGAAAGTATGTGAGTGACTTACTGAGAAGACTTGAAGACCGACTTGATAGGAAAGGATTTTTCTAGGCCAGAAGAGGCTGTTGAATTCATACGTAAGGCGTGAGTAATCTTTATAAAGCTAGTAAGTGAGGTCCTAGAAAAACCCGCGCTATCTCTAGGTAGCTTGGTACGTAGACTCGCTTCTTTCTTGACTTAATAGACTTGATTACGTGTTTCGCTACTTCCTCAGGAGTTAGGCCTTTCCTAACTTCACTCATGCCGGCTCTAACGTGGAAACTCGTTTCTACGTAACCTGGATAAACATTAACTACGTGTATACCCTTAACTTCTAGCTCTCTACGTAGAGCTTCTGAAGCATAGTGTAGTGCTATCTTAGTAGCGCCATACAACGGTAGTTTAGTCATCAAGACATGTATACCTGCTGTTATTATGTTAACCACTACGGACCCGCTCTTCATGTAGGGCTGGAGTTCTCTTACTAGAGCTAACGGAACAATAAAATTAACCAGAGTCATATTGATGATCTCGTTAATTTCGATCTCAAGTAGATTCTTATATAGACCGTAACCAGCATTATTAACTAAAACATCTAAAACACCAAGCTTATTCGCGACCTCAGCAACTATGGATTTCACATTCTCGATGTTGCTTAAATCAAGAATCAAGTATTCGAAGCAATCGCTATACATACTCTTAACATCCTCAAGACCTTTGATGTTCCTCCCAACACCTAAAACCCTGTTACCGCCCTCCGCACAAAACTCACTACTTAATGCTTTCCCAATACCTGATGAAGCACCAGTAACTAATACGTTCATCTCAGATCACTAAGTAACGATTTAGTCATTATTAAAAATATTAGTTTAGGCTTCATCAAGGTCATCTTGCGTAGAGCCAGCAAGAAACTTGGCTACCCGGTTCAGCCTCAATCAGGGAAGGCTCCTCAACCTTACATATATCCATAGAGTGCGGACATCGCGGATAGAACCTGCAGCCAGGTGGCGGGTTTATCGGGGACGGGGGCTCACCTAATGGTTTAACCCTCTTTCGACTCCTAGCTACTACTGGATCTGGCACTGGAATTGATGACAGATTGCTTATTTGAGTTATTAGTGCAGATTTGCTAGTGATTCTCTTTAGTTGTTTAG
Organism: uncultured Sulfolobales archaeon; assembly: GCA_938045815.1. GTDB lineage: Archaea > Thermoproteota > Thermoprotei_A > Sulfolobales > NBVN01 > Zestomicrobium. The sequence goes on along the minus strand of CALIBI010000031.1, from coordinate 5,382 downwards.
TAATTACTTAATGAGAGTTATTGAAGAGGTTTCTTCGGGGGTATGCATGATTGCAAAAATTAATTAGTTTACCTGAGATTACTCTGTAGTACGGTAAGACTATGCAGAATGCTCTATGGTGAGTTAATTAGATTTAGTTCTAGAGCGCATTACCAATTCTAAGAAAACTGTTAGGATGGACGAAATGATAATGAATCAAACCTTTAGTTAAAAACCTACATTAATTTATGTTAGGACAATGAATTAATTAGAAAGGCAGTCTGTACTGACTTGTTACTATGTTATCTATTCTTAGTCTTTCTAGAATTCTTAAAGGAACTTGTAGTGTTATCTGTGCTATACCTGGTAGGCGACCTATCTCTACCGCACCGCTGATAGTAACTCTATTCCTTATCTCCTCAACACTCATTCCAAGCAGTTTAGAAGCTCTTGCGAAGCCTCTCATTACTGCTTCATTGATTGTTGGTCCAGAACCTATTATTTGTATAGGAGCTACAGGTTCTACTTCTATCTTTAATCTCCTAGCTAAGCTCAAGACACGATCCCACTCATCCTTCCTCCAAGGCTTGGCTAGAGGTGGTAGATCATCTTCAGGCGGGATTAGTATAGGACCGTCTAGTCCTAGGTTCTTTATGACTGAAACCTCAATTACGCTTTTAGCGGTAACGTCTGTTGTGTGCCCGGCTACTTCACCATCCCCCTGCATAGCGTGAGCGTCCCCCGCATAAATCCCCCCGCCCTCCACCTTTACAGGCACTATTAAGACCGCACCCTCTCTGACTGAGTCTATGTCTAGGTGTCCGTCAGTGAGTTTAGTCTCGTAGTCTTCCTTAGTAATCGCGTAGGGATGTGGCGCATTAATGAGGAACCAACCAAAGTCGCCTGCGTTGTGTGAGTCAGGTATGTCAACAGCTGGTACACTACCTAACTGACCCAAGAACGGTTTCATTCTCGATGCTAACCCAACAATATCACTCTTACCTAATATCAAGACAGGAACTTGCTTAGAATTTCTAGGCAAGACACTCCATTCTGCTGCATTCTTAGCTATGTCCTCAGCTATTCTCTTGCTGACCGTAATACCTACACCTAAACTTAGGTCAAACACCATAGTGTAGCCGTTAACCATCGTGAACGGTGAAACTGGAACCCCGCACTTCTTACACTTAATAGCATTATCTCCTATGCCGTCCACATAGTATTCAGGCCATGGCTCATTACATGAAGGACATTTCTTAGCTACGTAGGGATCACCTACGTAACTACCTGGACGTACCGCATCAACACCGGAGGAGGAAGCTTTAGAGAGAACCTCAATACTTAACACACGAATGACTACAGCATCACCTACTCTAGCTCCCTCCACCGCTACCGGGACGTTGACTTCATGACCTCCTCTTATGCTAGGTGTTATCATGGGACCCCAACAACCAGGAGACGTAACAAACACTATTCTCCCGCCGTCAGCAACAGGACCAATCATCTTAGTGTGAGGTCCTATTATACCGTTAGTCTGGATATCGTTGTATACTTCTCTTTCAATACTCAATACAATACACCAAGATATGATCTCGATAAAAGTATTTATGTGTAACTTCAAAGAATTAAAGAGGTCCTTAATTAAAAAATTCCTTACTGTGTCTGCTTAGTCTTACTTGAGTGCGGTCTTAGCTACTGCTTCTATTATTTTTACGTAGCCCGTACACCTACATAAATTACCTTCTAAACTCTTCTTAACGTCGTCTACAGTCTTAATCTTCTGATTGATTATAGCCGTGTAAGCAGTGAGTAAGAAGCCTGGCGTGCAGAAACCACACTGTATTGCACCCTCATTAACGAAATTATTAACGAGTTCTTTGAATTTTGAGTCTTTCTCAAGACCCTCGACAGTTATTACTTCTGCTCCCTCCACATGCGGTGTTAGGATTAAGCAGGAGTTTACGGGACTGCCGTTAAGTAAGATCGTGCATGTTCCGCACTCTCCTCTCTCACACCCTCTCTTAACGCTTCTCACACCTAGTTTCAGACGTAGCGTATCGAGAAGAATCTCATTAGGATATACATCTACTTCAACATCCTTTCCATTTAATCTAAACTTTACCAACACTTACTTACTCACCTCCTTCACACCTGATTTCTCTAGAGCCTTTAGTAAAGTATCTCTAACTAAAACCATAGAAACATGTCTCCTATACTCTGCCGAAGCTCTGACGTCACTTATAGGCGATATATCATTTACTACGAGCTCTGAAGCCTCCTCAATAACTTCTTCACCTATCTCCTTGCCCCTCAAAAATGACTCAACACTCCTAGCTCTCACGGGTGTTGGAGCAACAGCATTTAGAGCTATTCTCACGTCCTCAAACCTCCTCCCCCTCACTTTAAGAACTGTAGCTACAGCTACTACCGAGAGAGTGAAGGAGTTTCTCCTACCTAGTTTAGCGTAAGAATACGTCCTGGCAAAGTCCTCATCATATGGTACTATTATTTCGTGGAGTAATTCGATCTTATGCATTACGGTTTTCCTAGGTCCTGTGAAGAATTCTGTTATTGGTATTTCTCTTGTTCCTTCTATGCTTGTTAGTTTTATTTTTGCTTCGTGTACTAGGAGTGGTGGTGCTGAGTCAGCAGCAGGAGAAGCACTACACAAATTACCACCAACAGTAGCCATATTCCTAATCTGCCAAGAACCTAGCATTGAGACAGCCTCAGCAAGTACTGGTAGCTTCTCTCTAATGACTGGAGACTCGATTATATCCTGCATCCTGGTTAACGCGCCTATCCTAATCTTATCGCCTTCATCAACTATGTATCTCAGGCTCTTGATTCCTGAGATATCTATTACTGTTTTCGGCTTGTACCTACCTATCTTCATATCAATTACTAGGTCTGTCCCTCCTGCCAACACCTTCACGTCTTCCTTCCTACTCAAGAGACTTAAAACTTCATCAAGTTCTGAAACACGTATGTATTCTATCTCAGGCAACTTATAGAACACGTAGCTTCACCCCCTCACCACACCTAAGAACTTAAGAATATTCTCATGCGTTAGAGGCAGTCTAGTTATGTTTACTCCTAATGCGTTAGCTACAGCGTTAGAGAGAGTGGCCGGCATAGGTATTAAGGCCATCTCACCAACACCCTTAGCACCGAAGGGACCGTACTTAAAGACGTCTTCCACGTAGATAGGCTTAGCTATCTCAGGAATATCTCTTATCGTTGGTATGACGTAATCTGTTAAGTCAGGATTCAATATCCTGCCTTTCTCATCAAACACTAGATGCTCCATTAGGACGTAACCCATGCCTTGAACAACAGCGCCCTCAACCTGTCCCTCAACCTGCTGTGGATTTATTATTCTTCCGGCAGCTAAAGCAGGCCATACCTTAAGCACCCTGACTTGCCCTGTCCACGTATCTACCTCAACCTCACTCACTACTGAGATATAGCTGTATGCGGGGTAAGCAAATCCCTGACCTATCGTATCATCAAACCTTCCTTTAGGTAGGAAGAAGTACCCAGTCACGCTTAACTCAACTCCTCTAGACATAGCTTCCTTAATGAGGTCTTTCCAGCCTACGTATTTTGAAGGATCACTTTTAATTAATGCTTTCTCATCTCTTAAAACCACCTCCTCAGAACTCGTGTTAAGCATGCTAGCAGCGAGAGAAACTAGTCTCTCCCTAAGTTTTGCCGCAGCTACTAAAACCCCTATACCACCAATACTTGTCCCTCTTGAAGCGTGTGTAGCTCCAGAATCAGGAGCATCAGTACCTCCGAAAATCACCTTAACATGATCTGGTGAAACACCAAGCAACTCACAAACTATCTGCACGTGCGAGGAGGTAGGAGACCCCTGACCAATCTCAGTAATTCCGGTATACACTGTTACAGACCCGTCTTTCTCTATCTTAATGTATGAGTTAGACCAATCCGGAACTCCTCTAGATGTGCTTATGCCGTGCCACGCAACACCTATACCTATACCTCTCTTGAACCTATTACTCGTCTCGTTAAACTTCCTATACTCCTCGCGTTTCTTCCTCCATTCCGTTACTTCCGCTAACTTTCTTATGGCATCACCTATACCTACAGAGTGATCGAGAAGCTGGCCCGTCACCGTATACTTGCCGGGTTCTAAGATATTCTTTAGTCTGAACTCTATAGGATCCATACCTAGCTTCTCAGCTAACTGGTCCATCTGTCTTTCAACAGCGAACTGTATTGACGCGTTACCGAAAGCTCTGAAAGAACCCTCATAAACCTTGTTGGTGTAGACAGCATACCCATCTACTTTAGCGTTAGGTACTTCGTAGGGGCCTGAAGAATGCATCGTAGCTCTCCATAATATGAAGGGTGACCTATTAGCGTACGCGCCCGTGTCATGAATTATTGTTACATCAATCGCTTGCAGCTTACCCTCACTACTAGCACCACTCTTATACCTTATTATTGCGGCCTCTCTCTTCGGGTGAATAATTATTGATTCTTCCCTACTATACAGAACGAACGCGGGCTTCCTAGTTAAGTAAGCTACTAGACCTGCTTTAGCTGCCGCTAAAGGACCCTCATCGTCTTTGCCCCCGAAACCTCCCCCCACGTAAGGAACTATCACCTTAACGTAGCTTGCAGGAACCCCGAGAACTTTAGCAGTTATGTCTCTTGCTAGATGCGGGTACTGAATACCTCCTATGATCGTTATTCTCCCCTCTATATCAGGTATAGCTAGTGCTGCCTCAGTCTCTAGGTATATGTGGTCTTGATGATGTGTCCTATACTCATTCTCTACTATGACATCTGATTTACTGAAACCATCAACGATATCGCCTTTCCTAACTTTTGTTCTGAAAGCTATGTTGGAGCCTGCTTCCTCATGTATTAACACATCCATCCTCTCCAGAGCTTCTAAAGGATCTAGAATGTGGGGTAGCGGCTCATAATCTACCTTAACTTCTTCAGCAGCTCTCAAAGCTTTATCGTAATCAGTCGCGACAACAAGAGCTACTACCTCACCAACATACCTGACCTTCTTCTCCGCAAGCAATGGTTGATCAGGTAACGCGTAACCAACTTGATTAACTCCCGGAATATCTCTCGCAGTAAATACTTGATTAACTCCTGGTACGCTTAAAGCTCCAGACACGTCAATACTTTTGATAATCGCATGAGGTTCAGAGCTTAAAACCTGCTTAATAAAGAGTGCTTCACTCATTAAATAATCCTCAGTGTATTTAGCTGTACCTAAAGCCTTACTTAACGCGTCAACCCTAGACACATTCTTCCCGACAACCAAGAATTCCTTAGCTTCAAGCCACTTACTAATAAGAGACTCTGACCCAGTATCAATATTTGTCATTGTATTCAACCACAATTAACTTAAGC
>CALIBI010000030.1 GCA_938045815.1 uncultured Sulfolobales archaeon | reverse complement strand
ATAAAAGCTCTCGAACCTCTAGGGATAAAGATGAGTGAGGAAGATTTAAAGAAACTCGGTCACGAGATCTATAAAGAAAAACTCAAGCTCAAGATAAGACTCGGATACAAACTAGAAGATCTTAAACCTCCTAAAAGAATCTTCGAAACCCCGACACCTTTCGGTAATATAAGTGAAGACTACGTGAGAGAAGCTCTCGAATACTATAAAGAGAAAGTACAGAATCTTTTAAGTACCTAAATCCCTGTTTAAGGGAATAAGACTAAATTAACAACTTTAATTTCCTTTTCTAAAGCTTTATTAAGTTAGCAACAATAATTACTTGTGGTGTATAGTTCATGAGTGAAAAACCCGTCGCAGCCTTCGTTCTATCATTAATTAGCGGAATATTAGTGCTTTTAACATCTCTATTCATATTAGTTAGCGTGGAGTTGTTAAGCCTGGGTGGTGAGGGGCTAGGAATAGTCTTTCTAGAAGTGATAGAGGCTTTGATCAGAGTTTTGGGTATCTTAGGCTTGATTTTTGGTGTCTTAATTATCGTAGGAGCAGTCATGATTTACTCGGGCACACCCCAAAAAGTAAAGATTGGTTCCATCTTAGTGCTGGTCTTCTCAATCATAAGTCTCTTCACAGTGGGTGGCGGGTTCTTCATAGGATTCATATTAGGGTTAATTGGCGGTATACTAGGACTTACTTGGAAGCCTCCTATAAAGCAGGAATCCACGACGTCAGATCTTCCGCAAGTGTAGTTTTCTTTTCTAGCTCAAACCTACTCTTAGGTCATAGGTTCTCTCCATAAATACTCTTCCAGTATTCTAGTATGTCGTAGCCATATAGCTTCTTAAACAACTCTCTACCTTCCTGCGTCATTCTTCTAGGATCCCATGGCGGGTCGAAAGTCAGTTCCACAGTAACGTTCCTCACACCATCAATACTTCTTATAGCATCTTCTACAGCTACCGCTAACGCGTTTGCTAGGGGGCATCCAGGCGCCGTCAAGGTCATTAAGACGTAGACGTCTCCCTCCTCACTAACTCTTACGTCATACACGAGCCCTAAATCCCATATATTGATTGGTATTTCTGGGTCGTAAATACTCTTCAGTGTTTCAATTACTTTCTCTCTCACGCTATTACTCATTATCAGCACCTTATAATTATACGTTAACAAAGTTAAAATATTGTAATTAAGTAGTTACTAGCACCTACTAAGTTATAAGTGAGTGTGTCGTTAATAATTTTGGTGTTATAATGATTAAGGTAGGGGTATTCGATTTTGCCAGCAGGTACGTTATTCCCGCTATTAAGAGAAGAATCATAAAAATCCTGTATTCTGAGTATGGGTATAATCAGTTATTGATTTCTAAGTTGTTGGGTATTTCCCAGTCTTCAGTTTCTAAGTATGTTTCAAAACAGAAAAAACTGAGTATAGACTTAAGCAACATACAATTCGCTGAAACTAGGATTAGAGACTTGATTAATGAGATTGAGAAGAAAAACTTAAGTGGTGAGGATTTGGAGTTGGCTGTTAGTAAGCTAGCTGTGGAGCTACTTCGCGGGAAACACTTATGCGAGTACCACTCACTTATTGAGGGAGGAGTTAAGAAGAGCTCATGCGATGTATGCACAAAGCTCTTTAAGGATGTGTGAGGTGTTAGCTTGGTTTTAAGCAAGTACGTAGCTAGGATTATGCACCCAAGACCCGTGTCAGTCATTATAGGTATGTCGAGAACTGGAGAAATCAACGGCTGCAGTGTCTCGTGGTTTATGCCAGTAAACGTTGATCCATTCATCTTCTCAGTATCTTTAAGTCCTGAAAGACTAACGTATAGCTACATCAAGGAAACCAAGGAGGTTACTCTAAACATAATGCCGTTCAGATCTGTCGAGAAGGTTCATCGCGCGGGCAGCATCTCAGGTAGAGAATTAAAAAATAAGCTAGTCGAGCTAGGTTTCGAGCTTGAGAGTTCTTCTATCGTGAGAGTTCCACATATAAAAGACGCTCTAGCCTACGTTGAGGGTATACTAATTAATGAACTACCCTTCAGGGACCATTCATTAATGGTGTTTAAAGGTCTTAAAGTCTACGTGGATGAGAGATACTTCAGAGGGAATATCTTTACTGAAGATGCTGAGGTGTTGCTTCATGTTGGGGGAAACACATACGCAAAACCTAGTAATTATGCGAGGGTAGAGTAAGATCCAAAGACCTTGCCACTTGCAGACACGGTCGAGACGCAATCTTATGAAGTACTTTTCGATTGGAATAGAGGCCTTCCCTACACTGCCAACCGCTTGCTGAAAGAAGTGTTGGTAGTCCAGGAAGTTCTGTAAGACCGGTTCTCCTAGATACCCGCTTATCAATAAGAGTCGAATACATATAAACGGATTGAAATGCACCAAATTCTTTCAGTAGATATATGCCGTGGCTAACACGTAGGATACGGGAAAGGACACAAAAATATAGTCGCTCTAACTTTTCTAGACACCTTCAACGCGATGACGTTCAAAACTATTGAAAGTAGCAACATCTTTAGGAAACAGTTCTAAACCAAACCTATATGGAAAACATTCCACGCTGCTAACTATCAAATAAACCAAAATCCCTTTCTATCTAAATGTTTAAAATTTCATTTAATGTCTTTTAAGAGAAGAAGGCTGGCTAAAATAAATCTAGTATTTATTTCTTTTTGGTAATATACAGCGGATAATTTGGTGATAATCAAACCGTTAAGCTCCTTAACTTCTTTGTTGCATGGTGTTATCTCGGCTACGCTTATTATTTTGAGCATATTCACTATTTGGCACTAGCTCACTGCAGAGTTTCCCACACACCCAGATGTTTTCTGGATTGGGGTTCAAAGCGAAGTACTTGATGTCTTATCGATCCTGTTCTTCGTTCTTGACCTATCCCTTCTATATCGCGCAGCAACAAAATAGCATGAATAACAGATATCTTGAAGTCTGACGTGACTCCTTGCTTAGAAACATTAATTGCTGATGTTTTACTGTGAAAAATTTCCATTAGCTATCGAATTAGGTAAAGAAACTCGATATTTTCGTTTAAGAGTGAGATACCTGAAACCGCCTTAAAGTCTCACGTGATTTATGCTTCATGAAATCCCTACGTCATGATTATATGTTTCTTCATTTATCCATCTTAACAGAGCCATTAGAACAGATAATCGGGTCAAGTAAGTTCTGTTCATCAATCCTTTAGAGAGTAAGTAGATAATCCCCTCACGCTCACCAATATCTACAATATTATAGATTTTAGCGACAGCTTCTTCTAACTCCTTAACCTCGTTTCTAGCAATTAACTCCATTAACTTGTTCGGTACTTGAAATCCTGGCGAGAAACCTACTGCTTGATGACCTCTTAAGTCCCTAATTATGGTTACCTGTATGTCGACGTACGTGTTAGGCATTACTTCTATCACTCCGGCCTCAACACCTACGTAGAAATCACAGTCCTTACGCGATAATGATGCATGAACTCTTCTTAAAGCTCCCTCAAGAATCTCGTTAAGTCCTATAGGCTGAGGTTTTAAGTTTGTAGGTTCAACACTCACTAGCTCTATATCCTCAATCTTAAAGACTTCACTAAAAGCTTGTTTTATGCCTTCCAGTTTTGAAGGATTCTTAGTACCAGCACAAATTCTCATGAATACCTCACCCAAGATATTTTAGACTAACTCTTATAACTAAGGACCTCTGCCGAGAGCGGGTTTGAAGGAATAGTTTTACATTATCTCTCTAGATTCTCTCCTCTCAGCACCCTTACCCATGAGTTTACTTACTTGAGAGATTGCTGCTTTAATCCTGGACTCAATAACTTCTGCTTGACTCAACAAGTCTTCAGTGGAGATTCTGATTTTCAGGTAATTCTTAAGTAGGTCTACAACAGACTTAACAGCCCTGAAATCAACTTCGTTAAACTCAACTATAGTTGACCAAGTCTCACCCAACATAACAGCAGCCCTAATACCGTAGTAGGAAGCCCACCCAACTATTATGCCGTTAACACCTGTTATGACCCCCTCCTCAAGGATGCTGCCACCTAGCTTGCTTAACTCAGCTAGTAAGTTCTCATCGTTTCCTGCTACGAAAACCCTTCTCAAGTCATTGTACTCAGGAACTACGTAGGCGGCGGTAGCGATGAGTGAAGCGGGCTCCCCCCTACTTACTACATGGTTTAATAACTCAACACATATCTCGTGTTGTCCGTCCGGATTCTGAGGTTGTGTCTCTCCGGTGAATACTAAGAAGTTATCAACCTCGTATAAGCGACCTGTGAAAAGTGTTGAGACCCCCTTCCTATTAACAACTAGCTGTGAAGGAAATGTTGTTGAGTAGAGTTCTGCAACTAATTCACCTCCAATCTTTTCTAGTATGTAGTTTACTGAGGCGTAGCCAACTCTACCCATTCCCGGCAAGCCTATGAGTAAGTGCTTATCTCTACTCTCATATTCTTTCAGTACCTTTACCTTAGTTACCATTTTACTACCTCTATTTCAAGTTGTTTTGCTAAGTTATAAGGATACTCTCGTATTAATACATTCACTTTTTCTGCTCTCTATGTATGTTCTCTGAGAAGTGATTATTTCTCTAGTAGCATTTTCAAGATCTGTTGAGAGAGTTATTGCTCTCCCAACTACCTCTGCGTCAGCACCGGAACAAATACCTTCGCCAGGTTTCGCGCCCATCCTAAGAATACCTGAGGCTAGAATCACGTGTCTCTTACCAAAACTAGACCTAATTTCCCTAATAATGAGACCCTTGCTGGCAGGCACTATTAGCCCTGAAGCGTCTGTCAGATTCAGCACGTTCTTAATCAGGTGGTAAGACTTATCAATAACTTCTCCAGCTCCCTCATGAGGCAGAGATACCTGCAGGAATAGATCCATACCTAACTCCTTAACCCGCAGGGAGAGAGGTTCTAAAGCTCCTTTATACCCAACAAAAGCGTGAGACACAACACCCTGGAAACCTGTCTCAGAAAGCTCATCCACCACGGGCAACATAACGTCAGCGATATCAGCTAGCTTCAGGTCAGCGATGAAGTAATACTTGTCTTTATACCTATTGATTAGGTTACTCAAGTTTTTGAGACCATACCTAAGCACGTAAGGTAAGCCTATTTTAACACCAGACACGTACTCATAAACCCTGTCAAGCAAAGTATTTAACCTAGTTATGTCTGGAGGCGGGTAATTTATCGCGAGCACTATGGTTCTCTCAAGACCTCTCAGCATTCTGTACGCAGACAATATACACACCAACATATTTTCTAACCACACTTTAAAACCTCTAAATACTGGACAGAAACACTTGAAGAATTAGGAATAAACCTGGAATGAGTGCTAGGAAGATTCTCGCAATGCTTGAGTACAAGGGTTATGTGAGCGTGGTAATGTCTGCATATCTAACGTCGTTTTTCTTCTTCAGATTATTACGTATCACGTAGTTATGATTATTATGACGCGTTCTTGAAAACGCTAAAAACCCGCTAGCAATAATCGAAGAATACGGAACAATAATAGTCAGGTCTGAAGAATTAGTTAAGAACCTCACCCCAATAAACATGACGGGGGCGTTGAAGGAAATTCATGAGAAGCTGGGGGGATAGAGAAAACTCCGGATGGCGGTGTAGTTGTTTCGGAAACAGGGGATGCCTGCCGGGAACTGAATCAATTGGTGATGGTGTTCGTAAGTGAGTGAATTACTTGAGATTCTCAGATACTCCACTTGAGTGGTTCTATGATAGGACTATCGTTGAGAGTAGTGATAAGAATTAGTGGTTAGGAGATTATGGGAAGGCTTCAAAATGGTTCAGTACAGCCTACCTTTTCGGCAAGTGAACTTCTCCTAAGAGGGTCTGAAAATCTCCGAATTAATTTGAGAGATATTTCAGATAAGTTTTTCTTTCTCTAAAGTTTTTAGGACTTCTTTTAGTTCTTCCTCCGCGTATACCTTGTACTTGATACGGTCTTCAAATGTTTTAATCCCGAAAACAAAAGAGACATCACTTAATAATTTGTAGCCTTCTACCCACTCTATTAAAGGTATTGGTTCTTTGAAGAGTTTGTAATTGCCTTCGCTACTTAACACTATCGTTGGTAGGTCAGCGGGTCTTAAAAGATGTGGTATCTCTTTTATCTTACTTCCGTACCTAGCTATAGCTTCTTCCCACACTTCCCTCAGAGTATACCTACTCTTTCTTAAGCTTAGCTCCTCAGATATTTCTGTTAAGTCCGCGATCTCATCTACCTTCATATAGCCTACTACGTATATCCCTCTATCGGACTTGAGGAAGGTTTTCCTAATCTCGGTGAAGCCTTTCTTAACGTCAAAGAACCCTGGGGGGTATTTAGCCAAGCCTGCAGCAAAAAATATGTAGCAGTTCTCACAGTCTTTGAAGTCTTTAGGTATTCTCCCACCAATAGTTCGCCAGTAGTCAGCGTAAACTCCTATATCAAATCTTGGATCCCAGTGCGCAACAACTCTGCTTACGTGATGGCTTGACCCACCTATCAAGACGTAATCGTAGGGTATGTACTTACTTAGTGGGTGGTCCCCGCACCTACTCGCTATGTTTGAGTACTGGAATCTCTGAATCGCTGACACGTCAACATCGCTTCTTATCGGCTCAGGTACCGGTAAGACCTCATAGCATTTCCCGAAGATCGGAGAATAGTAGCCTCCGTCAGCTGACTCAAAGAAAACTCTGAGAAGCAGCCCCTTTATAGGGGGTAGTACCATGACTCAACAATCACCTATTACTTACTTCAGATTTCTCGTTTTTATAGTTAAGTGTTTGGTTTAACAACTCGTTCTTGACTTCATCTAGTATTCTCCTAAAGTCTTCTAGAACATCAATTACTTCCTCCTTAGAAAGACCACTAACCTCCATCATACCTAGAGCTTGCTTAACTGAGCGCTTGAAAGCCTCACTCTTCGTTAAGCCTCTCTTCCTCCAGTGCCTGTAGAGACGTAGTGCTGATATGATAGCACCCTCAACATATCTCCTACGTGACTCTTCCTTAGACACCACCCACTTATCAACCTCTATATCCTAAATTTTTACATTAACTCGGTTAATAAAACATACAAGCAATGCGTAGCTGGTTCTACCCGTAACGAAAAATTACTAGTTGGATTCAGTTTAACCTTAGATTAGTTTTCATTTCTTCCTCCTAATTGATTCTAGTATTTCTTTAGCTACGTCTAGTCTTATAGCCTCTCTCTTAATCATTTCCTGAACTACTATGTCTATTTCTGACCCCCTAGCTCCAGCGGTTATGGCAATATTTCTTGCATGCAACTTCATGTGTCCTTTCTGTATCCCTTCAGTAGCCAGCGCTCTCAAAGCTGCTAGGTTTTGAGCTAGCCCGACAGCACCCATAATCTCAGCTAGTTCTTTAGCGGTTTTAACACCTAGAATCTTTAGACTTAACTGTGCTATTGGGTTTACCTTAACAGCTCCTCCTATAAGGCCTACAGCCATAGGCATTTCTAGGAAGCCTACCAAGTCACCGTTCTCGTCTTTCTCCCAAACACTTAGTGATGTGTATTTTCCTGATCTAGCAGCGTATGCGTGAGCACCAGCTTCTAAAGCTCTAGTATCTTGTCCTGTCGCGAGAGCAACAGCAATCACTCCATTCATTATTCCTTTATTATGTGTTGCGGCTCTGTAGGGATCTGCGGAAGCGAAAGCCCAAGCATACACTATCCCGTCAACTACTTCTTCTCCCCCAAGAACGTCTTTAGGTACCTTACCCCAAGCACGGACTAATCTTCTGTCAGCTAAGTTAGACACAATCCTTAAGTAGACCTTACCTCCAGTCCATTTCTCTATGTGTGGAGCGACCTTCTCAGCCATAGTGTTGACCGTGTTAGCACCCATAGCGTCCTTAACATCCACTATGAGGTTTGTTATTACCATCGGACCTGCAGGAGACTCAATCACGTAGACCTCAACATCTCTCACTCCACCTCCTAGACTAATTAGTAAGGGGTTTGTCGCGTTAGCTATTTCTTTTATCTCTTCCTTACGCTCGTATATTAAGTACTTCACACTATGAGGTGCCGCAACACCTACTAGCTGTATCTGAGCTATCATGAGTGACTCTGTAGCTTGTGCTTTAATACCTCCACCCTCTCTAAGCATCCTAGCAGCGTTAGAAGCTGCCGCAACTACGGAAGGTTCCTCTATAGCCATAGGAATTAAGTATTCCTTACCATTGATTAAGAAGTTAGTAGCTATACCTAACGGTAATGAGAGAGTACCTACGACGTTCTCTATCATCTTGTCAGCTATTTCGAGAGGTAAGGTGCCCTCCTTAAGTAAGAGTCTCACATCATCATCACTTAGGTTTGCTAAATCTTTAAGCTTCTCAACCCTCTCACTCAGAGTTAGTTTATGAAAGCCTGGCAAACGCGAAGTAACTACTATATCACGACACCTCCAAAATGATACCACAAGACTCGTTTTAAGGGAGAAGCACGCAAAGCTCTCAAGAAATTCTCTTGAAAAACTTAAATAGTGATCGTGAGGAATAACTTCTAAGGTGCCTGAAACGATCACTGTCTTACTAACATGCTCGCTAGCTATTGCGGTTTTTCTTGCTTGGAGCGCTGGCTCTAACAACGCCGCTAACATAGTAGCAGCTGTAGTAGGAGCTAAAATAATTAAGCTGAATAAAGCACTCATAATAACTTCAGTCTTCGTCGTGTTCGGATCCGTAATGCTTGGATCTAACGTAGCTTGGGTTCTTAGTACGGGAATTATTGATGCGAGATCAATGCCTACGTCTTTACTCACTACAGGTATGCTGGTAGCGATGTTTGCCGCAGGTTCCTGGGTATTAACCGCTTCACTACTTAAAGTACCTGTCTCAGTAAATGAGACTGTCTTAGCAGGTCTCATAGGTTTCGGTATCTCAGTGAATCCAAGCATAATTATGTGGCAGCAAGTCATTACGATATATGTTCTCAGGTTCTTTACGATACCTCTCTCAGGTATTATCTCCTTCTTAATTAAGAAGTTCCTAGCTAACTACTTAGAAGATCCTGAAACAACCTCACCAGCCACCCTACTCTCACTCTTCCTAGTATCAGCTCTCTCCACGTACCTCATGCTAAGTAAACTTTTAGGTGCTATACTAGGCATACTAACAGCACTAGTTTTAAGCACATCATTGTTAGTCGTGAGTAAGGTGTACGTAGATGAAAAATCTAGTAACCTGTATGAGAAGATTTATCTCCACAGAAAAATTTTCTCAGTCTTAATACTTACCTTAATGTCGCTAGCTTACGGCGCGAGCCATGCCGGTATTACTGCAGGGCCACTACTCATGATACTAACGAATGAGTTAGGATTCGCTAATGATGACACACTATCGATTCTGTTAGTCTTTAGCGGCTTACTCATCTCTCTCGGGATAATTTCCTGGGGTAGGAGAGTCGTAGGTACTCTGGGTGAGGAGCTAGCTACACTCAACTATTCTACAGCCGTAATAACGTATCTCTCAACATCATTAACTACGTTAGTATTAGCAGAGTTAGGAGTGCCCGCAGCAACCACGATGGCTGTAACCGGAAGCATAGTTGGAGCTAGCTTAGCGGAAGGCTATAGTGCCGTTAATATGAGGATCGTGAGGAAGATGTTGACAGTGTGGGCTCTAACAACACCTGCTTGTGTAGTAATATCTTATATTTCGTATGGGTTAATAGCGAAAATCACTTAAGACCTCTACAGTAGATCGCTAACGTTCTCAAATAATCACTCGCGTCCTCAGCGAAATCCGTTATCCCCTCAAGTGCTTCAATAAGCTTATCAACCATGAGTATTATTGCTGGATTCCTTATTACGGACCCGTACTTAACTAGTAGTTGGCGTCCTCTAACCAAAATCTTATCAGCGTCTTCCTCTGTTATTTCAACCTTATATGCTTCTTCCACGACTTCATTGTATTTGTGATTAATTAATAGTGAAGTTATTTCGTAGAGTCTCGAAACCGACTCATAAGCTTTCCCAGAAAGCTCGTTGATAGTATTCTTTATCTCGCCAGGTAATTCCAAGTACGGAAATAAAGTCATGTTTCTAGCAACCTCTTTAGATTGCTCAGCTATTAAGTCAAGCCTCCTGAGGAGTGTTGATGTTCTCTCCCTCATAAAGCCCGGGTGCAAATCCTGCAACTTAATCAGTAAGTTACGCCTCATCTCGTCTGCTATCGTGTCTTCATGTATGCCCTTAGTGAAAGTCTCCATAGCTTCAGCGGTTCTGAACTCCTCAAGAAGCTTAATACCCTCATTACTGAGCTTTACGATATTCACAACAGCTTTAACATACTTTAGCAACTCGTTACTTAAGCTACTCTCAAACTCACAATACTCCAACCTAAGCACCCAAATCTAGTACACCAACAAATAAATAATTTCTTATCGCTTCGGGGAAAGATCGTTTTCAAGAGTTCATGCTGTGAAACCGAAGTACTCCTTGACCTGCTTATCACGTTCCTTGATTTCGTTGATGCGGTATTTAAGAGTGTTCGTGAATTTGAGTGTGTAATACGTCGTAAATATTGAGTGTAGATACATACCTAAAAGACCGAGAAACCCTTGAAGAGGTCTGTACCGTAAGTATTTTTCCTTAGCTAGGAGCTCTAGCTTTATAGTAAGGTAGGTTAGGCCGGCTAGATACGCTAAGAGCACGACCTCAGCAGGTATTGACGTTAGGGAGGTTAGTCCTTCAGAGATCGTG
Source organism: uncultured Sulfolobales archaeon (assembly GCA_938045815.1). Taxonomy (GTDB): domain Archaea; phylum Thermoproteota; class Thermoprotei_A; order Sulfolobales; family NBVN01; genus Zestomicrobium. Next base: position 7,215 of record CALIBI010000030.1, on the reverse strand, counting down.
ATTGAGTACGTGATTAATATTATGAGTGGTGAAAGTGCGAAGAGGAGCCAGGGAATGAAGTCGGGCGGGAGTTTCTTCCCAGTAAGTAGAGAACCTTCAACCAAGCCCCTAACCCTATTACGTTGCCAAGCAATAATCTCTCTCAAAGATTTAGGCACTGTCGTTACTAGGGAAGCCTCCTCACATAGGCAGAACTCGGCGTTACCATGTAATGAGAGACTGAAAAAGAAGTCATCACTTCTTGGGATAGCTGGATATATGTGCTTCTTGTAGAGGCTTATCTTAACTGCTTTATTATTTCCTGGAGCATGCCTCCTGGAAACAAGCTTGAAGAGGTGGTGATACGCATGATACCAGTAGAAGAGCATACCCCAAAAACTATCTCTCACGTACGTAGATCCAGAACACACATCACAAGATTCTCTACTACCAAAACACTTCAAAAAACTACTTACGTAATTCTCAGAATACACATTCTCGGAATCACCCCAAATAATCAAATCATAGCCTAAGTCCATAGCATACCTGACTGCCTCCACCCTAGCTTGCCCGACCCCTCCCCTAAACCTCTGCTTAACGAAATTAATACACCCGAATCTCTCCCTGAATTTACTAGCAACTAACTCAGAATCATCTGTAGACCAGCCATCAACTACTAAAACATCAAAATCAACACAAATACTCACGCCAGACTGATTAATTATGGACTCAAGAGCTTTCCCCAACCCCTCAGCATTATCCTTATTCAGCAACACTACCAGCACACGCACCTAACCACACCAAACAGTTAATGACATTCCGTATATTAGCTTAACCTACCAAATAAAACCTTAAGGACTAAATCAAACAAGAACTAATTAAGGGAAACATGCTTCATGCTGTTTTGCATCAATTCTATCAATAAAAAGTAAACCTAATATTAATGAATCTAACTAGTCATCAGTTTTCAATAGTTCAGAGTATTCCCTACGTCTCTAACAAAGTCCTGAAGCGGTAATTAGCATCACTATTTCTTCACGCTGAATGAACTTAATTTATAATGTTCATGTAAAAAATATGAAGTTTTTCAAGGATATACTTAACGTAAATATGATTTATTAGAGAAATACTCTATTTAGATTTCGTTACTACACCTATTATTTGATTTCCTAGAAATTTCTGGTATCATTTCACATGTCTTTATCAAATAGTTTTTTAAAAGCTTTCTAAAATTTATTGTATGTGGTGTGTAATTTGAGCTCGGCCCCTAAACTAAACATATTAATAGCATAGCTGTTATAGTTGTTGGAGTTTTAGCGTTGCCTACACACCTCCAGAGAGGATTAGGGCTGGCTTCATCTATGTAGGCCCTATCGGAGATTTCGGCTGGACCTTTATGCACGAGTTTGGAAAAATAGTTGTTAGTGAGCTTTATAAAGACTGGCTTGAAACCACATACATCGAGAAAGTTCCTAATGCTGCTGTGGCTGATAAATTAAGAGACTTGATAAGGGCAGGATATAATGTCTTCTTCACCACCTCTTTCGGTTATATGGAAGGTACTCGTGATGTAGCTCGAGAACATCCTGACTTGATCTTCTGGCACTGTAGTGGTTACCTGCGAGAAAAGAATATGGGTACTTACTTTGCTGACTTTTACCAGATCTACTATCTTAACGGTCTGGCTGCAGGTGCTTTAACTAAGACAGGTAGGTTAGGATATGTTGCGGCTTTCCTGATTCCTGAGGTCGTGAGGCACTTAAGCGCTTTCGCGATAGGTGCTAAAGAAGTTGCTGAGCAGAGAGGACTTAACGTAACCTTATACGTGATAGAGATTGGTACTTGGTATGATCCTGCCAAAGCTAGATCAGCTGCCGAGACTCTCGTTACTCAGTATGGCGTTGATGTTATAGCTTTCACTGAGGACTCAACAGCAATAATAGAGTGTGCTCAAGAACAGTACAAGCTTGGTAAAGAAATATATGTCTTCAGTCACTACAGTCCCATGTATGTTTACGGTCCTGACGTAGTTGTTAGTGGCCAGTTAGTCAGGTGGGAGGTAATATATGCTGACATACTAGGCAAGATCAAAGCAGGCATCTATACACCAACTAATCTAATCAACGTTGATTACTGGTATCTCCTAAACACAGGAGCTGTTGAGATGGCTGCTCACGTATTCCCTAACGGCAGCATTATGTACATTAACCCGAAGTTTGAAGCTCCTCTTAAGGGAGTCATGGTGACAGATAAGATGTCAGGCAAAACTATGAGTGTCTACGATCTAATATGGCTTAGATACGAACAGATGAGAAACGCGCCTATGTTAATGTCTTTCCAGCAAGTAGCCACCAGCCACATTTACGAAAACGTAACTTCCATTAATATAACTATAGGAAAGACGTCTTTCCAATACCCTATAGCGCCAGTTTTCGACCCGTTCACGGGTCCGTTAAGTGGGTACAAGATAGTTAAACCGACAGAGAAAGTTACGGTAGCTTCCGGCGTCAGACTCGGGCACGCGGATCTCTGGTCCATGGATTGGGTCCCAGATTTCGTGAGAATAGTTGGTAGGGCGAAATAGTTAGTAAGGTGACGTAACTAGTTAGGTGTCTTAAATGAAAACACAATCCCTTTTTTCTTCGAAAGAAGAATTATCATTTTTAAGACCTATTATTTCCGTCCGCAACTTGTGGAAGCGTTTCCCAGGTGTTGAAGCTTTAAAGAATGTAAGCCTTGACATATTTTCTGGGGAGATACACGCTATTCTCGGTGAGAACGGAGCCGGTAAATCCACACTCCTGAAGATACTATACGGTATTTATGTACCAGATAAGGGGGACCTATTCTTTGAAGATAGGAAGGTAGTGATAACATCTCCTCGGGATGCAGTAAAGAACGGCTTAGTGCTTGTTTCTCAAGTCCCTCAACTCATAGATTCACTGACTGTTGCTGAGAACTTATCACTATCTTTACGTCAGTTTGGTTATATGAGTAATGTGAAGAAAGTCTCTAAGTTTCTTTCCGAGAAGGAGAAGGAGTACGGTGTGAGGATAGACCCAGACGTGGAGGTCTGGAAGCTGAGCTATACACAAAAACAGCTGGTCGAGATTCTAAGAGCCTTACTACTTGACGCGAAAGTAATAGCTTTCGATGAAGCAACTACGCTCCTACCGCAAACCGAAAAAGAAAAACTTTATGAGTTCATGAAAACCTTTAAAGATAAAGGGGGTACTGTATTACTCGTAACCCACAAAATACCTGAAGCTATGGAAGTCTCAGATAGGGTAACAGTCCTTAGAAAGGGGGAAGTAATAGGCACTGTAAAAACTAGTGAAACAACAATAGATCAAATCAGATACATGATGTTTGGTGAGAGACTCACTCAACTTAATTCTTATGGGTATGGGAAGCTAAGCTCATGGGAAGGTTCAGAAACTCTAACTGTGAGAAATCTATGGGTTAAGAGCGATTACGGTGTATACGCAGTAAGAGGAGTGTCCTTCAGTGTTCGTAAAGGAGAGATTCTAGGAGTAGCTGGGGTAGCTGGTAATGGTCAGCTAGAGCTTATTCAGGCGTTAGCTGGATTAAGAAGGGTTGAGAGAGGTATTATAAAATTACGTATTAACGGGAGCGAAATAAACGTTACTAATAAGGGCTCCACGCTAATTAGGCGCTTAGGAATAGGTTACATACCTGATGAACCTGTTAAGAAAGGTGTTTCCTTAGACAACACTATTGAGGAGAATGTGGCGGTACATCCAAAACTATCGAAGTTCTTAATAAGTTGGAGAAACGTCAAGAGTCTTGCGTCTAACCTGGTTAGGGAGTTTAGTATAGTGACTCCATCAACAAGTGCTAAAGCTAAGGTATTGTCTGGAGGTAATTTAATGAAGGTTCTGGTAGCTAGAGAATTAACAGTATCTAAACTTGCTTTAGTAGCCTATAATCCGACGAGAGGTTTAGATGAGGTGTCAGCTCATTACGTTAGGAGACTAATAGTGAATAAAGCCGTGAACGAAGGTATGTGTGCAGTGATTGCTTCCGAAGATCTTGATGAGATTATGGAGATGAGTGACGTAATTGTGGTTATGAATTCCGGCTCGATAGTAGGTGTTTTTAAGTCTGGAGCAAGTAGAGAGGAGATTGAGAGAGTTATGGTGAGTTAAGATGCGATTGATAGTAGTCAAGCGAGTGAAGACTTCTAATCTGTACTATATCGGGATACCAGTACTCTCGATATTAATAGGTCTAGTGATGTCCCTACTTATATTTGCTCTTATTGGTGTTCCACCTGACCTCTTCATTAGAGGAATCGCCTCAGGATTCCAAAGTCCTCAGACATTAAGGTATTTCGCCCTGCTAGTTATGTTAGGTGTAGCATTAACGCTGAGTTTCAGAGCCTCTATCTGGAATGTAGGTGCCGAGGGGCAGATGATATGGGGTATGATTGCCGGGGGCTACATAGCTCTATTCGTCGCAGCTCAATCAATGTATGTGAGTCCTGGTGAGTTAGCTAATTATGCGAGCATGCCTGGCGTTGAAGTTATTGACGCAAGTCCTTACGCGCCAGTTGTCTCCATTCTTTTAATGGATCCTTCGTTAGGTAAATTACTAATGATTCTTTTCGGCATGCTAGCAGGAGGGTTATGGGCATTAATCCCTGCAGTACTTAAGGCTTACCTAGACATAGATGAGGTAGCGACCACTCTTATCTTAAATTATGTCGCATACCAGCTCTTCAGTCACATAGCTTCTTACACTTTAAGAGGTTTGAGTGTTCAAGCAAAACAGTTTTTCAGAACAGATAAAGCGAACTCAGCACTACTATTCGATCTCATTCGTGGCACGTCAGTCACTATACAGGATTTAGTCATGGCAGCAGTATTCTTCGTTGCAGTTATTCTGATGTACGGATACACAACAATAGGACTAAGACTGAAAATAATCGGATCAAATCCACAACTTCTTAGATCTGTAGGAGTAGATGAGAGAAGATACATACTGCTTGCAATGTTCTTAAGCGGGATGCTGGCGGGCGCCGCAGGAGTCTCCATATTTGCTAGCCCAGGTGTAGGTAAGTTAGAAAAGATAACTAACGTAGTTAGCCCACCCACCATGAACTTAGGCTACATAGCTATACTAGTATCGTGGCTCTCAATGCTTGATACACGTCTCGTTCCTATATATGCTTACATAGTAGCATCACTATTCCAGGGGAGTAGCATGCTTCAGTTAGAGATTAACGCGATATCACCTGGATTATTGACAGGTGGTGCTTTAACTTACATCCCTATAGGTTCCATACTAATAGTCTACGTAGTTCTAAGGATACTAACGGATTACTCAATAAGGGTAAGGATAAGATAAGGAGGTGAGCAGTGATGGAAGATATACTTAACATGATAATAAGCCCGTTAACAGGAGCATTTGGTGTAATACTTGCTATGATACCTATATTCGTTTACTTATACCTAGCTAGCTTAGGTAATTCCGTTGTCGAGAAATCCGGTATTCTTAATTTAGCTATTGATGGTGCGTATACGTTAGGTGTAGCGGTAGCTTACGTGATGTTAGTATTTGTAGGGGAATCTATAAGGAAACTTGTAGTAGATCCTCCACAAGGTTTACTGATTCCTACACTAGCTTTACTGATTACGTCGCTCTTGATAGGGTTGTTAGGGGTTTTAGTAGCTTTCTTGACTACGAAGCTTCCCATATCTCACGGTGCTATAGGGCTTTCAATACAGTTTGTAGGTTACGGTCTCGCGTCATTCCTCGCGTACCCGGTATCACTGAAGGTCAGAACTGAGATGATAAGCCTTGATACCTACCGTACAGTACCTGAGGTCGTTTTGACTTTCTTAACACTATCTATAGTGATTGGTGTATTAATGCATTTGCTTATTTTTAGAACTAAGTTAGGAGCAGCAATAAGAGCTGTGGGTGAGAATCCTGCAGGAGCTTCAGCCCTAGGAATTAACGTCCTAAAAATAAGGATTGTAGCTACTTTCTTAGGATATGTCTTGATAGGGTTTGCTTCCTCACTTTCCCTCCTACTCCACTGGAAGAACTGGCAAGAAGACTCAGGGATGGGTTACGGCTGGATTTCCTTCGCTATATCGCTTTCATCCGGCAGACACCCAATCGTAGGAATAATTACCTCTATGATCTTCGCTATTCTTATTAGGTACGCGTACGTACTTCAAGACATTTTAATAGTGTTGTGGGGAATAAGCATATCTCCCTTCATAGTTTATGCCTTGCCATTTACGGCTGCAGTATTTATACCTGTAGTAGTTACCGCAATCCCACCACTACGTCGGAGATTCGCACCACCAAAGTACTTAGGGAAGATATTCTTCAGTGAAGAGAGATCCGTATAATTTTTATTGTTGCTTGGTGATAAAATATTAGGTAATCCAGCATTTAAACCTCCTTAAGACAATACTTCAGGGGTAGGTGTTTTGAGTGGGCAGAACAACTACGACGAGACGTATTGGTCTCGGGAAATTCATCTTCTCCAGCCTAGCAAGTATCTTAATCCATCACTCATAGACTTTATAGATTATTTGCAGAGCTTTGAGTATATACCGGAAATTTCTGAAGTAGCTGATTTAATGGATTTACACACATCCACCGTGTGGAAGATGATGAAGACCTTGAAGCAGAGAGGGCTTGAACTCCAAGGCCTCGTAGACGTAAGTCGCTTAGGCATGGTTGAAGTTATCTTAATATTTGATAAGTTTCTCGAAATCACTGAATTACCTAAATGCTTGCTTAGAGAGTACGCACCAGTACTGCCTTGGGGTTCTTACCTTAGATACGTGGTGCCTAGAAACACTATCGAGAGTTTCTTAACTTCCCTGTACGTTAAGCTAGGTATTGAGGCCAGAGAAGTTTACGTGTTACCTACTACAATACACAGTAAGCCTAGCCTGAAAGAATACTATGACATAACAACTAGGAAGCTCCTGATGAGTTGGGACAAGCTATTGACACGTATTAAGTCATCCCCAAGAGAATCTCTCCCTAAAGAGAGCCTAGGAGAGAAGGTAAGGTATGACGAGATAGACTTACACATAGTGAGAGAACTCGAACTCAGCCCTTTCACGTCTATTAAAAACATAGCTAGGAAACTTAGTGAGGAGTCAAGCGTAAGTAGAACACTTAATTACGTGCTGATTTTAAGACATTATAACAACCACGTAAGGAATAGAGGCGTTATGAGAGGTG
>CALIBI010000029.1 GCA_938045815.1 uncultured Sulfolobales archaeon | reverse complement strand
TTCTTCGGTTTCTATAGCTACTTCTATGAACTCATCTACGTATAGGTTTGCTTTGTTACGCATTACTTGGATTCTCCTAATTAATTCGCGTGAGAGTGCTTCGTTAAGTAGTGTTTTATCGAGTTTCTTAGGCATGCAGACAACGAACTCATCTGATGTTAGTGTAGAGTACTCGTTTTCCTCGCACACGGGTGGTAGACTATCCGTGAGAATTACTTCTTTAGCGTTACTTAAGAACTTGAGTATCTCGTTAAGTTTTCTGAGTTTCTCGAGAGTTTCTTGTTTAGCTGATACGTAGACAGTCCTCACAGGCCATCTGAGTTTCAGACCTAGTGAGTTTCTTAGAGCTGCAACAGCGCTGAAAGCCTTGAAAACCTCCTCGAATGCTTCCTCTAGCTCGGGATTCACGAACTCTTCATCTACTTCCTCAAGACTGCTTAAGTGTATGCTTTCCTCTAATGATTTATCATAATATCTGAAGAACTTCTGCCAGAGTATCTCAGCTAGGTGCGGGGTTGCGGGAGCTAACATCTTGAGTGCTTTCTTCAGGACGTAGTAGAGAACTGAGTAAGCCACGAACCTGTCACTACTCTCCTCCTCCCACACTCTCCTCCTTATGAGTCTGAGATACCTGTGACTCAGGTCCTCAACAAAAAATGAGATGAGGTTCTTGACAGCTATGTGTATGTTATACATTCTTAACTCATTCAGGTATTGACTCACTACTGTGTTTACTCTGGAGAGGATCCATCGATCCTCTATCCTCGCGTCTCGTAGTAACTCACTCAGCTTATGTGTCTCCGGACTAAACTTATCTAGAGTCATGTACGTGTGTGCGAACCTGAAGACATTCCACACTATGTTTAGTGAGGTTATGACGTTCCTGATCTCGTCTTCGTTGTATATGAATGGGTCGCCAGGCGGGTAGGTACTCAGTATGTAGAGTCTCAGAGCATCCGCGCCGTGCTTCTTGAGAGCTTCTTCCGCGTAAACAACGTTGCCTAGGTGTTTAGACATTTTGCGTCCGTACTTATCTAGTATTAGCCCCTGAATCAGGATGTTCTTATACGGTGCTTTTCCTGTCAGTATGACTGAAGTCACTAGTAGTGAGTAGAACCAACCCCTAGTCTGGTCTACTCCCTCAGTTATGAAGTCGTAAGGGAATAACTTACTGAATAAGTCTTTATTCCTGAGACCGTCAATACCGGCATACCAAGCAATCCCGCTATCAATCCAGACATCAATCACGAACGGTTCTCTAACCCATTCGTCACAGTCGTTCGCGCGTATCTTGACTCTATCTATCCAGGGCTTATGCGTTAATTCAAAATCACTAAACTGGTCTGCGTTGATTGCTACTCTCTTTAGTTCTTCTAGACTACCTATGACTAATAGCTTGTTTTGGTTGCTCCTACATCTCCATATAGGTAGTGGTGTTCCCCAGATACGTGATCTGGAGAGGGTCCAGTCTTTAGCGTTAGCTACCCAATTAGTAAATCTTTCCTTAAGTTTCGGCGGGAATATGTTTACCTTCTCTAGCTGGTCCGTAAGATTACTCTTTATTTTGCTTATGTCTATGAACCACTGTTTATCGGCTCTGTATATTAGTGGTGTGTGGCATCTCCAGCAGTGAGGGTATGTGTGGGTTATGGTGCCTGAGTAGATCAGTAGGCCCTTAGTTCTTAAGACGTGGATCACTTTCTTTGAGGCATCATCAACGTAGAGTCCCTGAAAGATCCCGGCATCACTATTAAACACTCCGTTAATCTCTACGTTACTAGTTATTGGTAGGTTCTGCTTAGAACCTAGCTCGAAGTCTTCCGGACCGTGTCCAGGAGCTATGTGTACTAATCCAGTTCCCTCATCTAGCGAAACGAATTCAGCTGTGAATACTTTGTGTGCGTTTCCGTGTGATTTATGTATTGGTACCTCCTCAGCTAGTGGGTGCTCGTACTCAAGCCCGGCAAGCTCCTCACCCGAGACCACCTCAACACACTCGCCCTCAGCGTTAGCTAGATTCATGACTTCCCTCACTCTAGATTCCGCAACCCACCAGAACTCGTTGCTGATGCTGAGTCTGCAGTACCTGCCCCTAGGGCTCACAGCAACTGCTTCGTTATCTATCAGAGTCCACGGTGTTGTGGTCCATACTAGGAGGTAGGTGTTCTCACTGTTCTTGACCCTAAACTTCACTATTATGGATGGGGATGTTTTTTCTTCGTAGCCCAGATCCACTTCCGCGTCGCTTAAGACCGTCTCACATCTAGGGCAGAAGGGGAGTACTCTGAAGCCCTCATACAGTAGGTTTTCTTGGTAAGCTCTCTTTATTAGGTGCCATACGTGCTCTATATACTCTGGTTCTCTAGTCTCGTAAGCGTTCTCCAGATCTAGCCAGAGCGCTATGTCTGCGGTGGCTTGCGCTTCCCAGAACCTCAGGTAGTAGTCTACTAACTCACTACATCTCCTCACGAATTCCTCATGCGATATCTTCTCCCCTATCTCCTTCTTATGTTTTATTCCTAACTTCTTCTCTGTTTCTACCTCGACGGGAAGTCCTTGCTCGTCCCACCCTCCCTGAGCCCACACGTTATAGCCTCGTAACCTCATGAGCTTGAGGACGAAGTCTTTATATATTCTGCCTCTCAGATGCCCTATGTGGGGAACCCCGTTAGCTGTAGGTGGTCCCTCCAAGAACGAAAATACTGGTTTCCCTCCCTCCCAAGACCTCCATTTAGCGGGTATATTATTTACTTCCCAGAATTTCTTCGCTTCTTTCTCTACCTCACCTAACCTCAAGCGCCCCAAATCAATACTGGACACCAATATCACCCTACCCCACGTCTTAATAAGTCTTAGTATTTTAAGTAAAATAGCTAGCTTACAGCTCACTTAAGAGGGAAGCACCGCACACCATATATTACTACATCTCCGTAGTGACGACTTGTTTTACGCATCATCATTTTTATACATTATTATGTTAATTTCTGTGGAGGGGAGTAGCTCGTTACGTTTTAATACTGCTTACTATAAGATATAGTATTGGGATGTTCAATGCCTAAAGTCAGGACTAAATTAGTTTCGTGGGAGGAGATAGTAGGCTGGGCACGCGACTTATCGAGAAAGGTTGAAGAATCTGGTTACAGACCCGACGTCGTGGTAGCTATAGCTAGAGGAGGTTTCGTTCCAGCAAGACTTGTTTGTGATTTCCTAATGATCGAGAACTTAATTTCTATTCAGTCACAACACTGGACTGAAGCTGCTAAGGTTGAGGAGAAAGCAGTTATTAAGTATCCTTACAAGCTAGACCTAAGTAATAGTAAGGTTTTGATAGTTGATGATATTGTGGATACTGGTGACTCAGTACTGCTAGCTAAGGAGTTCATACGTAAGAACTGGAACGTGGGTGATGTGAGGGTTGCTGTACTTCAGTGGATATCCCCCGTAGCTAAGTTCAGGCCAGACTACTACAGTGTTGAGGTTCGTGAGTGGATATGGTTCCAATATCCTTGGACCAGACTAGAAGACACGTACCAGTTTCTTAAGAGGATCTTGAGTGAGGAGGGGAAGTACAAGAAGTCCTGGACTTACCAAGAATTGGTGAGTAAGTTTAGAGAGTGGTACGAGATAGATGTGGGGGAGGATTACTATAGAGACGCTGTTGAGTGGCTTCTTAAGAACGGTGTTCTCAAGCTCGAGAGAGGTTACTACGTATTAACTACCTAATACGTAGTGAGTTCTTTTAGTTTCTCCTTAGCTATGACTTCAGCTTCTGAAATAATCTTCCTGGTTTCCTCCACGCTGGGGAGGAGCATGCTCCTCGACTCCGGGAACGTGTCAAGAATATCGTTCGCTCTATCTACCAGGTCCTCGACAACTACTGAGATATCCGGGATTTCTCTCACGTCCCCCGCCATCTTGCCCAGCACATCCTTAACTACTAGGATGTCATTAGTTGTGATGTTGATGAATCCGATAGTTTCCAACTTAATTATGAGAACCTCCAGCAGCGCCTCAACCTTAACAAGCGACCTATAAAGATTCTCGTAGATTTTTATGTTTCGTATTATCTCATTCTTTAGTAGCGGTTCTTCAGTCTGAGCAAGCCTGTTTTGAAGTCTATTTATATTCTCCTGAACTCTAGACCTATAAAAGAAGACCCTCTTATGTAGTTGCTTCAAATCAATTATAAACTTACCAACATTCCTCAAATTCAGCTTAGGCCCCCTAGATCTCCACCCAAATATAATAGTCCCCTAACAATAACTAAAGCTCATGTAAGTATTTAAGAACACACCCCCAATACCGGAACAACACAGAAACGTTTTTAACCTCCCTAAAATCTGTAAATATTGGGTCCCCCGGTAGCTCAGCGGTAGAGCACCCGGCTGTAGTCAGCCCCGGAGGGCACAGAATCGAAACATGTCCTCCGGCAGGAACCGGGGGGTCGGGGGTTCGAATCCCTCCCGGGGGACCAATGACGACCCCCACAAAACATTTTGTGGTCTTACCGTAACTACGTAGAGGTTTCTTCTCTGCTTGCTTAACGTGTTTTGAGTGAAACCTCGATCAATAAATATCTCAACGACTCTATCACGCCTCTAGCCACGTCTATTTTCCTCCTCGCGCTGGGGAGTACCGCGTCAGGGTAGTCTAGGTGTTGGAAGTGCTCGTATATTATCTCCATCAACCTAAAGAACTCGTTGACTTCAGACAGCGGCTTCTTCTCTGAGAGTAGTGTTAAAACAAATCTCTTAAGTTCTCCGATGACGTCAAGCAATCCTAGCACGTATGGCACGTAATCAATACCTAGCTCTCCCGGAACAATTATTTTTCTGTTTTTAACTAGGTTGTAGAAGATTTCTGCTTCAGCATATTCGCTTAGGTAATCAATAACCATATTAGAGAATTCATAGCATGGGTGCTTACTTAGTGTTTCACGTAATTTAGCGTAATTTCCCCTCAACTTACGAAGACTTTCCTCAGCTTCCTTCCACCTACCAGAATGTATGTAGGTTATCACGTAACCAGAATCTCTTACTACTTCACGCCCAATCCTCATTAAGTTCTCCCGTATCGAGTCACGAGCACTCAATACCTCGTTAATCCTGGAACTCTCCTCACTCAATTTACTCTCAATTACTGAGACCCACGAACTCAACCAACTCACACCATCATTATTACGAGTAAAATCGTATTAAACCAAGACTACTCACTAGATTAAGTGGCTCACTTGTTAGGTGCTAGATCTGGGATGGGTCTCAAGTGCTTTACTGTGGCGCCGGGGGGAGGATTTGAACCCCCGACCACCGGGTTAACAGCCCGGCGCTCTACCCGGCTGAGCTACCCCGGCACCTAATAATGTTTTCATTATGAGGTTTTTAAAATATTACGTGGTTTGCTTCCTCGCAGGTCTCACGTGTTTCAGAAGCCGTGCTTGCTGAGGATTTGTTGTGTTGCTTCTACACCGCTACCTAGCTTGATGGGGTAATTTAGTTTGTTTAGGCTTCTTTCTAGTGCGGCTATTGTTGATATGGCGTCGTTGGGGTTTACTAAGCCCATGTGTCCTACCCTGAATATCTTGCCTGCTAATTCTCCTAAGCCTCCTGCGATCATTATGTTGCGTCGTGTCATCTCGTTATTTAGGTCCTGGAACTTGACTCCTTCAGGTAGCCAGACTGCCGTGACTGTGTCTGACCTGAATTCTTTGTCTGCAAGAATGTTTAGACCCATAGCTTCTAGCCCTCCCCTAATAGCTTCAGCAATTACTTTGTGTCTTAAATACCTGTTTTCTAGCCCTTCTGACATGATTCTCTTAAGTGATTCGTTGAGTGCGTAAACCATGTTGATAGGCATTGTTGAGAAGTAGTTTCTCACGTTCCTCATCATGGCGAGCCATCTACGCCCGTCGAAGAAGAATAAGTCTTTCTTCTTGTCTTCTATTAATTCTACTGCTCTTTTGCTCAAACCTATTATGGCTAGTCCTGGAGGTATGGCTAGAGCTTTCTGAGAACCAGTGAAGACTACGTCGATTCCCCATTCTCTCATATTCACTTCCATACCACCTAGTGAAGCGACAGCATCAACTATGTAGATGGTTTCAGTATTCTTTAATTCCTCACCTATACTCCTTATGTGGTTAGCTACTCCTGTTGAAGTCTCTACGTGCTGTACTGTGAGTACTTTAGTTTTTTCTTTCTCTACTAGTTCTGAAATACCGTCACCTCTGAATCCCCGCCCTAACTGAGACCTAACCTCTACAGGTATTCCTCCCCTAGCTCTGGTTGCTTGAATAAAGTACTCTCCGAAGTACCCGCTAACCAGGTTGAGTACCCTGCTTCCAGTCTCTACGAAGTTAGCTATAGAAAACTCCATAGCTGAAGTCCCGCTCCCAGGCATAATAACTACTTCACCGTCCGTGTTCAGAATCTTCTTAAGCATCTCAAGAGATTCCTTCAAGATATTCTCGAATTCTACTGAAACATGTGATCTCGTGATTCTTGCTAAGCTAAGTAAGACGCTTTGCTCAGAAAACGTAGGTCCGGGAATCATTAGAAGGAATCTTTCATCCATTTGAAACATCACCAATAAGACACACTAAAACATTAAAATATTTTTGAGTTCATGTATTGGATTCTGATAGGTTAATCTTTACTCAAGCATGTAAAAACACACTATGAGGATCAAGACCTCATGAAGTTATTATTAATGGATTATCTAAAGCAATACTTTATAATAACTGAAGTATTGCCTCAAAAATATAGCTAGGTTATTATGAAGATTTGAAGTTAAGCTTAAGTAGTGGTTAATTCATTAACTCATGAAGTGATATCCATGAGCAAGAAGCCTGTTAAGGTTAAGGACTCAACAACAGGGAAGGAAGTAGAGTTAGTTCCTGAGAAAGTATGGACTCTAGCTCCTAAGGGTAGGAAAGGAGTCAAGATAGGACTCTTTAAGAGTCCGGAAACTGGGAAGTACTTCAGAGCTAAAATTCCTGAAGACTACCCAGCTTAATGAGCTTTAGTCAGCGTAATCAACTAAAAACGCCTTTTTTAATTAAAGAATTATGTGTTGTGTGAGTGGTAGTTATGAGAGTATTAGTGGTTTCAGATATTCACGACAACCTAGAAGCTCTTACGAAACTAAGGTCTGTAGTTCTTAGTGAGGATTACGATTTAGTGGTGTTTCTAGGTGACTTCACATCGCCTTTCACTCTGAGAGAACTACTTAGTTTCGCGCCTAAGCTTGTAGGGGTTTTCGGTAATAACGATGGTGATAAGGTTTTGCTGAAGAGTCTTGCGCCGCAATTAGTGGATCAGCCTCTTGAGGAGGTTTTCGGGAGTTGGAGAGCATTCATCATGCATGGTTTTAAAGACCAAAAACTAACAGAGAAGATTGTTTATTCTCTCTGTGTTTCCGGTTTCTACGACATAGTGCTTTACGGACATACCCACGTTCCTAGGGTAAGTACGGTAGGTAAGTGTCTTGCAGTCAATCCCGGCACTCTATCAGGCTACTTAGCCGAGATTAAGAGTTATGCAGTATTAATTACTTCAGATCATGAGGCAGTAGCTAGAATCATTGAGCTAGAGTCTAGTAAGTGTGTTGCTGAAGCATCAATAAGTGTATGAGTCTAAGACCCTGCAACTTTTAAAGATACTTACTCCTTAAGAACTTCTTTGGTGCGAGACTTGAACGAATCTAGAGAAAGACTAAAGAAGATTTTAGAAGTGATGGTTGGTAGGATAGTGACTCCGGGTGACGTAGTGACGTTGTCCGGGCTGCCTAGATATGAAGTCCTGGCAACCATCCACGTGCTTGAGGCTCTCAACATGGTTGAAGTAATAAACGAGAAAGGCAACTACAAAGTATACAAAGTAACTGACTTAGGTCTTAAACTCCTTAAAGCTCTAGACGAGGTTGACAAAGCACTCATAGAAGTAACGATTCCTCAAACACAAGAAACACAACAAGCTACTACCTGAGTAACTAAGCCAGCAGTAATAGCTCGTACACCCACTAAATTTAGTGTTTTCTTGGTGTAGTAACTTATTTAAGGAGTGTTGAGGGATGTCTACAGGGTCTCGCAGGTCGTCACAGTCTTTTTCTTACGTGCTTATTTTGTGGTGTGATGACGTGTTAGTAGAGCTTAAGCGTAGTAAGGTACCCTTAAGCAGGGGTTACTACATTTACGTTGGTTCCGCTAATATTAAGCGTCCTTACCTGAGGGTCGTGAGGCACTTAATGAAGAGTGGTAAGAAGCTTAGGTGGCATGTAGATTACCTAACTCGTGTGTGTGATCCTGTTGGTGCTTTACTATGTGGTGGGGTTCGGGAGGAAACCCTCTACGAGATTCTCGTGAGTTCTGATTACGTAACACCGAGTGTTGAGGGTTTCGGTTGTAGTGACTATAGAGGGACTCATAAAACTCACTTATTCAGGTTTTGCGGGGGTATGGAGTTGCTTCACGAGGTTGTGGGTCGTCTTTCTTCAGTGCTTAGAGTACTCTGTAGTGAGATTGAGGTGATCTTAAATTAAAAACACGAAATAATGGGGTGAGATTCTTTCCTTGATTAGGAGAATCACTCCTCACTAAACTTAATTAGTTCGGCTTCGTGAAGCTGTCCTAGAATTAGTGTCAGTATATCCCTTAATTCGTTCTCGCTTATCTCCTGAGAAGCTTCTTTCAGGTCCTCCATGACACGCCCGACTAATTGCTCCACACTTCTAGTCCCGTCACATAATTGCCATACGTAGAACGCGCTTAGTGTGAGGGAATATATTTTCTCCTCACTGATCCCTACTAAGTAGTTGTCTCCCTCAATCCCTAGCTCAACTCCCTGCTTTACTGGTCTCTTGTTTCTGATGTTTTCGTACGTGAGTGTGCTGCTCAATTCACTCCTCCTCGCTGAAGTCTGTAGATCTTTCTCTCCTGTAGGGTCTCCTAGGTCTCTGGAATCTTCTTGGAGCCCCTCTACGCTCCGGTCTATAACCCTCTGGTGCTTGTGGGTATTTCTCCGGTATTTTTTCAGGTTCCGGTAAAGCTTCTTCTAAACCTACTCTTATGTTTTCTTCTCCCCCAACGTTGAGCTGGACTACTCCCTTAAACGCTGTTGTCCAGGCGTTCCTGATCTCTATTGAGTCTCCTTCTTTGAGTTTGCTTGTTAGTGCTTTACCCCACATAGTTAGCTTAACTTTCCCGGTTTCGTCTCCCACTACTGCTTCGGTGATTGTTCTGAGTCCGGATCTCGTGCTTATGGTTCTTGAGGGTTCTACGCTAATCACACGTGCTACGAGACTAACTCCGTTCATTCCGGGTTTTAAATCACTTATTTTTGTTTTTGTTTCTCCCATTTTCTTCCTCTCCGATTTACGTTACGTATAATGCTACGTATCAAGACTTATAAACTAACGTGTTTTTAATCAGTTGATGAAAAACTTAATGAGGTTTTACACGTGTTTCTTTTAAAAACATTATTTTAAGCTTTCTCAACGGATATGGCTCCTACAGGGCACGCTGTCTTAGCTTGCTCCACACAATCAGATAAGTCGTCAGGTACTATGCCCTCAGTAACGTGGCTACCTCTGTACTCCTTAATTATTTGGGCTTTACCGTCAGGCCCTGCCTCAAACACTTGAGGACATAATGCGTAACACACGCCGTCAGCTATGCAGAGATTCCAGTCAACCTTTACTTTTAGAGGCATACTAATTCACCACAATAAGATAATCTACTAAACCAAAATAAATATGACGCTGTGTTAAGTTAACGTAGCAAAAATTTAAAAACTAGAGAACAAGGATTAGTGGGGGTAGGGCCCGTAGCTCAGCCAGGTAGAGCGCCCGGCATAGGTCGTTGAGACCTACGGGATTCATAACCGGGCGGTCCGGGGTTCGAATCCCCGCGGGCCCACCACCTACTTCCTAGTTGTGTCGTGCCTTAACGTGGTGGTTGTGAGTTAACATTAAAAACGCTATTTAGTGAATATTATTTAGACCAAGACGCTGATAGGCGATGATGGAGTGAGTGTGGGTAGTGTTTGGGACTATGTTAGGGGGGTCCTCGATTCTTTGCTGAGTGATTACTCTAGGGTGAGAGACTTCGTGAGAGATTCGATGAGTAACGTAATCATTAACGAGTTGAGGAAGTATGGCGGGCCTATAGTGACTAAGGAGAGCGGCAAGACATTCTTTATTGTGGGTGATATTCACGGTGATTTAGAGACTCTGAGGAGAATCTTAACTAAGCTCAACATTAATTTGGTGAGGGATGGCTTGGTAGAGCTGGTTTTCTTGGGTGATTACGTTGATAGGGGCTCGCACCAGCTGGAGTGCCTGCTAGCGGCATTACTACTTAAGAATGAGTTCCCAGACAGCGTTACTCTTCTTAGGGGGAATCACGAACCCCCGCCCCACCTAATACCGTTGCCACACGATTTTCCTCAGGTACTCAAGACTACTTACGGCTACGTTAAGGGTGCTGAGCTGTATCGCGATTTCATGGAGTTATTCAGTAATATGCCGTTGGTTCTGTACGTGAGGAATTCCTTCATAGCTTTGCATGGTGGGTTACCTACACTAAACTACAACACAGAAATCACTTTAGCGGAGTATTTTCTCGGGAGTAACGATTACGAGAGAAGTAAGTTGCTTGAGGAGATACTGTGGAATGACCCGGTAGACCTCAATATTGGGAGGATTCCGTCTCCTAGGGGTGCTGGCTACTTATTCGGGGTGCCTGTTACTCAGTGGGTTCTGAGGAGGTTTAGGGTTAAGCTGGTTGTCAGGGGACATGAACCCTCGTACGAGGGGTTTAAACTAAATCATAGGAGCAGGGTAGTCACTCTCTTCAGTCGTATGGGGGAGCCGTACTATAACAGGTATGCTTCATACATGTCTCTCGACACAACTACCTCCATATGTTTTGATGAACCCACACAATGTATTAATAGGGTGGGTTACTGAGTCTGGGGAGCGGGCTACGCGGTAGTGTTGGGGGAATTAGTGTGGGTCTTCGTTTTTATCCTTTAACTACTCCGAGGGGTCGCATCCTAGCTACTAGGGTTGCTATGCCGACTTTATGAGATACTAGAGCGACTCTGTCAACGTCTTTGTATGCTTCCGGCATCTCCTCCACTACTGTTTCTTTAGAGGTTGCTTTCACGTAGATCCCTGAGCTGAGTAGTTTGTTTAGTACTGCGTCGGCTCTACTTCTTCTTAGTGCTTCGTTCCTGGAGAGCCACCTACCTGCTCCGTGAGCTGCTGAGTAGAATGTTCTCTTGCCTTCCGGGATCCCCGCCATTAAGTAGCTGGCTGACCCCATAGACCCGGGTATTAGGACTGGTTGCCCTATGTTTCTGTATGCTCTAGGTATTTCGGGGTGTCCTGGCGGGAAAGCTCTCGTAGCGCCTTTCCTGTGCACCACTAGCTTTACTTTCTTGCCCTCCACCTCATGTTCTTCTAGCTTGGCTATGTTGTGTGCTACGTCGTATATTGCTCTCAAGTCAAGGTTCTCGGGCTTCGTTCCGAATACCCTGGCTACGGATTCTCTTACCCAGTGAGTTATTATTTGTCTGTTAGTGAACGCGTAGTTTGCGGCGGCTGCCATAGCTTTGAAGTAGTCCTGACCTTCTCTAGAGTTGAAGGGTACTGAAGCTAGTTCTCTGTCTGGTGGTGTGAACCCGTACTTACGCATAGCTTTCTCCATAACACCTAAGTAATCGCTCGCTACCTGGTGTCCTAATCCTCTAGAACCTGTGTGAACCATTACGGTTATCTGTCCTTCGTGGTCTATGCCCATAGCCTTAGCTAGCTTCTCATCATATATTTTGTCGACGACCTGGATCTCCAGGAAATGGTTTCCTGCCCCCAGGGTGCCTAGCTGGTCAGCACCTCTAGACTTAGCTGTGTTGCTTACTTTGCTGGCGTCAGCGTATTCTATCCTGCCGTAACTCTCTATGTATTCTCTGTCTTCCTCCCAACCAAACCCTCTACTAATAGCCCAATCAACTCCTTCGTTGAGGACCCTATCTAGTTCTGTGAAGCTTAGTTTTAGTTTGCCCGTACTACCAACGCCTGATGGGACGTTCCTGAAGATCGTGTCAACGAGATCTTTGATCTTGTCCTTCACGTCACTTAAGCTTAGGTTGGTTCTCAGTAGTCTGACACCGCAGTTGATGTCGTAACCTACCCCACCCGGTGATACGTACCCGTCCTCAGCCCTCACACCAGCAACTCCCCCGATCGGGAACCCGTATCCTTGGTGACCGTCAGGCATCACGTATGATGCTCTCTCAATACCTGGTAAGCAGCCCACGTTTGCTGCTTGCTCCAGTGTTAAGTCTTCAATCATTTTAGAGATTAGGAATTCGTCAGCGAATATTACTGCCGGTACCTTCATGCAGTTCTTGTAGGAGGACGGTATCTCCCACTCATACTCGTTAACCTTCTTAAGAGGTATTTTCACGATTCCTCACCTAATATATTAGGAATCTTAGTCGGTTTTAAATAACTGTGCGTGTGTTGGTGGGGTGATGGGTTTACTAGCTATCAGAGCATCAATTTAGCTTTTTAAGGTTATTATAGTTTAGATTAGGTAGTTGCTGAGGATTTGGGGGGTAGGTGAGTGCCGGTCTGGAGATACTCTGTTAGGGTGGAGGATGAGGGTAAGGTAGCTAAAGCTGTAGTTAGGGATGTGCCTATTTCTTTGAAGGAGAGTTACGAGATTCTTAAGGTCATAAGAGGTATGAGGCTGAAGGATGCTGAGGCTTTCTTGGAGAAGGTTATTAGGGGGGAGACTCCTGTCCCGTACGTTAGGTATAAGTTGAGTATTGCTCATAAGAAGGGCTTATCTACAATGTTTCCTAGGTGGAAGTCACCCGTGGGTAGGTATCCTGTCAAGGCTGCGAGAGAGATTCTCAAGCTTCTTAAGAATGTGGAGAATAACGCTGAGAACAAGAACTTGGATGTTGAGCGTCTGTACGTACACCACATAGCTGTTCATAAGGGTAGGTACCTCAAGAGGTGGATGCCTAGAGCTTTCTCTAGAGCCACACCTAAGATCAGGACTACCGCTAACGTTGAAGTGATAGTGATGGAGAGGTGAGGTGCGTGGTTGATATTAAGGAGCACTTCATAGGCTTGAATCTCGTTAGGCTGAAGGTAGATGAGTTCCTCTCAAAGAATTTTGTTAGGGCTGGTTATTCTCGGGTTGAGTTAATAAAGACTCCTCTAGGTACTAGGGTTGTTCTGTATGCTGACAGGCCTTCAATGATTATAGGTAGGAAGGGGCAGACGATTAAGCAGCTTACGGAGGTTCTTGAGAAGTACTTCAAGATTGAGAATCCTCAACTAGTAGTTACTCAGGTTGAGGATCCTGACCTAGACGCCAGGATAGTTGCTAGCAGGATCGCGTTAGCTATTGAGAAAGGCTATCATTTCCGTAGAGCTGCTTTCGTGGCTTTGAGGAGGGTTTTAGCTGCTGGCGCTCAGGGGGTTGAGGTAGTGATTAGCGGTAAGATAGTTAGTGAGAGAGCTAGGTATGAGAAGCTGAGAGCCGGGAAAGTCTATAAGACGGGGCAACACCTAGACAGACTCCTAGATAGAGCGGTTGTTCACTTACTCCTTAAGCCAGGTATCTACGGTATCGAGGTACTCATAGTGAAGCCTGGGGAGCCTGACGACGTGATTAGGACTGGTGCCGAGGTTCCCGTGTCTGAGGCTGCGGAAGCTCAAGCAGTGTCGGAGCCTAAGGGTGGTGAGTTGTCGTAGGGGTGGTGAGTGTTGAGTCTTTCTGCTAAGGAGTTAAGGAGTAAGAGTAGGGAGGAGCGAGACAAGCTACTAGCTGAGCTGAGGACAGAGTTGATTAAGTTGAGGACTCAAGCTCAGGTAGGTACTCTGAAGGACACCGCTAGGATAAGAATCGTGAGGAAGAACATAGCCAGGATACTGACGATAAATCGTGAGGAGGAGCTTAAGAAACCGGTTAGGGGGGAGGCTGAGTGAGGAGGACTCCGAAGAACTTAGTGTTTCATGAGTTTGTTGGGCTTGAGGTGTTTGTGAGTTCACACACTAGCTCTTCTTTAGTTGGTGTGAGGGGTCTGGTGGTTGGTGAGTCTAAGAATATTCTGGAGGTTTTGAGTGGTGGTAGGGTGGTTAAGATCCCGAAGATTAGCGGTCTTTTTACTTTTAAGCTCGATGACGGAACTAGTGTTACGGTATGTGGTGATGCTATAGTGGGTAGGCCTGAAGACCGTATGAAGAGAATTGCGGGTGGTTGATGATGGGTGAGTCTGTGACGCGTGATGTTGGGGTTAGGTTTGAGGGTCTTGAGCCTCCTAGTAAGGCTTGCGACGATCCTGAGTGTCCGTGGCACGGGCATCTTAAGGTTAGGGGAGGACTCACTGTAGGTAGGGTTATTAAGTTGAGAGCTAAGAAGTTAGCGATTATTGAGAAGGAGTACTTGGTTTACGTGCGTAAGTATAAGAGGTACGAGAAGCGTAGGTCCAGGATCCACGCTAGGGTGCCTCCGTGCGTTTCTTTAGGTCTCGGAGATAATGTCTTGATAGGGGAGACAAGACCTCTAGCTAAGTCTGTTAGCTGGGTTGTGTTAGGTGTTCTCAAGAAAGGTGGTCAGTGATGTCTGAGAAGAAGGGTGGCGCGGCTCTCAGTCGTTTCGGTAGGGTTGCTGGCGTGACTATAGGTACTAATCTTAAGGTAGCTGATAATAGTGGTGCTAAGGTAGTGATGGTGGTAGGTATTCCTGGAGTTAAGACTAGGCTGCGTAGGCGTCCTTCAGCGACGGTGGGGGATTTAGTTGTTGTTACTGTGAAGAAGGGTAGTACTGAGTTGGTTGGTCAGGTTCTTCAGGCAGTCGTTATAAGGCAGAAGAAGCCTTTCAGGAGGAATGATGGTAGGTGGCTTAGCTTCGAGGATAATGCTTGCGTGATTATAGCGCCTGACGGCACCCCTAAAGGGACGGAAATCAGAGGTCCTATGGCTAGGGAGGCTGCGGAGAGGTGGCCTAGGATAGCTACTCTAGTCTCAATCATAGTTTAGGGTGATCCGCGTGAGTCCTTCTATTAAGCCAGGAAAGCAGAGATTGAGTGTGCGTGAAGCACCTCTCCACGCAAGACATAAGTACGTGACTGCTCCTCTCTCCAGGGAGCTCAGGGAGGAGCTAGGTATTAAGAGGATTTACGTGAGGGCTGGCGACACGGTCAAGATAGTGAGGGGGGACTGGAAAGGTCACGAGGGTAAGGTAGTTAAGGTAGATTATGAGGAGATCGCTCTACATGTTGAGGGCGTAACAATAAAGAAAGCTGACGGAACGCCTGTTTATTACCCTATCCACCCATCTAAGGTAGTGATCATTAAGCTGGATCTCAGCGATAAGAAACGCTCTAAGATCGTGGAGAGGAGGGGTGGTAGGAGTAAGGAGAAACCTAAGGAAGAGAAAGAAACTAGTAACGCTAATAAGGAGTCAGAACCTATGAAAGGAGGTGACGTGAGTGGGTAGGATGGGAGGTAGTAGACACGTAAAGAGTTTCGGCGCGCCGGCTTTCTGGCCGATACTTAGGAAGGCTCATAAGTGGACAGTGAAGACTTCCCCAGGACCTCACCCGATTAGTAGGTCTGTTCCTTTATTGATTGTTGTGAGGGATTTTATGGGTTTGGCTGAAACTAGCAGTGAGGCTAGGAAGATCATTGCTGAAGGTAACATAAGAGTTGATGGTAGGGTTCGTAAAGACTACAAGTTCCCTGTCGGTATTATGGACGTGATCGAGGTTGTTAAGACTGGTGAGTACTTCAGGGTGTTACCGGTACCGACTAAGGTTTTGGGTTTATTACCTATACCTGAGGATGAGGCTTCCTTCAAGTTGTGTAGGGTCGAGGACAAGACAACGGTTAGGGGAGGCCACATACAGTTGAATCTTCATGACGGCAGGAACGTCCTAGTAAGGGTTTCTGATCCTAGGAACCCTGTTGAGGATGTTTACGAGACTCTAGGTACTGTTAAGTTGTCGTTGAGGGATGGTAGGGTTGAGGAGTACTACCCTATGAGGGAGGGTTCCGTAGCTATAATCGTTGGTGGTAAGAATGTTGGTAGGGTTGCTAAGATACTTAAGATATATGAGGGTGTGAGGCATTACCGCAAGCAGGTTCAGTTGAGTGATTTTAGGGGTAGTGAGTTCTTCACGACCCTAGATAAGGTCTTTGTTTTGGGTTCTGAGAAACCAGTGATAAAGGTTCCTGAGGGAGCTTTATGAGTGTTGCTCGTGGTGCTAGGGCTGAGGTAAGTGAGGAGGTTGTTAGGAGGGTTCTGGAGGTCTGGGAGTCTAACCCGATGAGGAAGCCGAGACTAGCTAAAGTCACCGTGAATATTGGTGTTGGGGAGTCTGGTGAGAGGCTTAGGAAAGCTGCTAAGATTCTTGAGACGCTTACTGGTCAGGAACCTTCTGAGAGGAGAGCTAGGAGAACTATTAAGGAGTTCAACGTTAGGAAGGGCGAGCCTATAGCTGTCGCAGTGACTTTGAGGGGTGAGAAAGCCTTGAGTTTCCTTAATAAGGTTCTTGACGCGGTGGGCAGGCGAGTCAAGAGTTCGAGTTTTGATGACTACGGTAATGTCTCGATAGGTATTAGGGAGCACATAATGCTTCCAGGCGTTAAGTACGACCCTGAGTTAGGGATTTTCGGCATGGATGTTTGTATTACTTTGGAGAAGCCTGGTTTGAGGGTGATGAGGAGGAGGGTTAAGAGGTCGCGCGTGCCTTACAGGCAGAGAGTTTCTCGTGCGGAGGCTATTGTTTTCTTTATTAAGGAACTCAATACTAAGGTGGTGTAGGGTGGGGAAGTTCAGACCTCCTAAGGTTAGGAAGTACGGTAGGGGTGTGCAGGTTTGCCAGCGTTGCGGGTCTCGTGACGCTGTGATTCAGAAATATAACCTCTACTTATGTAGGCAGTGTTTTAGGGAGGTAGCTAGTGAGTTAGGTTTCAGGAAGTATATGTGAGGTGTTTCGTGCGGTGATGATGGATACTCTAGCTAACGCTTTGGTGACGTTGAAGAACTGTGAGTTGAGAGGTAAGAGAGAAGCTGTCATAATGCCTGCTTCCAAACTCGTAGCCATGACTTTAAGGACTCTTCAGAGGTACGGGTACATAGGGGAGTTTGAGTACATAGATGACGGGAGGTCAGGCAAGATTAAGGTTCAGTTGTTGGGGAGGATTAACGACGCTGGTGTGATAAAGCCTAGGATGTCCATAAAGTACGCGGAGCTGCGTAGCATGCCTGACTGGTTGAGGAAGATACTGCCTTCCAGAGATATCGGGTTGTTAATACTCTCGACTCCTCAGGGTGTCATGTCTCATAAGGAAGCTCTGGAGAGAGGGATTGGGGGTATTCTGTTGGCTTACGTCTATTGAGGGGTGGTTCGTGTGGTTAGGGCTGTTGTGGTTAGGGATTACGTGGATATTCCTGAGGGTGTTTCTGTGGTGGTTGATGGGCGTAGGGTGGTTGTTAAGGGTCCTAAGGGGGAGGTAGCAAGAGATTTCAGCTTCGCTGAGAATGTCGGGATTTTTGTTGAGGGTGGTAGGGTTGAGGTTTCCAAGTTTTTTGCTAGGAAGAGGGACGTAGCTCAGGTGTACGCTATCTCAGCACACATAAGGAACATGATTCTCGGGGTAACTAAGGGTTTCAGGTATTGGTTAAGGATAGTGTACTCGCACTTCCCCATAAGTGTTAAGGTTGAGGGTGATAAGGTACTCATAGAGAACTTCATAGGTGAGAGGAGTCCTAGGGTTGCTAGGATCGTCGGTAATGTGAGGGTTAAGGTGATGAAGAACGACATAGTTGTTGAGGGTATTGATCTGGAGGAGGTTAGTCAGACTGCCGCTAACATAGAGCAAGCAACCAAGATTAGAGGTCTTGATAGGCGTGTGTTTTCTGACGGCATATACATATACAAGAGGGAATTTATGGAGGGTGGTGAGTTTTGAGTAGTGCTAGCAGGAAGTTGAGGTTGTTGAGGAGTAAGCGGAGGATCAAGTTCTTGAGGCATCAGTGGTGGAAGTTCTGGAAGTTCGTTAATGATCTGAAGTGGAGGAGACCTAAAGGCATAGACAACCCTATGCGGCTGAGGCTTAAGGGGATGCCTCCAAGACCTTCGTCCGGGTTCGGCACCCCTAGAGAGATAAGAGGGCTTCACCCGTCTGGCTTAAGGCCTGTGGTGGTGCGTAACGTTAAGGAGCTTGAGTCGCTGAATCCTTCGGAAGTAATAGTTTATGTTGGTAGGACTGTGGGTAAGCGTAAGAAAGCTGAGATAATCAGTAAGGCTAGGGAGTTAGGTTTTTTGATCGCGAATGAGGGTGTCGCGCAATGAGTGATCTGAGTCTGCAGAAAAGGCTAGCTGCCGAGATCTTAGGGGTCGGTGTGTCTAGGGTCAGGATAGACCCTGCTAGGGTGGAGGATGTGGAGTCAGCGCTGACTAAGGAAGATGTTAGGAAGTTGATTGAGAATGGTGTTATTTGGGCTGAGAAAACTAGGAGGAATTCTAGGGGTAGGTGGAGAGAACTCCACGAGAAGAGGAAGAAAGGCCATAGGAGGGGCTACGGGAAAAGGAAGGGTAGCAGGAAGTCTAGGAGTGATGTGGGGGAGGTTTACGTCTTCACTGCTAGGAAGCTTAGGAGGTACTTGAGATGGTTGAGGGATGAGGAAGTGATTGATAGGAAGACATACAGGGTTTTGTACTCACGGATTAAGGGAGGCATGTTTAGGAACCTCTCAGATCTTAAGAGGCACTTGACTGAGTTAGGCATTAAGGTGAGGTAGTGATGGGTCGCGGGCCGACGTATAAGGTTCCTTTCAGGAGGAGGAGAGAAGGTAAGACAGACTACTACAAGCGTTACAGGATGGTGAAGTCAGGGAGGTCGTTGAGAGCGGTCGTGAGGAAAACTAACACGCAAGTGATTGTTCAGATAGTGAGGTTTTCAGTGAGTGGTGACGTGACGGTAGTTGGTGTTAGTAGTAAGTCTTTACGTAGGTACGGGTGGTTAGGAGACTTAAACAACACGCCTGCAGCTTACTTGACCGGGCTCCTAGCAGGTGTCCTAGCTATCAAGAAGAACGTGAGGGAGGTAATCCCTGACATAGGGCTTCATAAAGCGTCTAAAGGTGCTCGAGTATTTGCTGCGATGAAGGGTTTGCTGGATGCTGGTGTTCAGATCCCTGTGTCTGAGGAAGTCATACCACCTCAGGAGAGGATTGAGGGTCAGCACATAGCTGAGTATGCTAGGAGGCTTTCTTCCGAGAACGAAGACTTATTCAGGAGGTGCTTCGGGGAGTACTTGAAGAGAGGTCTTGATCCTGCTAACCTACCTCAACACTTCAGGGAAGTGCGTGAGAGAATACTGGGATTACTTTCTTCGGGTGAGGAAGCTTGAGTGAGGTTTTGAGTGAGTGGGTTCCGAAGACTAAGTTGGGTAGGATGGTTAGGGAGGGCAGGATATCCAGTATTAAGGAAATATTCGATCAGAACCTCATAATTAGGGAGCCGGAGATCGTTGATTATCTGCTGCCTAACCTTAAGCACGAGGTTCTTGATGTCGCTATAGTTCAGAAACAGACTGACGCTGGTGAGGTGAGTAAGTTCAGGGTTGTTGTTGTGGTTGGTAATCTCGACGGGTACATAGGTTTGGGTGTCGGTAAAGCTAAGCAAATAAGGCAAGCCATAGATAAGGCGCTCAGGGAAGCTAAGCTGAACATAACGCCTGTGAGGAGAGGTTGTGGGAGTTGGGTTTGTTCTTGCACGGATCCTCACAGCGTGCCGTTCAGGACAGAGGGTAAGAGCGGGTCTGTAAGGGTGATGCTGGCTCCCGCGCCGAAGGGCACAGGACTTGTTGCTGGTGATATAGGTAAGGTTGTTTTGAAGTATGCTGGAATAAAGGACGTGTGGACTTGGTCTAAGGGTGAGACGAGAACGACCATAAACTTCGCTTACGCGGTATTCGATGCTTTAAGGAGAACCTACAAGTTCGTGACTTCGTATGACTGGGTTAGGGGTAGTTCCTGATGAGCGTACTCTACGCCATAATTAGGTTGAGGGGTCGTAGCGGCGTTCCACCGGACGTCGCAGAGACTTTGAGGAAGCTTAGGTTGAGCAGGAAATATGTGGCTGTGATCTACCCTAAGAACCCATCTGTTGATGGGATGCTGGCCGTCGTGAAGGATTGGGTGACGTGGGGAGAGATAGATGAGGAAACTCTCAAGGAATTGCTTGTGAGGCGTGGTAAGCTGGCTGGGAATAAGCCCTTCACTGAGGAACACATTAAGGAGGTGCTCGGTATGGGTATTGATGATTTCGTGAAGGCGTTGATTAACGGTAAGTTGCAGCTTCATAAGCTTGAGGACGTCGTGAAGCCTGTGTTCAGGCTTCACCCACCTAAGGGTGGCTTCAAGAAGAGTACTAGGAAGCCGGTAGGTAGTGATGGTGAGTTAGGGTATAGGGGTTCTGAAATAAATAAGCTTCTCCGGAGAATGATGTAGTTAGGTGGTGCTGGTGGTAGTTAGGAAAGAGAAGAAGAGCAGGAAGCTGAGGGGTAGTAGAACGCACGGCTACGGCAGGGTAGGGCAGCACAGGAAAGCTGGTAGCAGGGGTGGTAGGGGTGCTGCAGGCCTGCATAAGCATAAGTGGACGTGGGTCGTTAAGTACCATCCTGACTGGTTCGGTAAGCACGGGTTCAGGAATCCTAACCCAACGATAGTGAAGAAAGAGATTAAGGCCATCAATCTTAAGGAACTTTCAGAGAAGGTGGAGGAATTACTTCAGGAGAACAAGCTAAGACTAGAAAACAACTTAGTTGTGGTTGATTTAGTGGAGCTGGGTTATAATAAGCTCCTCGGTGAGGGGAACCTATCAAGACCTATGAAGATAGTGACTCCAAGAGCTACTAAGGCAGCTATAGAGAAGGTTAGGGAGGCTGGCGGGGAGGTAGTAGTTACTACCCCCTCGAAGTAACTCGGTCGTGCTGAGATTCGTCAGTATTTCTCCCCTACTGGTTCGGTTTTCCCGCGTGGGTTTTCGGTTCATTTAAGCTTTATAACTTTCTGGTTTTTACTCATTAGGGATAGATAGTGGGTGTGCTGTCTTGGTTAGCTAGGATCGGCGAGTACGTGCCCTCAACCCCTAAGCCTGCTAGGAAGCCTGAGCTAGGTAGGAGGCTCCTGTATACTTTCCTTGTTCTCCTGGTTTTCTACATAATGTCTTCGACTTACGCGTTTCCTCTGTCTGCGTATCCTCATATTCAGGGTATTCAGTTGCCGACACTGATAAGCGTTATATTCGCTTCGCAGAGTGGTTCTTTGACGCAGTTAGGTATTGGTCCTTTAGTGACGGCTGGCTTGATTATTCAGATACTTGTTGGTGCTAAGCTTATTGATCTGGACTTAACGGATCCTGAGGATAGGAGGTTGTTTACTCAGAGTCAGAAGGGCTTAGCGCTCTTGATAGCTGTTGTGGAGGGTCTTGGTTTCGCTCTCTACTATAGACTCAACCCGTTCCTGACTGCTGCTCTCTTTCTTCAGTTCCTGGCTGGTGCTTTGATACTGATGGTTCTTGATGAGGCTATGCAGAAAGGGTACGGCATAGGTTCTGGTGTTAGCTTGTTTATTCTTGCCGGCATCGCTAGGACTATCTTGTGGTCTATATTCGCTCCAGTCAAGATCTCCGGAACCAATCAGTACTACGGTATAGTGCCTTACTTAGTGAGTGTTTTTCAGGGGGGTGCCCCAGACGTGAATAGGTTGGTGTTCGGTATAGTAGTGACTGGTACCGAGCACCTTAACGCGCCGTCTCTAGTTGGGCTTGCAGCTCTTTTCGTGTTGGTTGTAGTTATTGTTTATTTGCAGGACATGAAAGTCAACATCCCGATAACCTCGCACAGGATGCCTGGTGTTAAGTCTGGGATGCCTCTCCAGTTTCTTTACGTGAGTAACATACCTATACTGCTGGTCGGTATTCTTTTCTCGGACCTGATACTCTTCTACAGGCTTGCTTCCTCCTACCTCTCGGGGGTTCCGTGGCTTATCGAGGCTTTCGGTACTGCAGTGCATTATCTTAACCCGCCATCCACGCTGCTCGAGATAATCATTGATCCTGTGAGGGTTAGTGTGTACGCGGTTCTGCTTATTGGTTTGGCGGTGCTCTTCGGTCTTATGTGGGTTGAGGTTGCTGGTCTTAATCCTTCCGCTCAGGCGGAGAATCTAGCTAAGTCTGGTTTACTGATACCTGGCCACAGGAGTAATCCTAAGGCTTTCGAGGTTGTTTTGTCTAAGTACATATACCCTCTAGCTATTCTTAGCTCAATAATTGTTGCTTTAGTGACTCTCGTTGCTGATATTTTCGGGGTTTATAGTTCTGGTATGGGTATTCTGCTGGCTGTGGGTATTCTGCAGCAGTTCTACGCTCAGATAACTTACGAGAGAGCTCTTGAGGCGTACCCACTACTTAAGAAGTTGCTCGGTGAGTAGGGTGGGGCGTGGACTTAAGGTTGTTGTTGTGGTTGGTGTGGCTGGGGTTGGTAAGTCTACGGTGCTATCACACGCTAGGGAGGTTCTTGAGGGGAGTGGGTACGTCGTTGAGACGCTGAATTACGGGGACTTCATGCTCAGATACGTAGTCGAGAGAGGGATATGTAGGAGTAGGGACGAGATACGCGGTCTCCCGCTGAGTGAGCAGAGGAGGATTCAGTCCTTGGTTGCTAGGGAGTTGAGGAGCTACATAGACTCACTCCCTGCGAAGTATCCCGGGAGTGATGTGGTGGTTTTCGTGGATACTCACGCAGTCATAAAAACAGCCACTGGTTTCTGGCCGGGCTTGCCTGAGTATGTTGTTAAGGAGTTGATGCCGGACACGATAGTTGTTGTTGAGGCTGATCCTCAGTCTGTGGTGGGGAGGCAGAGCAGAGACTCGAGTAGGTTTAGGGGGGACTACAGTGATGTTGGGTTGGTTAGGGAGGTCATGGAGTTCATAAGGATGTTTTCTGTAGCTAGCGCTACGTTGGTTGGTGCGTCAGTGAGTGTTGTGAGGAATGAGGAGGGTAAGGCTGAGGAGGCTGGTAGGTTCCTGGCTGAGTTGATTAAGAGGTTGTGAGTATGATTACTTTGTTGTACGTGATGAGTGTTTTGGTGGCTATGCTTCCCTGGTCTTACTTAGTTGGTTGGTTTGGGTTGAGTAGGTTCAAGATCGTTGAGGTTGCTAAGGAATTGAGGAGTATTGAGAAAGAGTATAGGGGGTTAAGACCTCAGGAGAAGAAAGCTAAGATTCTTGAGGAGAGGGCTTCTAGGCTTAGGAGGAGGCTCAGTAACTTCTTCATGATCAACTTACTGGTTTTGTGGGGTGGTGTTTTCTTCTCGATGCTTATTTCGGAGTATATGTACTTGTTTTTTGTTTTGACGTATGGTGGGGGTAAGCCAATACCTTCGCCTCTCACGCTACCGGTGATTTCAAGTCCTGACGGTTTCTTGAACGAGTTGTTCGTGTTTTTAGCTACTCTCGTTGGTTATCAGGTACTTCATAACAGGATTGCTGGCATAGACCTGATTAGGAGGGAGGGGGCTGCTTAATCCTCAGTAATTCTTGCTTCGTTCTTGAGTTCGTGCCTAGTTGTTTGGTGTGGGGGTCGGGTCTATAAAGCTTTTTTAGCTGTTCACAGTAAGTTTATGGTTGAGGCGTATGTCGGGTGCTTCAGTTAGGTCTAGGTCTCTTAAGAGGGTCTGGAGACGCACGCCTGGTGGTAGGGCGGTAATTCATTACAGGAGGTCCAAGCCTTACGTCGCTGTGTGTGGGGTTTGTGGCGGTAGGTTGGGAGGGGTTCCCGCATCTGCTGGTTCCTTAAGGAAGGTTGCTAAGTCTTCTAAGAGGCCTGAGAGGTTTTTTGGCGGTGTTCTTTGTCCTTCCTGCTTGTCTGCAGTGTTGAAGCTTTCTGTAAGAAGTTCTTAGGGGAATTTTATTGAGTGGTTGTTTGTGTGGGTTGGTCGTAGCGGTTAGCGGGATGCCTGGGAGCGGGAAGTCTACGCTTGCTAGGAAGATTGCTGAGTGGCTTGGTTTGAGGCTGGTTTCTGCTGGTGGTTTGTTTAGGAGTTTAGCTGCTCAGAGAGGACTTACGTTGAGTGAGTTATCTAGGATTGCTGAGGAGGATCCGTCGATTGATAGAGTCATTGATGAGATGTCTTTGAGTGAAGCTAGTAGGGGTTGTGTAGTTATTGATGCACACATAGCTGGGTGGATACTTAGGGGTGTGGCGCACTTCAGGATATACCTCGTAGCTCCTGAGGATGTGAGAGCTAAGAGGATAGCTGAGAGAGATAGTAAGAGTTATGAGGAAGCCTTAAGTGAGTTAAGGGTTAGGGAAGAGTCTGAGTGGAGGAGATTCAAAACATACTACAACATAGACATCAAAGACTTAAGTGGTTTTGACTTAGTAATAAACACAGCTAGCTTCAACGCTGACGAGGTCTTCGAGATTTCTAAGAAAGCTATCGAGTTAAGGTTAGGGAGACCGTGTAGAGAGTAAGCTACTCATCTCCCGAGACCTGAACCAGGAAAATAAACTTAAAAGGGGGTGCTCGTAATTCTACTAGAACCATGAATGAAGGTGATCAACTTGGCGGCTATCGAGATTGGCAGGATATGTGTGAAGCTGTACGGGAGGGAAGCAGGGAAGAAATGCGTCGTGATCGATATTATAGACGAAAACTTCGTCCTAGTGACAGGCCCTAAAAACCTCTCAGGAGTTAAACGCAGAAAAGTCAACATAAACCACATCGAACCTACGGACAAGAAAATAAACATCAGAAAAGGAGCCACAGACGAAGAAGTCCTGGAAGCCATAAAAACAGATAATCTAGAGTCTTTCATGAAAGAAAAAACCAAAATAACCAGTAAAGAACTACTTCAAATCAAGACACTCAAGCCCGTAACTAAATAATCTCATTCACTCTTGCTAGATACCGTGTTTGTGCGTGGTTTTTCACACGTGGTTTCTTTGCTTAATTAACTCCTCAATGATGTTTATTTAGGTTTTTCTTGAGGGGTTTGTTGTGGTGGGGGTTGGAGGTCTTAAGTGTTTTCGAGCTTCAGTATTTTTATTTCTCTGCACTCGATGATTGCTTTAGCTATCTTCTCTCTGGCGCTGCTCACGAGCCTCCAGACTGTGGATCTTGATACTCCCATTAGTTGTTCTGCTTCTCTGAACGAAAGTTTCTCTAGGTCTATGAGTTTTAAAGCCTCTACTTCAGCTAGGTCTAAGTATATGGGTTCCCCACCACATTGATGAGGTTCTGGTATTAATGCGTTGACTTGAGGGATGCTACGTACTGCGACAGGCTTCGGATTTCTGCCAAACCTCCCGCGTCTTCGCCTACAGCAACACCCCTTCATAAACTTTTCCCGCAAAGCACAGCCTCAGTTTACTGTAACAGAAAAGTTTATAAACCTCCATACGCATATAATTTTGAAATATGTCACAGAAGTGATCGAGAATGTGGGGACCTTGGTGGAAGTATAGGCACTGGGCCGGAGCACGACGCTGGTGGTGCTGGTGTCATGGAGCGCTGCCCTGGTGTTACCCTCTGAGCCCTGAAGAAGAGCTTAGGTTCCTAGAGTCGCTAAAGGAGGATCTGGAAGCCGAGCTAGACGAAGTAAAGAAGAGGATAGAAGAGCTTAGGAAAAAGCCCGGTGCTACGTAGTTATTTAGAAGCAGTTTTTATTGTAAAAACACTCTTTTTAGTCTGAGCTCCCGACGATCCCTCAAGCTTATAAGATGTTCGGCCTTCCGCTAAGAATTGCGTGTTTAAGGAATCTTTAAACACTTCAACTCCTAGACCGACGAACTTATTTTTAACTCGTAGAGGTCGTTATCAGCGATCGTCATGAAATCCTCTTAATACAGGATGTGGATGGTGTTCGTCGCCCCCTTCGTAGCCTCGTTTGCAATCATGGGATTAATTAGGGTTGGTCAGAGCGACGTTGGTCGAGAGGTAACAAGTTTATGGCTCGGTGAGAGGGCTTCCTGCACCGGATGCGACGTTAACATAGACTCAGTGAACGCCGACGACTCTGAGGCTGACGACCTTCCCGCCAACCGAAAGGGTCGTGTCTCGTTTACGGAGATGTCCGCCCTCCTGGCCAAGAGCTCGCCCACGCTCGCCTCAAGGCCGCTCCTCGCGAAGGTCCCATTCAGGCTCACTGCTCTGAGCCTCAGGTACCCTTCGAGGTCTCCCAAGACCCTGACGCTCACCCTCAGGATCGCCGAAGGCGCTTCGAGCTCCGCCTCCAGGAGCTTTTGAAGGAAGACATGATCAACCTCATCGTCCTCCGACAGGTGGTGGTTCATTCCCGTGTCCACCTGACTATTCGTGAGGGCCGTTACGTCTTGGCTCATGACTATGTAGGTTTCGCTCACCCGCACCAAGCCGGTCAGCGCCTCGGACTGGGCGCCGACGTAGTTCATGAGGGAGCTCGCCGAGGCCACCACTACTACGAGGAGCCCCACAGCCAGCGCGGCCGAGGAGGTCCCGTGTTTTCTAAAGAGAGCCTCCAGGCTCGGTGTGGACGTGATTATCTCCCGTCCTCACGAGCTCCAGACCAGGTCTCAACATCTATCCATTGCTTCCGCTCCTTCGAAAAAAGCCTGTAAATAGTGCTTGTCCACGAAGCTTTTGATGCTGTCGTTCATCATAACTCTGCAGCCTATGGACTAGAGCCAGGTACGCTTCCGCTATCTTTTGAATGTCGTAATTAAGGGCTGTAGCCCTCGCGTTAGAAGACATGAACCTCCATTTTGAGTCTTCTAGGAGAAGGTCCAGCAGCCTCTCTGCGAGCGCTCGATAATTCTCTGGGGGCTGGATCCTGTAGCCGTTATAACCATCAATGAGAAGCTCCTCGGGTATAGCATTTGAACCTACGACGGGAGTTCCCGATGCAAAGGCTTCTAGGATCGTGTAGGGGAAAGCTTCGTAAAAGGATGGGGCAGAAATAGCCAGGACCCTCGAATAAAGTGCCCTAAGTCTCCATTTTGGTATGACTCCAAGAAAGAACACTTTATCCCTCACCTCGTTCTCCACGAGATCCCGATACTGGGCAGCATCACTGCCAGTTACGTACAGCTTAACTTCTTGTATCTCCTTAGAGAGGATCCTGAAGGCTCTCAAGGTAGTTGCTAAGTTTTTCACGGACCTGGTTCCTACGTGTAGGATTGCCTGCTCTCTCTGGTTCTTAGGCAGCGGAGAGTATCTACGAGTATCTAGTCCTACTGGTATCACTGTTATATCAGTTATTCCGAGCTCCCTCTCAATCTCCTGCTTGAGTGTCTGGGAGACTGCTACCAGAGAACCTACAACTCGGTACATGACGAAATCATACGCTCTATGCACTATCGTGAAGGAACCCGAAGTTCTTAGACCATGAGACACCACTATCCTCACTCCTCGTGACCAGCACGGCACGACCCCGTTCATTATCACTACATCAGGCTCAACTTCCCTCAAGAACCTGTTGCCGTAGATAAGCCAGTAAAGAACCCCCTCAACTCTGCTCCCGAACTGCCCCCTCTTCAAGTAGTGGATCTCAGGAACTACATCGATATCGAATAAACGACGTACTTCCTCCTGATTTCTGTAGGGAGGAAGCCCCCAACCACTCACGACACAGACCTCATGACCCTTCCTAACCAACGCGGCACTTAACTCAAATATAAACGTATTGACACCGTCTGGAATGAGGGTAGACTCGAATCTTGTGATGACTATCTTCATAGCCCTACTTCCTCTCTCGCTATTGATTAATACAGGTGATTAATAAAACAGACACTCCTTTCTCGTCGCGGAATTTTAGGAATTCCCCAGAAGTCCTCAAGCGTTATGTCTCCCTGTCTTGAGATTTAGAGAACAGGCGATTGTAGCATATATTATTTAAAATTTGATTCCAAAGAAAGAAGAAGAGGAATGTATCGTCACGATGAGATTTAGTGTAGATGCTTCCATCGTCAAACAGTATTTTCATTTGATAATTAGACTATCCTCTGCTCTTATCTCTAAGGTTTATGGATAAATTTTTTCTTTCTTTTGCGATGTATTTCAAGTGTTCTTGAAAACCTTTAGGGATGGAACACCATGGCAAACTATATCTGCTGTAAACAATTGTTCGTTAATAAAGGCTTTCTTCTTTGACGTTATCTTGTTAAGTGCGGCAATTTGACATGGCGTTCCTGAGAAGAGGACTGGCCTTCCGTTCTCCACATCGTTGAACGCTGTCTGGTAGACCTTGCCCACATAGCTTGGTGCATACTTGGAACCCCATTCTCTCCACGTTCTCGCTGTTCTCGGCTCTCACGTGGGCTGAGATTAAGTTTTCACTCCACACAATCTCGTAGACTACTTCTCCTATCTCCAGGACCGCGTTAGTTATCTTCTATCTAGCGCTGTTCACAGGTCTCCAGATCGTAGACCTCGAAGCGCCCATCACTTGCTCAGCCTCTCTAAATGGCAGCTTCTCGACGTCTATGAGTTTTAAGGCCTCTACTTCGGCTAAGTCTAGGTGTACGGGTTCTCTCCCACAGAGACGGGGGGTTCTGGTATTAATGCGTTGGATTGAAAATCTTCGTATGAGTTTTAGGTTTTAGACTTCAGATCCTCAACGATTTTCGCAGCTATTTTCTTTACTTCATCCTCAGAAATATCTAGGGTTGGTAGTTTCTGTATGTAGTTTGATACGATTACTTCATAGTCTATCCTTGCCCCAACTCTCTCTAGGATTTTGGAAGCACACCTATTACCGCACCCATTAATAACTATGTTTCTCTTAGCCTTCAAGGCAATCTCAGCGTGTACTACCGACCCAGCACCGATCGCGGCTGTGCAGCACATCCTACCGTTACCACCATTAGTGAGTAGGATTCCGGCTTCATGTGCTATGAGACCAACATTAGAAGCACCACCACAAACCCAAATCATGTCACTATGTTCAGCAGCTTTATGACAAGCCTCCAACAACTTTTTCTCAACTGTTTTCGCCACCTATACCACCGTCAGATCTCCTGTAGGAGTTGAGGTCAAGGTTAATAAGCTTGGAGATTCTCTCGCTGCCAGTGTGTTTAGAGTTTCTTGGTTAGTAGTGTTGCGGCGTTTAGTATTACTGTTATGTCGCTCAGTATCATTGCTAGGGCAGCCATTTCTGGTTTGATTATTATTCCGTGGGTTGTGTAGAGTAGGCCTGCCGCGACCGGTATTAGGGCTGCGTTGTATATGAATGCCCACGCGATGTTCTCGATTGATTTCTTCTTGGTTATTTTGCTTAGGTTTAGGAGCTTGATGAGGTCTGTTAGTTTGTTTTTGGTGAGTATTACGTCTCCGGATTCTCTAGATATTTCGGCTCCACTCCCTACTGCTACTCCGAGTGATGAGGATGTTATGGCTGGCGCGTCGTTTACTCCGTCCCCGACGAACATTACTTTAGTTCCTTCGTTCTGTATTTTCTTTACTAGTTCTGCTTTCTCGTCTGGCTTGAGTTCTGAGTACGCGAGGTCTAGGTTGAGTGTTTTCGCGTAGTATCTTACGCTGGCTTCACTATCACCGCTTACGAGACCTACTTTCAGGCCTCGTGTTTTCAGTTCCTTAATGACTTCCTCTGCTTCAGGTTTTAGTGAGTCCCCGATCTCCAGTACTGCTGATATCTCGCCCCCAACACTGACTAGGACTGCTATGGAGCCCCTGCCCCCGATCTCTTCAATCAGTTTCGTTATCTCCTCGCTGTAGTTCGCTCCGGATCTCCTCATGAGTTCCAGGTTCCCCACAGCAACCATCACTCCGTTGACTGTGCCGGCTACCCCCATCCCGGGCATGTGTACGTACTCTGTTGGTTCTTCCACGTTGATTCCTCTCTCCACGCAGTAGTTTAGGATGGCTTTCGAGATCGGGTGCTCGCTCCTGGATTCTATGCTGCAGGCGTGCTTAAGTACTAGGTCCTCGTTAACGTTGTTGATTAGGTAGGTTTTCTTGAGTGCTGGCTTCCCCGCAGTCAGTGTTCCTGTCTTATCGAATAGTACTAGCCTCACCTCACTCGCTCTCTCGAAAACGTCCCCACGCCTCACCAGTATTCCGTTTCTGGTGGCTCTCAGGACAGCTATTGAGATAACCATCGGCACCGCTATTCCGAGAGCGCAGGGACACGCTATAGCTAGTACTGCCGCGGAGAACGTTAGGGCTAGAGCTGCTTCACCGGCTACGAGCCACCAGTAGGTTAGTGTGAGGGCAGCTACGGCAATAACACCCCAGGTGAGGAGTCCTACAATCTTGTCAGCGATCCTCATTATTTCGGGTTTGTGGAACTGTGCTTCCCTGACGGTCTCGATGATTTGGTAGAGGGTCGTGTTTTTGGAGGTTCTGGTTACTCTGATTCTTAGGTAGCCGCTCGTTAAGATGCTTCCTGCTAGTACGGGATCTCTTGATTCAGCTTTCTTGAGTCTCGGTACTGGTTCTCCTGTGAAGCTTGATTCGTCTACGTAGCCCCAACCGTCAGTAACTACCCCGTCGACCGGCACGATCTCTCCGGCCTTGACCTCAACTACCTCCCCGACCGTGATGTCTGCGACGTTCTTTTCTTTCACTACCCCGTTCTCGATTACTCTTGCTTTCCCGTAGAGTGTTTTCGTCAGGTCTTCAAGTGATTTTAGGGATTTTTTTCTTAGTCTCTCCTCAAGATACTTCCCCAAACTCATGAAGCCTATGACGCCTGCTGATGCTTCAAAAAATGATGTGTTGTGGAGTCCTTCACGCCATTCTAGGAGACCCAGTATTCCTGCTATGCCGGCTGTTAGGGTTGTTAGGACTGATAGAGTTATTAGTGAGTCCATCGTTGGTGATAGTCTGGTTAGGGACTTCACCCCCCTAACGATTATGTCGTATCCTGTGCTGACGGCTATTACGGCTAGTAGCGCTAGTAGTATTTCGTTCTCGTGTGGTGGTAGTGTTTCGTAGTACATGCTCAGCATGGCGTGAGTTACTGCGAAGAACCCGATGAGGAATGTCGTGAGTCTTCTGTAGAGCAAGAATTTTTCTTGGGGTTCCTTACCGAGAGATTCCTCAGTAAGACTAACGATGCTTAATCCGAGATTCTTAATCTCGGTAAGTACTTCGTCAGGGTTTGTTGTTAGTGGGTTGTATGTTATGCTTACTAGCTTGGTTACTGAGGAAGCGTGGCATTCTAGGACTCCAGGTATTCTCAAGATTCTTGACTCGATTAATCCTACTTCATCCTCACTTAACTCTCGTATGGTGAAGATTGTTTTCTCTTTAAGGATGTCGTACCCAGCGTCTCTCACAGCTCTGTATATGTCTCTCAGCCTACACTCCTCATCATCATATTCTACGAAAGCATCTCCCGAGGAAGGATCTATCTCTATCCTACGAAAACCTCTCAACCTCCTCAGTCTACTCTGAATAGAGTAGACGCAGGTAGGGCAATCAATACCTACTATCTTAATCTTCTCCCTCACCACGACCACTCAACATACCCACAGGACCGTGCTTAAGATAATACTCAGGATCCCCCTCAAACAAAACCTTACAATGCTTACTACAGAAGTAATACACCCTCCCCCCATACACCGTCTTGTGAACAGCCCTCACAGGATCCACCCTCATCCCACAAACAGGATCCACCTCAAAAGACACACCACCCACCCAACAAAAACTACAACACCAACAAATAAATATAACACTGTTAATACTCAAAACAAAACAACCCAACATCAGCAACACTAATTAACACACCCTCACCACCCACAAATCAGTGATTGAAGAGTTCTGTTCTTAGCAGTTAGTTTTTAATACGTCTAGGTATTTTTCCCAATCTATTGGACAGGCGTAGAGTTTTTCGTTGAAAAGGGCGGCAACATAGAGCGAACCTCTTGCAAAACCTGCGTGAGCGTATAAGTTTCTTATACTAGTTCCTTCTTCGGATGGAATAAGTATCGTGAGCTCTTTATTACGTGCCGTGAGATATTTTGGATGCTTACAGTCATCTACGCTGTAGGTTATGTTGTTAGTCGTGCACGACATGTCAAGCTTTCTCTTTATGTCAGGGTTTCTCTTTAAGCGTTTATTCAATTTGTTGATTTCGTAAGTGAGAAGTCTGCTTACGTTTTTGGAATAAACATTCTCTACAATGCTTACTAATTCTTCCAAGTCATAACAGAACGTTCCAGAAATGTGTTGTTCCGCTTTCTCAATAGTTTCTACGAACTTCTCTACACAGGGACACTTAGCATCCTGCCCAGGCGTGTTCTTAAGTTCGTGTAAAAACTCAGTCAACATTTTCTCAACTCTCTCGCGACACTCCTCGCTGTGGAGTTTCTCCTTGAAATTCTTAAGTGCTTTCACGACCTCACTCACGACAACTACCTCTACTCTCGGTTTTTTAGGACCCCACTCGTAGGTGTATTTGTGTCTTACCACGTTCCTTTCCTCTGATTCCTTCTCGTGCTTGAGTTCGATGTTCTTCATAACCTCGAGCAACTCACGCGTGTCTGGCACTCTGGTTTCTTGGGCAATGCGTAAGGCCCATATCGGCAAGCCTCTGAAGAAGAGCAGGCAAGCTGCAAGAGCTTTTTCCCACTCTCTCTTCCACTCTCCAGGTTCTTCTTCATGCCAGTGATTGTTTAGAGTATTTGCTGCTTCGGAAAGTCCCCTACTTACTAAGTTTTCTAGCGTAGGTAGTACGAAGTTAGACGCTACTCCTCGAAGCTCTTCCCTAGCAATTAAGTTGACCTTAACTGAAGCTCCTCTCATATCACTATCCTTAAGAAGTAAAGGATCTGAATTGTAACGAAGTATCCTAATATTTATATTTTTGATGCTAGGAGATCTCTCCAGCAAGTAGATTGCGGAAGCCAGTCGACACGCTTCGGTAAGAGCTACTACAAAATAATTTACGCCGTGCGTAGTGTCTATCACAACCCCGATCCTGCTAGCATTCTCCATTCTGAGTTCACTAAGTATGTGCTCAATAAGACTGCCGACCAACACTTCATAGAAATTATCACCCCGCCATACGTAGATATTTGCCCCGTCCCTATAAGAGATTATGCCAGGCACTACCAATATATTTTCTAAGCCTAACTCACGTATCTCCTCATTAAATTTCTTCTTTTCTTCCTCATCTCTTCTTTCTTTCTTAGCGTCCAATACTAAATTCTTAACTCTCTCTTCAATAGCCGACCTTTTAAGGCGATCATGTGTTCTTTTCTCCTTTCCTCTCGTAATCTCCTTCAGGTATAGTGAATCCTGAACGAAGATCCTAGTTCGTGTGGGCTTAAGCAGTCTCATAAGAGCTGTAGTAGAAGAAAATAACTCTTCACCCACCTCTTCAATCTTAAGTTTATCATCTTCTTCCTTAACGACAAGATACTTGACCTGCACCCAGGTTTCAGGATCTCCCCAAGTCGCGAAAAGAAGCTTTCTCTCTTCTTCTTTAGGTGTTCCCATCCTACCCCCCAGACTCAGGATTCTAGAGGTACAAAGCTACCGAATCCAAGCATTGCGAGCGACTCAATCTTTGCCCAGAACTGACTAGGAAGACAAGCGTACGCAGAGTAGGTTTTTACATCATTACTGCATTCCTCAAGACGTAGAATTGATCCTTCTAGTATTGCAGGATATATAGGCTTCCTTACGTGTTCAGCCATAGCGTAACCAAGCCCCCTAATCCCAACCCTCCCGATCAAGAGCTCAGCGATTAGTTGCCTGCCCGTAACAACTACTAGAGCCTTTCCATCTTTCCTCACTAATGTGGGGCTAGCGGCTGGGATTATGAGGGGTGAGAGGAGGAGGACATATCCTCCTTTAAACTTAGAGAGTTCTTCTGTAATTGGTTTCTCACTATCTACTTCGATCCTCACGACCCTGCCCTCTCCACCAAATACTGCCGCGCGATTACTCAGCGACGATACATCATTCTTGATCCCGATTTCCACAGCGAAGCTGCCTTCCTGAAAGCATGCGAGGGTGGTGGAGTAGAGGAAGCCCTCCCTCACGGTCTTTACTCCCTCCCTGCTACGAAGTGATATCACTACCCTCTCCTGATACCAGGTTTTCTTACTATGTTTACGGAGATATCTAGTTACTTTAGATATGTCCCCGTGTTTCTCTAGACCCCTCAGTAATTCTTTAAAGTAGTATCTAAGCTGCCTTAGATTGACGAGAATGAAGTCCCCCAGTAGGAGAGGGACGTAAATCTCTTTCTCCTCATCAATGAAGTAAGGTCCGCGAACCCACATCAACCCGCTGCTCCTCATGAGTTCTTTATATTTTTCCAGGAGATCAGGCCAGCTGGAAGCTTTCCTTGATGAGTGCTTCGTAAGATGAGTTAATAGGAGGCCTGCTAGCGTGCTTGGGGATGGCCAAGCAATGGACTGTGCACTGCTCGTAACGCCCCTGGCCGACGGGTCAAACTCACCAGGCCCTCTGAGCAACAGAGGCTCGAGTGGTGTGACCTTAACTCTAGCCTCATTCATGTTCTCATCCCCCCTCTAAGGAGGCGGACTGAGCGAGTTAGACTTGTTAGGAGATGCCACTCCTCAACCCTACCGTCCTCGCTCACGTGCTCGACCCAGCTAGCGAGGAACGGAGTACGCCATACTTCACTACTCACTAAGTTCTCTAGACTCGGCCACACGACTTTCTGACCCCTCTTCACTTTCTCAGTAGAGTTGCGTTGGAGGATCCTCTCAAACAACTTAAACGTTAGGTCCAAACCCTCACTTCTGTCGGCGAATCTCTTTGCGGTCTGGAGAATCTGCTCTTTTACTTCCTCCGCGTCTCTGAGGAGGTTTACGGAGTATTCGGGTTTATCGGTGAGGGGTTTGAGCTTCCTTAGTAAGTCATTCGCGACCAGAGATAAGGTGCCCACCCCATCGAGGTAGTTGAGTGAGTAATGTTCAAGTTGTTCGAGATGTGTTACCCTGCTGAGTGAGAGAGGTATCGCCGTTACTTCCTCACCACCTCTGGGACTATAAACAATAACCTGGAAGTCCTTATATAGCGTATCTCTGCGACCATGTAGCTGGAGCTTCAACACCATGCTGTTTTTCGCAGTCTTTAGTGCCTCTCGTGCGCGGCGAAGCACTGTTTGGAGCGGGTAGAGGTAATGAGCAACATAGACACAGTAACTCCTGCCAACACCTGGTAATGCGGGGAGATACGCGTTCACTACTCTCACGAAGCCCTTACCTGGCTCGACACGCGGTACCAGCGGCTTGTCGCTCTCGCGAAGATCAGCTCCCGCGAATAACCTACGACTAACGTAGGTCGCGTATAATGGTTCATCAACAGGCAGGAAAGCTAGGAGATCATCACCACCCGCGTATACCACGAAGCCGCCGAGATTAGCGATGACTGAGGTATCCAGTAATGCCTGCCTTGCTAGAGTCGCACTCAGTGCTGTATGATACGAGATGCTTATAGGGAGTTCAGATTCTGAGAGGATGGATTCAATGATCTCTTTAGCTCGCTTAAGTCTTTCATCAATAGTTTCTCGTGGTAGCCTTAGCTCTCTACTGAGGATCTTAGCCCACTCATCAAGGGAACTGCACTCACCCATAGCACATTCTATCATTGCTTTAAGGAGTTTCTGGAAATCTCCTTCACCTGACGCACTCAATAACTTAACAAGTAACTCTCTCACCCATTCCGGTAACTTCTCTCGTTCCTCACGCTCGCTGAACGGGTTAAAGACTGTGGGCTTACCCTCGACCAACTCACCAATACTATCTCCGTCAGCAATCAGTAATCCATAATATTTCCAGAGATATCCGGATACTCCGAGCTCACCAAGTATTTTATCCCACCAATTCCTCTTTATTACGTCACTACTAAGCCAGAGCAGCTCTGGATTGAGTAGTAAGAGCCCCTTAAGAATCATCTTACTTTCCTCACTGAGTGGTGCTTTCTCGATTCTCTCTATTAACTTCTTTTCACTAAGCCACATCGTGCGTGATCTTCTTGCCGCGGCCTTGACTAGTGTTAGTAATTCTTCCTCCACTAGCTCCCTATTTTTCTGTCTAGCTTCCTCAATCTTCTCTATTATTCCTTCCTCATGCTCAGCAAGTCTTTCCTTGAGTCTGAGTGAAGCTACGTCGGAAACTGATGGGAACTCAAGAAAGCTTCTTTCTTCTGTGGGTTTCTCCAGTAAGAAACTGCTGATGAACTTCTCGATTCCTCTCTCCTCCACGCCGAGGAGGAGAGTATTAAGTATTCCTGGCTCGAGACCGATAATCCTCTTGAGAAAGCACCACGGACATAATCTCTCACCAGGTGTGAAGACTTGCTTAAGGCGTTCGAGCTGGCTCATGAGTTGGCTGCGTAGCTCCGTAAACCTCTTGAGTTCTGGAGGTTCCTCACCTCTCCTTAGAGCACGTAAATACTCTTCTATTTTCTCTGCTTCAACACCTTCTACCGCCATGATTATGGAGAGACCGTACTCGTCTTCTCTTAACTCTCTGCCTTCTCTGGCAGGCAAGACTACGAGCGCCGGCAAAACCCCGCAGGACGTGCAGTACTCGAATCCTTTCCCGGATCTCCTCGGGTAACCGATGCTACTACCAAATACTTTCTCAGTTAACGCGTCGAGACCTAGCTTAGCCGCTGGATCCAGCCTCCTATACTTGCTGAGCCCCATAATTTTCGAGAGTTTCTTGTAAGCATCGCTATAGAGCCTCCACTTATCCTTCTCACTCTTCCGAATTTGCGTAACCTCAACACGTAGAGTGAGTGGTGGTACTTCATCAAAACGTGATTCTCTAAACTCCTTCTCGTATGTCTCGAAAACTTTGTGAATGAATTCCCAGCACAAGTCTCTACGTCCTGAAGCTACCTCTACTTTCTTTTTAGCTAGTTCTCGTGCAATACTCCAGAGCAGTTTCCAACCTCTTTCAAATCTCTTCATTAACCCCTCCTCAACGTTACTACCAAGTAACCCAGCCACTAAACCAGTGCTCGGGAGTAGGAGAACAGCTCTCTCGGGCAGGGTTGCGTAGGGTGGGATTTGGAGTTCCTCATACATACTCTGGGTGCCTAAGTAGACGAGACTTCGCACCTTCTCAAGCTCCTGC
Organism: uncultured Sulfolobales archaeon; assembly: GCA_938045815.1. GTDB lineage: Archaea > Thermoproteota > Thermoprotei_A > Sulfolobales > NBVN01 > Zestomicrobium. The sequence continues at coordinate 5,152 of CALIBI010000029.1, read as the reverse complement.
TTAACATTAGCTAAGTCTCCTTGCTGCTTCACTAATTCCCAGAAGAGCCAGTGATGATATAATGGGTTGAGTCTCAGTGATGGCATGATAGCTACGTCAGGACCTAACTGACTCACTAGGGGTAGTATCGTGTACCAGAGTAGTGCTGAGACTATGTAGCTTGAAGTCCACGCGTCTCTCAACTTTCTGCTCGATCTTATGAATTCCTGAACGCCAGCTACGTCAAGACCTACCAGAATACCTCCTTTCCCGTAAACCCAGTTAAGAGCTGTTGCTGTAGCGTAGTTGTGATCGAAGACTGTGTGAGTTGGTACACGTGTGTCTGCAGGACCGACTGGGAGTCCCGCATTAATCCAGAGTAGCTCGTAGAGACCGTAAAGCAGTAAGTACCTGAGTCTTAAGTCTCCTACCCTACTTAGAATCTTGAGTTCGTCCCAGTAATTCTTCTCAGCTTTCTCATCAAGTACGTTCTGTATTTCCGTCTCGAAAAGCGGATTAATAGTATTTTTGAGTTTTAACTCCTTCACTGGAAGGAAGCCATGTATGTTTTCTTTACCCATCACGATAGAGAGCAGGTATCTATCAATGCTAGCAGCCAGCCTATCAGCTTCTCTCACCTTACCCGGTATCTCATTAAAACCTGTTAACTGCTTAATGATTTCCTTAGCTTTTTCTTCGTGATTCTTATCACTAATTATTAGCCAAGGCTTGCTTGGTGGATCATGCAGGAGAGCCGCAATCTTCAACCTATAGAATTCCTGCATCAGTCACTCACCGTTATATACTCAAGTAACTTAAACCTAGAGTAACCGATCGATGTCTTAGCACCAATACCACGTGTTAACGCATAAATAACCGCATAATCAACCAACGGTAACTGATCAACTGATACCTGAGTTCCCTTAAGTGCTTGAGCTAAGTCACCCTCATAAACATGAACCCCACTTACTTTGCGCGACTGCTCTCTCTGCAAAACCTGCAAGTTCCTATCGTAGTATATGTAGAACTCAAACTCCACTCCCGGTGCTATCGCAACAAAAACTACGGGCACTGGCTTCACGTCAAGCTCCGTCCTCACATATTCACCAGAGTAGTGCGGTGTTAGGACATCAGGATCAAACAACCTGAATCCATGCTCGGAAGCCGTAGGAACAGGATAAGCGTCAGTAACCCCAACAAGTCCCATGCTCTTCTCACTCCCGAAAATCTGTGTTGCTTCATTCTTCTTACCTTGCTGCTCGAGCACGTGCCTAAACGCTCCCTTCAACGAAGAAGACGGAATATAAGGCACGTTAAGAACAGGATCAAAAGAAAGACCTACCTCAAAGAGAGTCTTCCCAAACGTACTACCAACACCTACGAGCCCTCTCCACTCGCTCACTATCCGACATTTCTTCACGTGATAGCCATTCCTAAGCAACGCATCCCTAATATTATCTAAGCTCTCACGAACCCGCGATAAGGTAGCAGAACCAACACTTACAATACTCATTCTGCACAGATTTTCGAGAAACTCCCTCTTCTTCTTCGGCCGACTACCACTTCCCAAAGAATTCACATATGAACCAGCAAGAACAACATACGTGAATAAATTGAGATCCTCTATACTACCTTTAATCTTCTGTACTTTCGGGAAGAGCGTCATAGGTTTTTGAGACTTATCTCGCGGCTTTCTCATTAGACTCACCTGATATCTCTAAATTATTCTTAATGTTATTCATGACATTCATGAAGGCAGTATCAACATCAATTTCATCAACATTAATTTTGAATCTTTTTTCTTCCCAATCATATGTTTTGAAGCCTAGAACTAGTATGTAGTACGAACCTTCTCCTAGTAACTTAATAGGCGTGAAAATTATGGGTGATTTTCTACGAAGTGATTTTTCACGCGTCTCTATTTTAGGGCGAGGTAGTCCCAGGATTAATTTGTGTTCGTTTCTTAGTTTCTCATTCATATCTACTCTATTGATTATGTACCTTACTTTTTGAAGTATGTCCTCTCCTGTCCCACGAGTATCAGAGATCCTTGGTGACACAATAATTTGGTAGTAACCATTTACTGGTGTCTCGAAAAGAGGTTTTTCATGGAGTTTATCTAGCTTTAGCTCTTTATTTTTTAGTATGTTCTCAGCTAATTCAACACCTCTTTCTAGAAGTTCTCTCACAATTTTCTCGACTTCATCACTCTTAATATCTCCTCTAGTATAGAGATTATGAAGTTTCATACACGTTTCTCGCAAGACCTCAACGCAGGAATTCTTTCCCGTACACTTCACGAGGAATTTTCCGAAGCCTCGGGTAGTTGCTCTGCCGATCCCGCCTAGAACGAGGGCTAGTACTAATGAGTACACTGCAAAGGCGTCTTGATCGCTCTCTGTTTGAGTCCGCCTGTAGAGTCTTAGTAGAAACTTATTTCCGGCAGATAAAATCCCTCTGATAGTTACGTTTCTAGATAACGTTATATCACCGTATTGCAATTCATGGCTATATTCATGGCTATCTATCACTAACTGGTAATGTGAGCTACATTTAGTTGAACCGAGAAATTCTGAGATGAGTTCGTCGGCTATCCGGATTGTAGGGAATTTACCTGTGCGTTTATATATTGCGGCTGAAACTAGGCTTCTGGCCCACCATCTCCACACTCCCTTCACGGAAGAGGGTCTTAACCCCTCGCTTCCTAGGTCGAGACCTGTTCCTGAGTTTTTGTGGAGTGTTCTTGTGTCATAGCCTCCAATCCAAACTGGTGTAACTGCTTCTAGCTCCAGGCTACACACAAGATCTTTGTCTACAATACTTTTTTGTAGATTCTCATATAGGGAGTTTTTCTCCTTCACTAGGTTCACCTTTCTTCTTCCCACAGAGCTTCGCAGAGGCGCTTAAACTCTATCAAGAACGGTCTGAGTAATGGGGAAATGATACTGCTTTTGCCTCGTAATTCTTTTAAGGTTTCTATCATCTCGTTATGGTTACTGAGGAGGGTTTCAACGTTTTTCGTAATTATGTTTAGTTTTTTCAGGTATTCTAAGATAGCTCTCAGCATGAGTTCGTAACCTTTTTCAGCTTCTTTATCTTTTTTGCTGTAGAAGAAGCTTAACGTTGGTACGAGTCCTGCTTCCTCTATTAATCCTATTACTTCACGAGCTCTTGCGCGTAGCTTAGATCCTGCGTTACTTCTATTAGCTTCCTCAGCAATCTTCGAGAATATCTCTAGTGCTGAGTATATTGGGTCTGCTGGTTCTCTAGTTCCCACCTTACACCACCTCAAGCTTTATGATGCCTCTACCTATTGTTTCATGACCTCCGACGATTATGTAATTGTTTAGTACTCGCAGTCCTTCTTGTAAAGTGTTCTTCAAGTTCATCACTACTATTTCTGAAGCTTTACTCACGTCTACGTTGTTTTGTTGTAGCTTTTCTTTAACTTCCTTAGCTGTGTCTTGAGTGAGGACCCCAAGTCTTGTTAGGGTCTCTATGTAGGTGTCGTCATCTATGTTTTCTTGCGTAGTGATGTTTCTTATTAATTGTTTGCTTGCAGGCGGTTTCTTGAAGAGCATGACTGTGAAGAATCTGGTCTTCATCGGTACGTATTCCTCGGTCCACAGACCTCCTTCATGGACTGTTTTTGTTTCTGGTTTTAGTCTTACTCGAGTTAACCTGATGAGAGCTCTATTGACTACTTCCCTTACATCATCGTCGTGGAGTATTAGCAGAGGTTTCTCTAACTTAAATTTGTTGAGTAGTTCTTTAGGTGGTTCTGGCTGGCTTGAGGATTCGCGATCGAGCCAGAATTCCTCTAGCAAGATTATCTTCCCACCAACTTCATCAACTCTTAGTTGGTTGCAGTCACCAATGCATATGTACTTACCTTGATTGAGTTGGTCTGCTTTCTTCAATAATTCCTCTATATTTTTCTTTAGTTTTTCATCTGCGCTAGTGCTTAATATCATGTAGTCTTGTAGTCTTTTAAGTAGATGTGGAGATGTTACGTAAGTGTATATTCCTCTCAAACTTCTCACAGGCATTGCTAGTAATCGCGCATCAAGAATCGCAACACTTGACTCAAAAGATTCTTCTGATTCTGGTTCCGGACCTAACAAAACCTCAACTAACTTTCTCGCGTTACCGAGATTATTAAGTTTCTTGTAAAAAGCCCACAACATAGCGGTCTTGAAAGCACCCTTCAAACTACTACTGTAAATACATGGGAAACCATACTCATCCCTCTGTATCGGCAAATCCACAGCACCGGAAGCACGACCCACCCCAACATGAAGATGAGTTACAGCCTCAATCAGAAAGAGATCTACAAACTGATAAACAGATGGAGTCTCAACTAAGAACCTACTGCTATGCAAGATTCCACCAATAAAATATATGCAGAACCACTATTTAAATTTCAAAAGAATCAAACAACACAACCAAACCCACCACACAAAAACCGTAAGACCCTTTCAATTCATTCTTGTTTGATACGAGGTGACCCCACATGCCTCCGAGTAGTGATACTGATTCCTTTCAACTCATTCTTGTTTGATACATAAGCTAAACACAAACTAAGCTAAGCTAAGTGCTTTCAACTCATTCTTGTTTGATACTCAAGATTGATGAAGAAACACTAGCGGAGCTCGAACTTTCAACTCATTCTTGTTTGATACCTACGCAGTACACCGCATAAGGGAAGGCACAAAATACAGAGTAACTTTCAATTCATTCTTGTTTGATACGACTCTTTTCAGTCCAAGTCTACGCAGACCCTCCTGCGTCTTTCAATTCATTCTTGTTTGATACACCCAGAACCGAAACCGTTTCCTTTCATTCTTGTTTGATACAGTAACTTGTGATGGTCACCAAGGTAACCGTTCATTTAAGTCTTTCAATTCATTCTTGTTTGATACCATCCGCATATCGCACCAAAGGCGTAGTCCCCTCTAAACTCTTTCAATTCATTCTTGTTTGATACATAACAACTAGTGTTGCGTTATTGATTGCTGCGCTGACTTTCAATTCATTCTTGTTTGATACAAGAGTAATCAAGTTACCCATAAAGTATAGCATTAACTTTCAATTCATTCTTGTTTGATACTGTAGTGCTGAACCAGCTGGGCGTACCCGTGCTGAAGTCTTTCAATTCATTCTTGTTTGATAC
>CALIBI010000028.1 GCA_938045815.1 uncultured Sulfolobales archaeon | reverse complement strand
TAAAGTTATCTGGAAATCACATAAGGGATACGTGGTTTTGGAATTCACCAGGTTTCCCACAATAGACGATGTTGAGTTGAGTAGAAAAAAAGTTCTTGTCCGAGTTGATTTTAACTCACCCATAGATAAAGACGGCAAGATCATGGACGACTCCAGAATAAGAGCACACCGGCAAACTCTCCTAGCTCTAATCAATTATGGCGCTGCGGTGGTAGTAGTTACTCATCAAGGTAGGCCAGGTGACAACGACTTCATAACTTTAGAGCCGCATGCTGAGAAGCTTGAAGAAGTCCTTGGTGTTAAGGTGAAGTTCGTTAGCGACGTCATAGGTCCTGCAGCTATTGAAGCCATACAGGGCTTGAATGCTGGTGAGATCTTGCTACTTGACAACATCAGGTTAGTTTCTGAGGAGTTAATTGAAGCAGAACCTGAGAAGCACGCCAAAACTTACTTAGTTAGGAAGCTTTCACCTCTATTCGATTACTTCGTGTTTGATGCTTTCGCAACATCACACAGGTCGCAACCCTCCATAGTAGGGTTTCCAGTAGTTCTCCCAACACTAGTTGGTTACATCATGAAGAGCGAGCTTGAAGCACTTAATAAATCAATACTTAGTAGTGAGTCTCCAAGACTTTTTGTTTTAGGTGGTGCTAAAGTCAGAGACACGATAAAGATAATAGAGTTCTTAACGAGGAAGAGAATTGCTGACAGAATACTTACCACAGGACTTGTGGGCTTAACTTTTCACGTGGCTAAGGGTGGTAGGACAGGGAAGTCGCTCTTGAAGTTTCTTGAAGAGAAAGGACTCACTACTTTGATACCTTTAGCTAGAAGAGTAATTCTTTCCGGAGCCCCGGTAGACACACCGTACGACGTCAAAGTGGTTAAGGATGACGGAAGCGTTACTGAAGAACCAATAAACACAGCTGATGGAGTACCAGTAGATATAGGGTCCTACACCTCCTTAATGTTTTCAGAAATGATTAAAGAAGCTTCCGTAGTAGTGTTAAGAGGGCCGGCCGGGTATGTTGAAGACCCTAGATTCAGGTCTGGTACTCTAGAGATACTAAAGGCTGCTCTTGAAAGTAATGCTTACGTGATAATTGGTGGCGGTCATTTAGGTTCTATGCTCAACGAAGTCGGTATAATGAGGGAGAAAGGACTTCACGTATCTACAGGTGGTGGCGCTCTCCTCATAGCACTTTCTGGGGAGACGCTCCCAGCTCTGAAAGCCTTAGAAATCTCGTTCAAGAAATTTTTTACGGGTGGTTCTCTATGAAGGTGAGAGTAGGAGTAAACGGGTATGGAACCATAGGTAAGAGAGTTGCTTGGGCAGTATCTCAACAGCCAGACATGGAGTTAGTAGGTGTTGTGAAAACGAAGCCTAACTGGGAAACTCTCTCGGCTGTTAAGAGAGGACTGAGAATCTATACGTTGAGGGAGAACATGCGTGAGTTTCACGCACGCGGAATAGAAGTTCACGGCACCCTAGAGGACTTACTTAATTCTGTTGATGTCGTGGTTGATGCTACACCAGGTGATGTGGGCGCTACCTACAGGAAGGTTTACGAGAACTTCGCACGTAAGGCTATCTTTCAAGGTGGTGAGGAACCCAACGTGGCTGAGGTAAGTTTCAATGCTTTAGTGAATTATGATGAAGCACTAGGTAAGAATTATGTAAGGGTGGTATCTTGCAATACCACAGGCTTACTGAGAGTAATATATGCGATCTCAAAGCTAGGTAAGATTAAGAGTGTGAGGGGCTTCATAGTTAGGAGAGCTGCTGACTTAAAAGAAGTAAAGAAGGGTCCTGTTGAAGGGATAGTTCTTGATCCTCCTAAACCACCCTCACATCACGCATTAGACGTAAATACAGTGATTAAAGACTTAAACATAGTCACGTATGCCGTAGTGGTACCTACTACTTTAGCACACATACACACTCTCCAATTCATGCTTGAAAGACCTGTAACTAGTGATGAAGTTCTTGATGCGTTATCTAATACCCCGCGTATATTGCTAGTTAACGGGAGTCTACTCAAATCTACTGCTGAGTTAAGAGAACTCGCTAGAGATTTGGGAAGACCTCAAGGAGATATTTTTGAGAATATTGTGTGGTCTGATAGTGTTCTTGTGAGGGGAAGTGAAGTCATGTTAACGTATGCGGTACATCAGGAAGCCATAGTAGTTCCTGAGAATATAGACGCTATACGTGCTATGACCAGACTTAAGGAGAAGGCTGAAGAATCCATTAAGATAACTGACGAGAGTCTAGGTATCAAGAGGTGGTTATAATGAGTTACTATCCCGAGCCCACATATGTAATGAGTTATCTCTTCAGGAGGATACTAATACCTATTGACGGATCAGCAATGAGTTATAAGGCACTTGAGGTAGGGCTTGATTTCGCGTCTAGGTATGGCTCTAAGATAAGAGTATTAATAATTGAGGATTCATCAATCCCCGACATCAACGAAGTCAAGAAGAGAGTTACTGAGATATCTAGCAGGAGAGGAATCAGTATCGAGATCAAAACAAAGAAGCCTAATTACCCAGATACTTCAGTAGCTACAGCAATAGTAGAGGAACTATTCGAAGAGCACTATGACTTAGTTATACTTACTGCACGCGGTAGAACTCTCAACCCAGACCTAGTCATCGGTTCAGTGGCTTTGTCAGTACTCATAAACTCAAACACTTCAATCTTCTTAATAAGATAAGGAATTTTAATGCATCTTACCTAATATTGATTAGTATATGGTGATTTGAGTGGGTAGTGAAAATACTAGAAAGTACGTGTTTGACGAGATCCACGGCTACATCATCTTAGATCCTCTGATGAGAGACTTAGTTGATACACCCCCTGTTCAGAGATTAAGGAGAGTAAAGCAGTTATCTCAAGCTTGGTACGTGTTTCCCGGCGCTGTTCATACGAGGTTTTCTCACTCGCTAGGCGTTATGAAGCTAGCTGAGAAAATCACAGATAAACTCATAAATGACGGCATACTTAGTAAAGATGATAGAGACCTGCTTAGGTGTGCTGCGTTACTCCATGATGTAGGTCACACACCATACTCACACGCTCTTGAGTACGTGTTCTACTCTAGGTATGGAATAAATCATGAGGAATTAAGTTACATGATAATTAACGAGGAACCACACATTAAGGAAGTTCTATCTAATCATGGTCTCTCATCAAATGAGATAGCTAAAATAGTTACGGGCACTCATGAAGAACCAGCATTCAACAACCTCTTGAACGGTGACTTAGATGTTGATAGACTTGATTACCTGCCTAGAGACGCTCTACATACTGGTGTTAGGTACGGCTTAATAGATCTTGAGAGAATAATCCAGACGATAACTCTAGATGATGAGGGTTACGTAGCAGTACACCCTAAAGCAATCCACGCGGTAGAGTCCTTCTACGTCTCAAGACTCCATATGTATAGGTCTGTTTATTATCACAAAACAATAACAGGGTATCAATTACTGCTAGCCGCTATATATGAGATGATCTTGTTTGAAAGAGAGGTTAAGAGCCTCCTAGAACCCTTCACATCTCTAGAAGGTATTAGGAAATCAGTGAGGGAAGGGAGTATCTGCGTGTGGGATGACTTCCTAGTAGGTGGTGTGCTTAACGTTGTGCTGGCTAGGAAGTTAGGTAGTGAGATACTTAGAGAACTTATTAAAGCCTACATCAACAGGAGAGGTTATAAGGCTTTCTACAACCACATAAGCTTCAAGCAAGAACAAGGCATAACCTCCTCAGAAATAGATAAGCTGAACAGGATTAGCAAAACACTCCTAACCAGAGGGGTTAACGCATACACATTCAGGACTTACACGGAGTCTGTTCCTATAATCTCTAGTGAGAAGGAGGTTAGGATATTGAGTAATGCTAAATCCACCAAGATATCCGAGTTAGAAGATTCCATAATTAAGAGTCTCCCCAGATATATGGAGATCGTTAGGATCTACGCATTACCCGCACTTGAAGAAATAATTAAAAACCTATGAAGTCGCTACTGAGTAAACGTAGATTAAGTTGTTTCCTCACCGAAGTTCTGGAGAATTCAATCAGCTTCCTTACGCATTAGGTAAGCATCTGAGTCTGGGTAATAGTTAGGTAGCCTCTCAACTATTTTGTAACCTAGCTTCTTGTATAAGTTTAGTGCTTTCTCGTTACTTACAGAGACTTCAAGCTCTAGACACCTAATCTTAAGTTCTGAGCACTTTTCTTCAAAAGACAATAGTAACTTTTTGCCTAATCCTATCCCACGCGCTCCAGGATCAACAGCTATAGAAGCTATATGACAACAATTACTAGTCGTTATGAATCCAGTTATGTAACCCTTGACAAGCCCCTCACATTCAATAACCAAGAATAGTTCCGGGTGAAGAAATAACTCGGAAATAAATACTGTCGCAGGATACGGGTACTTAAAAGATTTTCTCTCTATCTCAACTATCTTTTCTAGGTCCTTAAGGGAAGCATTTCTTATCACGCACTCACTCACTTCATAGACCATAACTTCATTACCTCATCTTCCACATAAGGGTCGTAGACGTATTCTCTTGAGATTCCTTTAAGTATCTCAAGGAGAGGACCTCCCCTCTCTTTAGGCAGTACTTCACCGATCACGGATGCTTCTATTTTGTTTTTTCTAAGTAAGCCTACGGCTTCTTCAACTCGTTCTCTCGGCACGGAAGCTAGTAAAGCACCTGATGAGAGGATCCTTAATGGGTCTAGACCTAGAGCTTTAGTAATCTCTATCGTTGCTTCGTGAAGAAGTATCTTGTCAGCATACACTCTTATGAGTTTTCCTGACGCGTAAGCCATCTCAGCAAGACCCCCCAGTAACCCTCCTTCCGTCGGGTCGTGCATGCCGCTCACCAAGCCTTCCCTACTTAGTAGGGTTGCTTCCTCAACAACGCTAACTAAGTTTATCATTTCCTCACCCGCATCTAATGTTTTTTCGCTGACTCCTCTAGCTATGAGTGTTTCCCTGAAATCGGATGAGAGTACAGCGGTTCCTTCAATACCTGCGTACTTACTCATGATGATCGAATCCCCCTCCTTGATATTCCTAATATCTACTAAGGAACTTGATTTGAGTATACCTAAAGCTGTAGTTATAGTTATTGGTCTCTTGACGCTGTCAGTAAATTCTGTGTGACCACCTATCATTAAGGCACCGTACCTATCAAGAGCTTTCCTCATAGAATTCGTTATCGTATCGACTAGTTCCTCGCTTGATCCGTCGGGGAGTAGGATGACTGACGTGAAGAATTTTGGGTAAGCACCTATCATAGCGACATCATTAGCTGGTATGATTATAGAGAGAGTTCCAAGGTGCTTAACAGCTCCCGAGATAGGGTCTGGGTGTACGCCTACTAGAAACTCATCACAAGCTTTAACGGCAGCCGCGTCTATCCCGACATCTGCTTGGAGAACTACTGAAGAATCGTTAGACTTAAATCTATCTAGCACGTACTTCTTGAGACTCTCAGGCCTGAGCTTCATCTAGTTCCCTTCTAATGAATTCTTAAAGTAAATAATATGTCCGTCAGTAAGTGTGTTTGGGATGTGCTTGGTTGAGGTAGTGTTCCTCGGCGTGGGTGGTTGGTTATCGAACCCTCTCTACGGTCAGTCAGGTATCCTGGTGCTAGGTTCTGATAAAACAATCTTGTTAGATGCTGGTGAAGGAACTTTAGAGAGACTGCATAAGTGCGTCAAGATAGATGTGAACGATCTCGATTATGTTATCTTGACACACTCGCACGGAGATCACGTGCTAGGGTTACCCACCATAGCGCAGCACTTAAGACACCAACTCAAAGTCGTTGGGTTGAGAGAAACGTTAGAAGACTTAAGGAAGATTTTCGAGGCTCTGCACGTGGTGAATAAACTCCAGCAACTAACTTTAAAGGAAATCCTGCCTGAAGGACTCGAAGAACTTGAGAGTGGGGTTAGACTTAAGTGGGTTAGAGCTAAGCACGTAATACCCTCTATTTCCGTAGTGCTAGAAATAGAAAACGTTAAGATAGCTTATAGCGGTGATACCTCCTACAATCCTGAGTTCTTAGATATAGCTAAGCACGCGGACCTGCTAATTCATGAGTTCTCAATTCCTCAAGGCATGCAAGACTTAACAGAAGTTTTAGGTCATACGGCAGTCACGGATTTTGAGCGTGTAGTAAGAGCATCTAAACCTAAGCGTATAGCCCCAATACACTATTATTTAGAAGCTCCTAAGCTGAACCTAGAATCTATATGTAATAATGTAGAACTAGTCATCCCGACACCATGCTCCAAGCTAAGTTTTTAATAGTTATTAGGAAATCTAAGCAGGTATGGATTAATCGCATGTTATTAAAACACTATTAAACTTTTTAAGTATCGTAATAACTATTGATTTAGGGTGAGTCCTTGCCTGAAGTGAGGAGAATTCAGAGATTCGGTAAGTCAACTTTAATGGTTTCACTACCCGCAAACTGGGTTAAATCAACGAAGTTATCGCCTGGTGATAGCGTCTCGATAGACTTAATGGAGGATGGGTCATTAAGGATACTGCCTCTCTACATGTCTCAAAAAAGAGAGGAAAAATCACTACAAATAAAAGTGAGTAAGAATTCTTCTGAAGTCTTGCTTGCCAGGAGTGTTGTTGCCGGGTATCTACTCGGCGCTGATGTCATAGTTGTGGAGGCTATGGACGGGGTTCTCTCAGAAACACACCTGAAAACAGTGAGGGATATTATTAAGGAGCTTTTAGGTTCTGAAATACTTGAACATACCCCAAGTAAAGTATCTATACAGATCTTAATAGACCCAAGCAAGTACTCAGCACTTAACCTACTTAACAGGCTGCTTAACCGAGTTAAGTTCATGATACAGCATCTACAGATAGCCTTAATAGATAATAAGCCCTACCTACTCCATGAGATAGAAGAGATAGAGAGGGAGGTTGACAGGCTTCACGCACTAGCTATTAGACAGTTCCTTCAGGCACAGAATGATAGGTCTCTCAGCAAGTACTTAGGAATTAAAACTTCTTTAATACCAGAGTATAGAGGAATAGTTAAGGGACTTGAGGAAGTTGCTGACGCGCTGAGTTCAGCAGCACAAGTACTTAAAGAATTAGGTGAGATAGGTCAGCTAGCATTATTCAGCTATGAATCGAACATTCTTAGAGAGAGTCTTGACTACCTCATAATGACTATTGATAGAATAGATAAAGTGTTTAAGACTCTGGATCTCTACGTAGCTAATGAGGTCATCAACATGGTTACTGAGTACTATACTCTAATAAGAAAATATGACGAACTCCTCTTCAGGTCACTTAAGCAAGAAGAACCTAGAAAGTTATTTGATAAGAGCTACGTTCTGGTCAGGGAATTCATCGACAGACTCGTAGAAGCTGGCAGATCCCTAGAATCAGTTTCTGAAGCACTTTTCGACATATCTATAGAGAAAGCTGGAGTCACCCTAGACATATGTAAGGTTTTCATATGAGTAAGTTTAGGTATAGGTAGCATGGGAGTCTTTTTAAGTAAAACAGTTCTTGAGTCCTTATATGGGGGATAATGGTTAAATTTGACTTGACTAAAGCTACGAGAGAGATTCTCGAAGGTGATGTTTGGCAAGCTCTAGAAGCATTTCTAATAGAGCTTGAAGCTGCTGGTGCCTCACAAAAAACTGTTCGTGCCTATAAGTACGGAATCAGTGACTTTCTTAAGTTCGCGGGAAAGAATTATGTGAGAGAGTTAAGCATCGATGACTACAGTAGGTGGAGGTTAGAGAGATTAAGGAAGGGGTTCCCAGAAGGCTCCAACGATAAGAGGAAAACTCAAGCTACTCTCCACTACTACTCACTGTATGTGAGAGCATTCATTAAGTGGTTAGGTATAGCTGATAAGATACCCACGGTAGCTAGGCCTAGAGGGAGGAGAAACGTAGCGACTCTTAGAGTAGAGGATGTGAAGAAAATGTTTGATGCCGCAAGAGATATTCTTGACAAGACTATAGTAGCTCTACTTTTCGAGACTGGCCTTAGAGCCCAGGAATTGTTGTCACTAAGTATAGAAGACATTAATCTAGAATCACGTGAGATAGTGATTAAGCATGCTAAGTTCGGTGATGAGAGAGTAGTTTTCTTTGGTCCCTTAAGCTACGAGACTTTGAAGATCTACACATACTTAAACAACAAGAAAGAAGGAAGATTGTTTAACTTAACCTACAGCGGCTTATATAAGAGACTAAAAACTCTTGCTTTAAGAGCTGGGGTAGATCCTAGTAAAGTGAGACCGCACGTACTCAGACATACGTTCGCTACAGAGGCTTTAAAGAGAGGCATGAACTTAATAGCCCTACAAAACATACTAGGACATAAAGATATAAAAACAACGCAAATATACGTTCACTTACTCAAAGAAGACATTAAAAAATCTTACGAGAATGCATTCTACTACGAATTAAAGTCTTGGAAAACAACTGACTTCATTCCAGCACTCAATGGTTAAGGACTCCTAAAATTTAAATTCATGGTTTATCATTTTCGTGTTCGGGGCTCTCTCATTTATTGTCAGATCGTTATCAGGTTCAGGATTTTTGGAAGTATCTCCCACCCGTGATTTAAGACACCTATAGAGCCTAGCTCGTAACACGCTTTCTCTTCTAGTCTCAATACTTTGTCAGGTACTACTCCACCACCTGCTAGCAGTATAGGTACTGGATCGTCCGTGTGTGCTCTTATCGAGGGTGGTGTCGCGTGATCTGACGTTACCAGTATTGCAACTTCTCTTAAATCAATACTACCTAGCAACTCCTTAACGTAGAACTTATCTATGTCTTCTATTGATTTCACTTTATTATGTAGGTCACCGTCATGTCCTGGTTCATCAGGTCCCTTAAGGTGAACGTACACCACATCTACTTCCTTAAGTAGCTTCAGTGTGGCCTCCAGCCTAATAGAGTAATCTGAAGCTTTATCTTCTGTTGGGGGTGGCATCTCAACAGCACGCATGCCTAAGAGCTTAGCTATGCCATTCTCTACAGGCATCTCTGTTATGGAACCGAAAGAAGTGTTGAATAATTTGTTTATAGGGGGTAGTTTTGGTAGTCTTGAGCCAGCGTCTCTAAGTAGTATAACGTTTGCTTTCAGCAAGCCCTTCTCTTCCCTAGCTTTATTAATCGGGTGCTTATCAAGGATCTCAATAGACTTCAGTGTAAACTCGTTAACCAGTTCTGCAGTGACTTGAGCACTCAGCGTGGAACTTAAGGGAGTTGACTTCTTTATGTATGGTTGGGGGTTCTTCTCAGCTACTGAGATAGTGCCCACTTTCCTGTACGCAGGGTCGGTATTGTCTACCTCATCACTTAGCGGGATCTCATCACTACCTATTACTACGACGGCTCTATGTCCTACGGTTGCCTTAACCCTAACGTATCCACCATAATTACTCAGTCTTAACCCGTCTAAAGCTTCAGCTAACTCATTAGCTTCCTCAGTACTCAGCGACCTGCCAACCCTCCTATCAACAAGCTTCCTACTACTTGGGTCAATAGTCGCGAAGTTAGCTCTGAAAGCTACCTCACGACCCTCAACAAAAGAGATCCCAGCTCCTATAGCCTCAATAGGGCCTCTGCCAGTATAATTAGTATGCGGGTCGTAACCAAGAATACTCATTACTGCAGCATCAGACTCTGGAGCTATTCCCTTCCCAACAGTGTAGACAGCACCACACACACCTGCTCTCGCTATGAGATCCAGGTAGGGTTTCCTAGCCATACTCAACGAGGTCGCAGGATCTGAGAGCCTATCAGCAGCACCGTCTAAAACTAAATAAACAAGCTTCATTACTATTCACCAACCTCTATAATACCAAAGAAGAATATTAAGTTGTTCAAGATGCTTCACAGCTTGTAATCGTTTGGATTCTTCTGTAGCAATTTCTTCGCGGTCTCCATCCTCTTACTAATTGTTTCTTTCTTAAGATTCTCGGTCTTATTAGCTACTTGTGTTAGTATGTTCCTTTCTCTCAGTACCTCAAGTATGTTTGGTTCGTACCACTTCCTTGATGAGTCGCTCTTAAGGAGCTTAGCTACCTCAACCACGATTTTACCTATATTCGCTGAATCCATTACTGCTTCCCTACTCTTCAAGACGTCGTCAACTCCTTGATAATAAGCTAAAGCCCACGGAGGTATCAAGTACCCGAATGAGTTGAGGACACTCATTAAGTAAGCTATAGTCATCATAGCTCCTGCCTCAGCACCAACAGCAATGAATCCTGCTACCTTACCCTCAACCCAAGACTTACCATCAATAAAGATCATATTCTCGAATATCGTCAACTTATCTATTAGGTTCTTTAAGTGTCCTGAAGGACCATACCAGAACACGGGGGTTGCTATTATGAGTACATCGCTTTCCAGTATCTCCTTCATTAGGACCCAGCTATCGTCATCGTTTATGCAGGGAGGTCTGCATGCAAGTTGCTCATCACTTAAGCACCCCTCACAAGGCTTTATGTTGTAGTCGTATATGTGGATAAGTTTTGTTTCTGCTCCGTATATAGAGGCTGTCTCAAGAGCTATTTCCAGGAGCTTATACGTATTCCCATACTTTCTTGGTGATGCGTTGAGACCTAATACCTTAATTACCTCCATTTATTGTTCCCGGAGAAGATATGTCGTAGTTTGGGGTAATTAAGAATTATTGGTGATCGCTCCTGAGGACATGACTTAATGGTTAGTAAAAGCTGCGTATTTCTTTTCCTGATAGTAAGCTTCTAGCAATCTCCCTGACCTCATTTGAGTACTGCATGTATTTGTCTCTCACGTAGATTCGGAGAAACGCTAATTCAGCCGGCATGGAACCAGCTATAGTCTCTCTCACAGGTTTTGTTTCTATTTCTCCCTCCTCATTCTCTATGTAGATTACAGTCTCCTCAAACATAGGGTTTGTAGGAAGTTTCGGCGTATCTACGAAGATCACGTTATCTCTACCCGCAACCTCCGGGTGGAGATTTACTAATCTCTCTTCAAGACTTTTCTTAATAGCTTCCTTACTTATTGCTAGGAATCCCTTCAATGTTTGGTCTACTGGCAAAATCGCCTGATAGATATTTTTGTAAGGCACTCTCCTATCAAGTAAGTACCTGCTCTCTTCTAGTTGCCTAATCTCCGGGTGTGATAATACATACTCATCATCTAACTCAATATACTTAGTGACGTCGTCGAACCTCTCACCGTAATTTAGTATTTTGTCTGCCTTAAGCAGCATCTCGCCAGCTATCTTATCAAACGCTCGCACAGTCTTGTGGTAATACACTGTCTTGAACATAAATATCCTGGCTATAAGTAAGTGATCTAACACGTCTTTAGCTTTATACTCAACCACTATCTTGTCTTTAACAGGTTTTGAGTGGAAAGCTAGTCTCTCCCAGTCAAGACCGAAACCGTAGTTAGCTCCTGTGAAGTATGAGTCTCTGAGCAGATAGTCTACTATGTCTGCGCTGTAAGCACCCTTAATTATGTAGTATAACGACTTCTCACTAACCCCACCACCTATGCTTGAGGTGAGTGGCCAAGTCTCTAGCGAGACAGCCTCTATAAGCTTAGCCATAACCTCTGAAGAGATGCCTATCTCCTTCTCTATATAGTTATCGAAGCACTTAGTTACTTCTGGGTGTTCCTTAATTATCTTACTACCCAAAACCTCGTGATTTACCTCATAATTCACGAGAACGTGGTCCTCAAACGTGTGTGAGAAAGGTCCGTGACCTATGTCGTGTAGTAAGCCTATGAGTCTCGCTATCTGCTTGAGTCTACCAACTTCAGATTGACTTAATCCGAGTCTTGAGTAAATATACTCGGCAAACACTCCAGCTACGTACATAGAGCCTAGAGAGTGAGAGAACCTGTTATGGACTGCTCCAGGATAAACTAGGTGTGAGGTGCCTAGCTGCTTAAGTCTTCTTAACCTCTGAATAGGTGAAGACGAAACCAAGCATATCTCGTGCTTTACTAACCTCAGATAACCGTGGATAGGATCCTTAATCTGAACCAGTTCCTTATCCAAACACCCACCCAACTAATATTCCGGAACATGAAATAAATATTCCTGAATCAAAACACCCTAAATCGAGAAACTAATAATAAGCAATAAAAACTACTACAGAGATTTCTTTTAAGGGAAGTCCTTAAATTCTTAGTAGTGATGAGGATTGGCTGGCAGCATAGTAATGACTCACGGAGATTGCGACGGAATAATCTCTGCTTACCTCTACATAAAACACTTCATGAAGGATATGTGGCCTTCAAACATATCAGTTATTTTTACTCAGCCATGGAGAGCTAACCTAGACTTCGTGAGAGAATATCGTGAAGGTATTGACGAGATAGTTCTCCTAGACCTAGCACTCAGTAGCGAGTTAGTCAAGGAGATAATTAGGGTTGGAAGCAACTTGAGGAAAGTCACTATCGTAGATCATCACATAAGTTCGTTAGAATTCATTAATCAAATTACTAGTAACTTGCTTAAGAACTCGAAAGTAGTGTGTGAGAAAGCACAGTCATGTCCTAGATTGATGATCACCTCACTCAAAATTTCTCCTAACCCGTATGAGAAGTTATTAGTTGACGTGGCAGATGTGTGTGAGGGTGGTGAAGCTTCATCCACCGAGGTAACTAAGTTAGCTGACATCATAAAATTATCTATTGCTAGAGATCCAGGAGACTATGACTTCATGAACTACTTGCTCACTCTACTCATGAGGAATAGAGACATAGAATCTGACACCATAGTTAGTAAGAGATATAAGACAGCTAAGTTCATCCTAAGCCGGTTACTCAAGATAATGAGTGAGAACGCAATATCTTACAGGAATGTAGTGAAGATTTCCACGCTCTCACTACCTGAGTCCAGAATTTTCGCTGGCTTACTAGGTGTTGGAACCACAGAGCTAGCTAGAATGTATAAATCTGACATAATCCTAGTGAGGAGTGAGGAAAACAAGGTAGTGGTTACTGTGAGGACTCTAGACGATAAAGCACTCAAACTGTGTAGAGATATTGCTAAGTTAGGTAAGGGGAGGTTTGGGGGGCATGCGGAAGCAGCTTCAGCCACACTACCTGAGTTAAGTCTCCAGGAAGTCACAGACTTAATTGTTGGTGTTGTGAGTGGAAGAGAAGATATTCTACAGGGGAAACGTAAAGCTTGAAGAACTTAACCAATTAATGAGGAAGTGGTTTAGACGCGCAACAATACTAATAATCGGGGAGTGTGAAGTTGATTATTTCGGGAGAGCTTCTTCTAAAGCCAGTAGTTCGTGGAGACTCGTAATAATTAAGGAGGACGGAACAGTACTAGTGCATGAGTCGGTAGGCAGAGAACCTATTAACTGGCAACCAAGCTCCTACGTAATTACGGAACTTAAGGAGAGTACCCTAATTATTAGGGCGGTGAGGTCGAGACCGCGTGAGGAACTCTTGATTAGATTAAGAGGTGAGTGCGAGGTGCTCGTAGCTAAGCTAGGTGCGGGTAAGTTCGTTATGTCAGGAACTGAGAAAGACGTAATTGAGTTTTTAGCAAACAACCCAAGAATAATTGATGGTAACGCTAGACTCATCTCTAGAGAGGTATCAACTCCTCACGGACGCGTAGACTTAGTCCTCCGTAGGGGAGACGACACATTAATATTAGTTGAGGTTAAGAGAGAAGTAGCTGATATAGAAGCAGTTTTTCAGTTGAGGAGGTACGTGGAATACTACATGAGCTTAGGAGTAAGCAACGTTAAGGGGGTAGTGATAGCGCAGTCTATAACTCCGGCAGCACGAAAACTACTAAGCGATTTTGGTTTAGAGTACAGGTGTATTAAGGTGAGTGAGGGCGGTGTGTATGAGAAAGAAGTATGTTGATTCACACATACATCTTAATGATTATTCGGAAGATAGAATACATGATTTGTGTAGTAGAGATAATATAGAGTTGATCACTGTGTCTGAGGACTTGCGCTCATCACTGATTAATTTATCGCTTGAGAAGAAGTGCCCTAACGTTAAGGCGGCTGTAGGGATTCACCCGTGGAACGCAGATAAGGTAGTACTTGATGAGTTAATCAAAGTAATGGAGTTAGTGAGTAGTGTGAGTTTCGTTGGTGAGGTGGGGTTAGATAAGAGATTTACCCCCGAAACTTTTGACTTACAGCTAAAGATTTTCGGAGACCTCGTCTCTCAAGCATCAAGCGGTAAGAAAGCATTACTTATTCATGCTGCAGGAGCTTGGAGAGAAGTACTTGAAATACTGTCTAGGAGTCCTGTCGAGGTCGCTGTGTTCCACTGGTATACAGGTCCTCTGGAATACCTTAAGGATATTAGGGAGTTAGGGTACTTCATAGGAGTGAACGTATCCTTACTAAAGCAACCTAAAATGAGGGAAGTAGTTAAGCAGGCTCCTCTAGATATTATGCTGACAGAGTCTGACGGACCCTACGAGTACAGAGGGCTTAGGCTGGAACCTGACTTAATACCCGTTCTAATAGACGAGATTGCGGTAATAAAGAAAGTAAGTTCTGAGGAAGTGTTGACAGTTATTTATAATAATTACTTGAACTTACTAAATAGAGTACTGAAGTAGTTTTGTGGTGTGGGTGTTGAGTGGTGTTAAGGTAGGTGTTGTAGGTGTTGGTGTTTGGGGAAAGAATGTAGTGAGAGCTCTTAAGGAATTAGAGAGGGAAGGCCTAATTGAAGTAGTTGGTGTGGCTGATGTGAACGTAGATAGGGCTCTGGAAGTCGCTAACATGTATGGAATCAGCGCTTATGTGAGGAATGTGAGGGAGATTGCTGGGCTGGGTGCGGAGGCTGTGGTGATCTCAGTTCCTATTAACGAGTTATTTAATGTTGCCAGAGAAGCCTTAAGCTTAGGGTTACATGTCTTGATAGAGAAGCCTGTCTCAGAGAGATCAGAGGAAGTAGCTGAGTTAATCAGGATAGCTGAGTCTTCCTCACTCGTAGCGCAGCCGGGCTTCATAGTTAGGTACGATCCAGGAATCAAAA
The DNA here is from genome assembly GCA_938045815.1 of uncultured Sulfolobales archaeon. Classification (GTDB taxonomy): domain Archaea; phylum Thermoproteota; class Thermoprotei_A; order Sulfolobales; family NBVN01; genus Zestomicrobium. The sequence continues at coordinate 2,302 of CALIBI010000028.1, read as the reverse complement.
CACTCAAGAAAATACTTAAAGGCAAGGTGAAGTACCTAGTTCTTAAGAGATTATCTGCTAGACCACCACACAGGAGGAAGTATTCAGTAGTCTTAGACCTAATGACTCATGACGTAGACTTAGCACTTAACCTAGTTAATCCTGAAGAGACGTTGTTGGTGAGTGTCTTAGGGTTTAAGAGGGAGAATGGTTTGCCTCAAGAAGTTCATGCCACGCTATTACTAGATGATGTGGTAGCCCACTTAATAACCGATGGTGTTCTCCCAGTCAAGATTCGTTGCGCTGAGATAGTTACTGAAGATGCTTACTATGAAGTTTCTTTCACTGATTCTACCTTGCTTGTTAGAGAGGCTAACGGTAGTTATACACAGAGAGTTGAGGGTGAGGAACCTCTTAAAGCCGAGTTAAGAGATTTCATAAGATCAGTAGAGGGACACAAGTCTCCGGATGCCCCAACACTTCAAGATGCTTTGAGAGTACTTAGATTAGTTGAATCAATTGAGCAAAAACTAAGTCTGGTTTAGGGTTTAGCGAGTTGAATTGCTGAAATCTATCATTAATTTCACTTCTTAGAGAAACTCTAAAAACTCATCTATTAATTCCTTCATTGAAGGACCTTCTAGTATTTTGAGTTCCCAAGTAGCCTTCACTACTGGCATATTTATCTTTAGTAACGTAGTGATGTCTGCTGGAGTTCCTAATACTACTACGTCTGCTGGTGTTCTGTTTATAGTTTCCTCTAAATCCCTTAATTGTTCAGGTGTATAACCAGTGGATGGCAGGACTTCCTTCATGTGTGGGTACTCCTCGTATATTTTCTTAAGAGTTCCTACGGCGTAGGGTCTTGGATCAATTATTTCTGAAGCACCGTACTTCTTAGCAGCCACGTATCCCGCACCGTAAGGTACTCCGCCGTGAGTAACTGTCGGCGAGTCTTCTATTACTAAGACTCTCTTACCCTCCACCAGGTTAGGTTCTGGGAGTACGACCTCCATGTCAGCTAAGCATATCTTAGCACGTGGGTTGACGCTCCTGACGTTATTAACTACTTTATTCACGGAATCTTTGGAAGCTTGACTGACTTTATTAATTATCACGGCATTAGCCATTCTGGTATTTACTTCACCCGGATAAGACCCGACTTCTTGTCCCGGTCTCATAGCGTCAGCCACAGTTATCATGTAGTTAAACTTGTAGAAAGGAAAGTCGTTGTTTCCTCCATCCCATAATATAACGTCACCCATGCCCTCAGCAACCGTGAGTACTTTGCCGTAGTCTACTCCGGCAAGTACTGGGAGCCCCATCCTTATGTATTGTTCGTATTCTTCTCTTTCTTCTACGGTTACTCTCCATCTTGCTAAGTCTTCATAGTTTCTGAAGACCTGCACAACCATTTCCCTTAAGTCGCCGTAAGCCATAGGATGCCTGACAGGGACAGGCTTAATACCCCTGCTTAGTAACTCCCTAACCACAGCCCTAGAAACCGTTGACTTGCCAGCTCCGGTTCTTACAGCAGTAACCGCTATCACGGGCTTGTGAGAAGCTAGCATGGTTTCTCTGGGAGAGAGTAGCCTGAAGCTAGCCCCGCTAGACAACGCTATAGAGGCTATCCTCCCAACATCCTCGTATCTTAAGTCGCTGTAAGACAAGACGACCTCATCTACGTGAAATTCCCTGATTACCTCACCCAACCTACTTTCCGGGACTATAGGTATTCCATCAGGATATAGAGATCCTGCTAGCTCAGCAGGATACCTTCTCCTCTCCACGCCAGGTATCTGAGCTGCTGTGAAGGCTACTACCTCGTAATCAGGGTTGTCCCTAAATACTACGTTAAAGTTGTGGAAGTCCCTTCCTCCCGCACCAACTATGACCACTCTTGTTCTTCTAACCAAGACAAACACCAAGATTATAAGGCACCAAATCTTAAAAATTTGTTAATCTAGAAACAATAATTTTTATGCATACAAAACAAAGTATCTCACCACACAATAGTTTAATAAGTCCTCCGTGATTTTAGGTAGGGTCCACTCATGAGGCTGAGTAAACTCGCAAAAATAGTTGATGAACTCAACTTAGATGCAGCACTTATAACTTACGAGTGGAATGTATTCTACTATGTTGGTGTGCCAAGAGCTGGGGGGAGCTTCCTGCTATACGAGAAAAGAGGAACTCCCAAGATTTTTACTCCAGCATTAGACTTCTGGAGACTAGTAGATGTGGTGGGAAATGATATTGAGGTAATCCCGTACACAACGTACGAACTACCCGGATTTCCTAAACTAATTAAGGGAAAGCTCAC
>CALIBI010000027.1 GCA_938045815.1 uncultured Sulfolobales archaeon | reverse complement strand
TATATAAACCTCTTTTCAGATAGTTACGCGGTGTTACTATGTCTGATCCGTGTAATTTAGGAGAACCTCAGGAGTACTACGTAGGTATGCCCGGTAAGTCGATGACGTTTAAGGGTTGGAGGTTGTTTAGGGTTGGGGATTGGCGTGTGGTTTACGATGAGTTTCTAACACTATATCTCACTGAGGATCGTAGGTATGTGTTGAGGTATGATTTAGTATCTCATGATAGAATGTGGGCTAAGAGTAAGTGTTGGTTTAGAGTTTGCAGTAGTTATGATGAGTTGGTTAGGGAGTTAGTTAGGTTTGGCAGGAAGAAGGGGATCGATGGTTTGGTGAGGGAGTTTATGAATAAGTTGGATGGTGTTAGGTGTGGGTAAAGATCTAACACTAACTATAGGTAGGATATATGCGGTGTTGAATGAGTTGGTTGATGATGTTGAGAGCGTTAGGGATGGGGTTGAAAGTCTTAGGGAGTTGTTGAGTAGGTTAGCCGATCAGTGTGGTGATGTGGATGGACAGCTTTAAAGAGTTTGTTGAACACATAGTTACTTACCGACTCGCAGGTCACTACCTACCAGACGTGTTAAACCTGTATATTATATATAATAGTAGACCTACCGACATAGCCCGCAAACTCAAGATTAACAGACATATGGTTAGGAACGTTCTGAGCGGTGTTAGAAGGATAACTGGTAACTGGGTTAGATGTAGTAAGTACTTCAACTCAACATACGATGCGGTTATGAAGATTGAGCCAATAATCAAAAACAAGTACTGTATACTGTGTGATGAGGTTGTGAGGGATGGGGTTAATCACATTAGATTCCACCACCACGAATTAGTTAACGACTTAACCAATAAGGTGTTAAACCATGAGAGTGGTAACGTTTAAGCTAAACGAGGAAGTGGTTGAAAAGCTTGATGAGTTGGCAAAAAGACTGGGTATGAGTAGGTCGGAGTTAATCAGAGCTGCGATCACATTCATACTGACGTCAAACAATAGCAGTGGTAGTTCTGGCATTAGGGTTAGGGAGGTGAGGTTGAGGTGAGTGATAAGCTAAGTGTAGAGGTTCTAGGAAGTTCGCTGGGTCTCAGCGACGGGATCATCATGCTTGCTAAGGACTACCTAACTAAGTATTCAATCGTTACCGGCAGACGTGTTAGTCTGCCAATGATAACTGCAGCACTCTACTACTCCTTAGTCAATAGCATTCCTACAGACCTAGACATGCGTTACTTCATCAGTATGGTTAACACTTACTACTCAAAAGACGTAGTCAACTACAGAAGTGTGAAGAAATTATGTAAGCAATTCGCTAAGGTCTTCGGAGGTAAGTGGAGGCCGACGATCAGGGATGTAGCAGTCGTCGTTGGTAGGAAGCTAAAGCTAAGAGACGATGAAATCGATGAAATCGTCAAAATGGCTGAAGACTTAAAAGCAAAGATGCCTGAGATAACGAATAAGGTTTTAGTTGCCTACGTCGTTAGGGTTAAGACTAGGTACTCACTACAGAAGATAACCAGGACTATGAACATCCCATCCCAATCCGTGAGTAATCTAAGCTCAAACATCAAGAAAAACAGAGTTGATATACGTGAAGTACAAACTACTCCGATGCCCGAAGTGCGGCAATAAAGTAGTCACCACATCACAAAAGAGAGCTCGCTGTCATTTCTGCGGCAGATACCTAACAGTAAGTAAGTACTTACTGAAAGAGAGCGATAGAGCTGAACAACTAATCGATGAAGTCAGTAGGATTGAGGTAGTGCGTTGGAGAAGGAGGAGACCTTCTCTCCATATAAAATGAATCAAAATGATTCATTATACAAATTTTTAACATTTTTTTCTATATACCTTTCTTTTTTTTTTTCTTAGAGAGGATCAGTTTAGTAGTTTTTCTGCAGTTATTTAGTTCTCATATGATAGATTATGCAATTCTAATATAAGAGATTCTCTTATATTAGATCATTATACAAAATACAAGAAATTTAGATCTGCAGATCTACTTTAAGAAAAAAAAAAAGAAAGGTATAGTGATGTAAGCATGTTTTTAGTGGCATAGTGATGTATTTCTATGTTTTTTACTGCTTATTTTTCTAATGGCATTTCTAAGGCTTAGAAAAATGTAGTGAAAAATAGAAAAAAATATATACTTTCTACTAGTAATATGTTATTGGTGTTGTGTGTGCATAAGCTGCGTAAGTCATCTGCTCTAACAGCTGCTGAGTTAATTGCTAAGTTAGTTAAGCAGAAGGGTTCTTTAAGTGTTACTGAGGCAGCTAGGACAACTAATTTAAGTCCTTCCTACATTGCCAGCTATATTAAGAACTTAGTTATCAGTACTGACCCATGCATAGATTACAATAACTATACGTTCACGTTTGAGTGTGGTAAAGAGGGGAGCGGTGGTGAGGTAAGTGCTGAGCAGCAAACTCAGACTCAGCAAACTCAGGTGAATCAGGTGAAGGAGGTTTCCGTAGTTCAAACTCAGAGTGCTGACTTGATTAAGAAGTTAGATGAGGTGTTAGTGGATATTAAATCTGATATATTGTCTGATTTGAATGCTAGGTTGGATGCGCTTGAGTCTAAGTTGAATGAAGCTTTGTATCTGATTAATCAGGTGTATTCATTAGTTGGTGGT
>CALIBI010000026.1 GCA_938045815.1 uncultured Sulfolobales archaeon | reverse complement strand
TAATGCATTAATTTCTTGACCTGCTCCTCAACGACCTTAACTATCCTAGGGTGGCTGTGCCCGACATTCATGACAGCAATACCGGAATTAAGATCAACGAATAAGTTGCCGTCAAAATCCTCAATCACGACTCCGTATCCGCTCTTAGCAACTAGAGGATACCACCTAACGAAAGACTGCATTAATAACTCATGATCTCTCTCGATAATCTCTCTAGACTTTGGTCCCGGAGGCTCCACAACTATTTTAGGTAGACTCTCAGGGTCGTACCTGTCATAGTAGTAAAACTCTATTTTACTCACCAATAATATCACTCACGCAAGTATAAAAATTTTTACTACGAAGGTGAAATATTTTCACGGGAGAAAGACTAAGCTGTTAAGACCGCGTCAAACACTAACCTTCAGGATAGGTAAGCAAGCGGTAGAGCCGCCGGCGGGATTCGAACCCGCGACCCCCGGCTTACGAGGCCGGTGCTCTACCCGGCTGAGCTACGGCGGCCCCCACTAGTATTCTTAGTGCTGGAGTTTTTAGGTTTTGTTGTTGTTTTTCTCTTCTGCCTCCCTCAATTCTTTTCTTACTTGTTCTTGGAGCTCCTTAATTTTCTTTGCTTGCTCTACAGCTTTCTCTATCCACTCTCTACTAGCTTCTATCCCTTTCTTCGTGAAGTATATTATTGCTTCACTCCTGCTCTTGAATATTCCCGCATCAACTAACTCATCAATTACTTCCAGGTCCTTATCTCTCACCCTAATAGTTACTACTTGAGTTGTTTTAGTGAGTGTTGAGGTGATTGTTTCCTCAATTGATTCTATGGCTTTCTCAACCCCCTTCATAACCCCATCAATAGAGGACTCAACCCCCCTAAAAACCTCCCTAAGTATGTTGTGCGGTCCTACACCAACGTATACCTCGAAGAATCTCTTACCTCGTTCTCTCAACTTCTTATTAATTGAGTCAACCCTACTCATTACTTCTTCGAGACTATCTCTGAAGTAATCTAGAGACTCTTTAATCTCTTCATCACTAAGCTTATACTCCCTAGCCAACTCACTCAACCTACTCAACGAACTCTTAATATCTCTCAATACGTTGACCATACCTTCAGACCAGCTCTTGAATGCTCTGTAATACTCACCACTCTCATACAGCTCCTCAACTTCCTTAGCGAGTGCCTCAACACTTGATTTAATTTCTTTAACCAACTTCTCTACTTCTTTCCTGAACTCCTCACTCATATTCTCACCAAAAATACATGAATGCAGAGTTTATAAGTATTTCAGAATACACAGTTACGTAAATACAGTAATACGAAATAACGAGAAGACATTAAGCACCAGAAACTAAGAAAACAATCACCAAAACTACAAACCTTTGATAAAAAACGCCTGCTGAGTTATTGATCATGAGTAGGTGATTATCATTGATTACATTAATTATGAATTAATAACTCGCTAGTGAGTAACTTATTGAGGGGGCTATGAAGGTTCACGTGACATTCCTCGGTAGAGCTAGTGACTTAGTTGAGGGTAGGAGAGTTTATGAGGTTGAGTTGAGCGAGGGCTCCACACTCGCTGATCTACTGAGAGTTATTAGAGACAAGATTAGTAGGAGGGTTGGTGAAGGGATTCTTGAAGGGAGGCTTTTCCTTTATATATCTGTTAACGGGGTCGGGGTCTCAAGCCTGAATCACGTTCTTAAAGACGGCGATAGTGTTACGTTCTTAACTCCGGAAATGGGTGGTTGATTAGACTGATTCAGTCCTCTCTCACAATCCTTACGAGTCCTGCTACCTCTAGAAGCAAAGCTAAGGTGGATTTAAGCAGAGTTAAAGAACCTTTTGAGTACCTACGATTGTTTAAGATTAGGTAGTCTGAGGTTATTATGACTGGCACATTACCCTCAGAATCTAAGAAACCCATCAAGACGAGTTTCTCATACTTCCTAACCAACTCTACCAACTTACTCAGGAGCTCACTATCAATATTCGATGAATCGATTGCTGCAGGATCTGCTTCAAGAATTTTACCTAGCCTTACGTTACCCAGCTTCTCAGCGATGTCCTTTATCATGGTAACCTCTTTCTCGCAAACCTCAATGACTGGAATACCTAAACACCAGTCCATTAACGAAGAAACTTCCCTGACAATACCGTCAACAACTTCCCTACTCAACTTAGCTAACTTCAAGTCAGTTAACTCATTCTTGAGTAAGTCTTTAAGCACTAAAGCACCCTACTAAGAATAGGTCAGCCACCAAAATAAAGATTACGCTAGAACATACTGTTATAGGATTAGATATTAAATAATTTCCGCTACGTCATTTAGTGCTAGGTAGATAGCGACCCACCCAGGAACAATAACTCTCTTCCCACTAACTAGCTTTAAGGAATAATCAAGTATTTTCAGTTCTTCTTTTGATGAGTATCGCGGCCTTATTTCTGTATCTTTCTTGAAGGGTGATAAGTGTGGGCCGACGCCGAAACCCACTAGTTCTGACTCACTACGTAGTAGAGTGACTTTGAAGCCTGTTTTGCCGTTCAGAGTGTTAATTACTCTAGCAAGCTTAGTGAGGTCTGGAGTTACTAACTCGTCTATCTCTACCTTAGTGTTCCTCAAAGCTTCCTCGAAGCTTAGGGTCGGGTCTGTCTCCATAAGCTCAAGTACTCTCGCGTATAGTGCTGTGAACTTGAGAGATCTTGCTCTCCTACCTTTAGCACCAATCCTTCCCGCATTCTTGAGCTTAATGAAGTCTACAATTTCTCTCCTATGCCTCGAATTCAGTCTCAGCCAGTCCTCGTCTCTCGGTCTAACGATAGTGTGGAAGCCTCTATGTCCTGTGAAGTACATCCTGATCTCGCTCATGCTGAAGCCAAAGAAGTGCGTCAATATATCGAGTAGTTTCAGCTGTTCTTGCTTACCAACCTCCACACACTCCCGACTCACCACGGTTAGTGTGGCTTCAGGTACTAGGTGATACTCTAGTGTGCTGCACTCAGGTATGTGGTCAACGTCTATATCGAAAAACAACTCAGCGAATATGTACCCCTTATCTTCTATTTTCTGTGCTGCTGGATCACTGTAGAGAGCTACGGAGTAATATGAGTTTCTGGGGGTCTCCCTAACCAGGAATTCCTTAAACTCAGCCACGTTCTGGAAGGATAGGTGCCTGACGAAGCTGCCGTTAAGAGTCTGGAAAGCGAACTCTCTAAGTATTAGGTCTTCAGGTAGTAGGAACTCGTTCAGCGATATATAGTACTCCCTGAGTAGCTTCTGGAGCCGGCTATACTCACTCTTCTCACTCCGTTCTCGGCGCGACATAGTAAATCAACTTACTCCCTGAAGGGAACCTCAACTCGAGACATATGGGTAGGTCGTTATCCGCCATAACAACCGCTTCATCACTCGACTTAATAGGTTTCTTCATGTACGATAAGTAGTCAATACTGTAAGATGCCTCGAACCCCGGGTGCTTTACGTCAGCCTCCCTGAGAACACCTTTCTCGAGACTCAACACTATCTCTGCCTCACCTAGATCGCCGACAGACTTAAGCACTAGCGTGGACTCATCACCACCCACTCTTAGTACGTCACCCATTTTCTCAATGCTTGCTAACGCTTCATGGAGTATGTCACCACCGAGCACGTACTTATTCGGGTACTCTAGTTCTAGGCTCGGGATCTCCTCGTGCGTGATCTCAAGCCTGAGAGGCATCTTGAACATCCTCGTCACTATGCCGTCAGAGAATTCTATTCTTACGCTGTCCTCCGAGAAAGACATGGAGAGCTTATCAGCTTTCCCAGCACTCCTGAGTATCTTGCTTAAGTCCTCCATACTCAAGTAAACTGTTTTCTCGGCTACTGGCTCGTAAGACTCGAAAGCTTCTCTAGGTATGTAGAACTCCATCATAGCTGTTCTTGACGGGTCTATCGCCTTGATGTAGAGAGCGTCGGACTTAAGTATGAGAACTCCTGACTCACTGAACTTGCCCGTAGCTTCTATTACGTGAGACCACACTCTAGCGTCGGGAGCCGTGAAACTCAAATCTAACACCAGAAATAATGACGCCACAAACAAATAAAAATTAGAATCAAGTATTAAGGTTAGGTGACTAGATGAGGCTAGAAAACATCAGTAAGTTGAGACTTGTTCCAGGAGATGAGGTTTGTGTTGTTGAGGAGTTCCTGCCTGGTAGAGGGACCTACGAGGTGGAGGGTAGGGTGAGGTCTGCTGTCATAGGGTATCCGGCACTTAACCTAGACTTAAGGGTAGTTGAGGTTAAGTGCGTCAATAATAAGGTTCGCTTACCAGCTGCTGGTGTTGTTGTTTACGGTTTCGTTACTTCTATGAAGGAAGACTATGCTTTGATTAAGATCTTCAGTGACTCTAAGTGTGTTAAGTACCCTACCCCGTTCACGGGGATCCTCCACGTTTCTCAAGTGCATGACAAGTACGTTAAGAGTATTCACGATTTCGTTAAGCCTGGAGACTTGCTTAAAGCAAAAGTGGTTTCTGAGAGCCCGCCCTACCACCTCAGCATTAAAGAACGGCAGCTAGGTGTTGCTGTCGCGTACTGCAGTGTCTGCGGGGTTGAGCTAATTAAGCAAGGCAACGTACTCACCTGCCCTAACTGTAAGTCTGTTGAAAGTAGGAAGGTATCTCCTGAGTACGGGTCTCTTAAGTGTGTTTGAGTGAGTTAAGATGATGAGAGGGAGTAAATCATTGTGTCCTCATACAGCAAAGATCACACTACCATGTTCTTCCATGCGTGAATGCCTGGAATTAGCTGAAGCCATAACCAGGATCAGAGGGTTGAGAGCTCCGTTAATTAAGCACAGAGTCAAGAAGACTTCTGTTGAGGTCACTATAGTAGGTAGCTTGACGGAGATAACTCTAACCAAGAGATTAGTAATTAAGACGTATGAGCAAGTCAAGAAGAAAACTAGTGATTAACTACTCAAAAAACTTATTAGGTTTGCGTGGAAGGTGGTTTGTAGAGGGATGAAGTAAGTGAATGTGAGGGTACGTAAGTACGCTGATAAGGAATTAGTTTTAGAGATTGAGGGGGAGGACCATACTTTAGCTAACCTTCTAGCTAAGTCTGCTTTAAGCAACCCGCACACAAAGCTAGCTACCTACGTTATCGAGCACCCTCTAATAGGTACACCGGTCCTCAGGATAGTTACTGACGGTACAGACCCGCTTCAGGTTCTCAAAGAAGTAGTGAGTAATGCTAGGGAGGATGCTGAGCAGGTGCTTAAAGCAGTTAGTAAAGCTTTAGGGGTGGAAGAGTAGAGTTCTTCCCTGCAGCGCTAGCGGTGTGATGTTGAAGAAAGAAGCTAGGGTTTTAGTGTACGAGCTTATGATGTGTCGTGATGGCAGAGAGTACGTAGCTTACTTGATAATGAGGGGGACTTTCTCCGTGGAGCATGTTGGGTTGCTTGAGGGCGGTTCAGACTCGCTGACTAGGTTTGTTTCTGAGTCCGGTATTGGTAGGAGTGTTAGAGTAGTGATGCGTGTTGGGGAGTTAGAGGAGATTAACTCAGGTAGCTTAGCAGAGTATGTTGGATTCATTAAGAAGTTTTTCATGGAAGTATATAAGCTGGTGTGTTGAATAATCCTAATAGCTAGGAGAGGTAAAAACGATGTCGTATTTTTGCCCTAAGTGTGGATCTCTGATGACCCCCAAGAAAGAGAGCGGTAAGACCGTGTTGGTGTGTCCTAGATGCGGCTACAGGAAAGAATCCTCACCACAAGATAAGAAACCAACACTCTCTAAGAAAATAACTCACAGTGAGAAAGAGAAGCTGTACGTTATATCGTCAGAAGACACCATGAAATCAATACCTAGGGTTAAAGGCGTTAAATGCCCTAAGTGCGGTAATGACGAAGCATTCTACTACGTGATGCAGACTAGGAGAGCTGATGAGCCACCGACAAGATTTTATAAGTGTACTAAGTGTGGGCATACCTGGAGAGAATACGAGTAACACTACGTGGTAGGGTGGTGATTGCTTTCCGTCGGTGCTCCAGACTATGAAGAGGATGTCTAAGAAGTGGTTAGGGATCGTTGTTTCTGGGGTGCCGGGCTTCAAGGTACCTAAGGAGGAGTTAGAACAGTACGTAACTCCTCCCGACATAGTTGCTGATTTGGTGTGGTCTGCTTTCATGGCTGGCGATATCGAGGGTCGTGTAGTGTATGATTTGGGGTGCGGTACGGGTAGGCTAGCGCTAGCTTCATCCATGCTTAACTCTAAGTATGTGGTGTGTAGTGATGTGGATGAGGACGCGCTTAGTATTGCTGGTGAGGTCTTGATGAGAAGCTCACCAATACCTTATGATTTAGTTTTAGCGGACTTGAGGGAAGCACCGCCTTTCCGAAGTAGTGATTGCGTGGTTGTGATGAACCCGCCTTTCGGTGTTAAGTCTAGGGGTGCGGATATAGACTTTCTCAAAACAGCCTTAACTACTTGCAACACTGTGTACTCAATTCATAAGTTGAGTGAGGGTTTTCATGAAGTGTTAGAGGGAGTTATGAGGAGCCTTAATTCAAGGTATGATGTGTTGCGGGTTGTTAGATTCCCTTTGAGAGCTTCTCTAGGTAAGCATAGGAAGAAAGTAGTGCTTATTGACTCAGTAATTGTTAGGACATCACGCAATATAAAAGACTCCTTAACTTAAGTCTAGTAGATGATGTGTTTGCCGAGTACTGAGAGATGATGTAGGGACAAAAACTGAGTCTTTCTTGAGGTTCTCCTAACCTCACGATTGATTCTATCTTATCCAGGTTTTTGCTGTTTTTAAATCTGGTGCATTAAATATTCTTATGTGGTGTTGGGTGTGGTTTGGTCTACTCTGAAGGTGTTGCGTGAGAACCCTGACTTAATGAGGGATGTGCTGAGGAAGAGGTTTATGGATGTTTCTTTAGTTGATAAGTTTATAGAGCTAGATAAGGAGTGGAGGAGGACTCAGACAGAGCTTAATAAGTTGAGGCATAAGCACAACTTAATAAGTTCTAAGGTTGCTAACTTACCTCAAGAGGAGAGGGAAGCTGCCTTAGCTGAGGCTAGGGAATTACTCAACAAAATATCTGAGATGGAGAAGATGCTTGAGGAGATAGAGAAGGAGAGGAACTTAGTGCTTGATAGGATGCCTTCACTGCTTCATGAGTCGGTTCCTGTAGGTCCTGACGAGAGCTACAATGCTGTGGTGCGTGTTTGGGGTAAAGCTAAGGTTCAGCGGAAGCACTTGAACGACTTCCTCAACGAGACTGAGGGTAGGGGTGTTAGGATGGATTACGAGGTTGTTGATAAGGAGTTTGTGGGTCATGCTGACGTTCTCGAGTACGTGCTCAGGCTGGGCGACACTATTAAGGCTGGGGAGGTTGCTGGGTCTAGGTTTTACTACTTGTTTGAGGATATCGTGTGGCTTGACTTAGCACTACTTTCTTACGCCATGGACTACTTAACCAGCAGAGGCTTCATCTTGGTTCTGCCTCCCTACATGCTTAGAGGCAAGTATATGGAGGCGGTGGAAGAATTCACGGCGTTTAAGGACGCTCTATACAAGATCGATGGTGAGGATCTCTACCTAATAGCTACTGCCGAGCACCCGCTAGCAGCTCTACACGCTGGTGAGGTGATACCTGAGGAGGAGTTACCTAGACTCTACGTAGGTGTTAGTCCTTGCTTCAGGAAGGAAGCTGGTGCTGCTAGCAGAGATATTAAGGGGATCTTCAGAGTCCACCAATTCCATAAGGTTGAGCAGTTTGCTTACACGATGCCTGAGCAGTCTTGGGAGGTATTCAACCTCTTGATACAGAATGCTGAGGAACTCTACAAAGGTCTTGAAATACCTCACAGGGTAGTCAACATAGCTTCCGGGGAACTCAACTTAAGAGCCGCCATGAAGTACGACCTAGAAGCTTGGTACCCGGCTCAAGGCAAGTTCAGGGAGTTAGTGAGTTGCAGTAACGTTCTTGACTGGCAAGCATACAGACTAAACGTAAAGTACATGAGGAGGAAAGGGATGGTTAGAGATTACCTACACATGCTTAACTCAACAGCCATAGCTAGCACGAGAACAATAACAGCTATCTTAGAGAATCACCAAAACGATGACGGCACTGTCACGATACCGAAAGTTCTTAGGAAGTACTTGGAGGCCTTCACTAAAGCACCTAAGGATTACATACACCCAGCAAGAAAAGAAAAACAGTAAGTTATTCTTCCTCACTACTCAAGGCTAGCTTCCTGTACACGTTCAGCATAGCTCTGTCTTTGTCTTCCTCCCTAATATGTATCGCCTTCTCGTAGAGTTCTTTTAGTTCCTCATCACTTGCGTAGTCTAGTGGTGACTTCTCGTAGCTTGCTTCGCTCCACCTAACGTACAGAGAATCTAGTATCTCCTGTACCCTCTGGTCTGAGTAGAAAGCTATTTTCCTCCACACGTCATCTGTTTCGTCAATCATGTAGGTTAACTCTTTTATCATTTTGTCTCTCTTCACCATAACACACCACCTACTCTTTATATTGTTTGAAGGCAATTAAATAGTGATGAGTGAAAATATTTACAAGAAAATAATTGAGTATCTTAAAACAAATCCTGGAGCCATGCCTAGAGAGATAGCTGACGCTCTAGGAGTCTCTATAGGCATGGTTAGGATAGCTCTTCTTAGGTTGAGAGAATCGGGTTACGTGGTTAGGTCTGGTAAGGGAGGATACGTAGTCAAGCCAGGTAGTGGGGACCTGGAAACACGCAGGTACGCTGATATCGATGCTTACGAGGAGCCGCGGAAACAAGTTAGGGGAGAAGCAGGTACGCAATTTGAGAGAGACTTAAGTGCTCTGAGAGAGTACCTTAATGCGGAAATCAGTAGGTTGAGGAGCGAGGTTGATGAGTTAAGGAAGATCATTGAGTCTCTGAGTGACAGAGTCAGTAAGGTTGAGACTGAGTTCACGCTCCTCATGAAGTCTCTCAAGCCCGAGAAGAAAGCTAGGGAGGAGGTTAGTGAGGTCAGTGGGGACGTGATAATGAGGGTTGATGTGGCCAGGAACCGCGGTATCTCAGTAGATTCTCTTGTTAGGTCAGGTGACTACGTGATAGTAGGTAACTACTTAGTTTCACAGTCTTTCATGGAGGAGTTCAAGAAGAGATTTCCTATCTCACTGAAAGATATTAAGAACTTGGCGAGTGAGGAGAGAGAATTACTGAATGCTATGGTTTCTGAGGGTTTGGCATATCTGCATGGGGGGAAAGAATACAGACTAGCTTGAGTTTAGTAGTGATCGAGAGTTTCTCACTCTTTAGTATATGGGGTTAGTTCTTTTTAGACCCTGCCCTCAAGTATCTCCTTAACTAAGCTAACTAATCTGCTAATCATACAGTTGAGTAGTGCCTCGCCCTTCTCCCTAGAAGCTAATTCAGGTCTCCCGAAAGATCCCTTACCGTGTGTTTCTCTAGACTCAACCCTAAAAACGTGTGCTTTAGGTCTCTTAGTTAGGTCTAGGGGGTGCCAGAAATCATCGTGTTTTCTGAAGAATTCTGGAGAATCTTTCGGGGGTTCTCCTACTAACAGGTTTAGTGCTATAGCTAGGCTAGTCTCCACCTCGTCAGCGTGTGTGAATGGTGTGGTGAAGACCTCCCTAATAACATCACCGCATAAATCCCACACACTAGTGAATCCTATCATGAGACCTGTCTCCTCAGCCGCGTCCCTACACAAAACTCTCAGTAAGTCGTTGTTTCCTGCATGCCCGTTGATCACTACCACAGGTGTTTTAGGGCAATTTCTTGAGGTAGAAGTTATTATGTCTCTCAAGTACTTGTAGAGGGATTCGCTACTAACGCTTACAGTGCCTGAGTAAGCAGACCACATGGAGCTCATGCCGTAAGTTACGGGCGGTAAAACGAGTGCTCTCACACCGTCTTTCTCGAGGCTCCTGCAAGCTCCTATAGCTACGTGCTGTGCTATCATGTAGTCTAGTCCTAGAGGTAGGTGCGGTCCGTGCTGCTCCACACTACCGATAGGTATTAAGAAAACACTCTTGCTGTTGTTGCAGGCTTCATTCACTTCGATCCATGTCTTGAGCCATAACTCACACAAGAGATCAAAACACCCTAGCTAACCTTAAAGCAGTATAGGTATTTTAGTGAGTTCTTTTTCTAGTTCCTCAGGAACACTAAACCCGTACTTGACTTCAACGAAGTTCTTCCTGAACTCAACTACTTTCTTCCTCACTTCTTCTGGGGGTCTGCCGTCTATCAATACCTCACGCATGAATTTAGCTACTTCTTTAAAGTCTCCTTCCTTCATGCCTAGCCTAGTCATTTCAGGAGTTCCTAGCCTTATTCCTGAAGGGTCTTTCACAGCTTCAGGCGGGTCCCACGGCAGGAGGTTCTTATTAACTATTATATTGGCTCGCTCAAGTAGTGTGGCTGCTTTAGCGCCTCCTCCGAGATTCCTAACATCTATTACGAACATGTGTGATTTTGTGAAGCCTAGGTGTTCCGTAGGTACTTTAAATCCTTCTTCTGCGCACGCTTCAGCGAAAGCTACGGAATTCTTGACTATTTGTCTCGCGTATTCCTCGCCGAAAACCATCATCTCGACAGCCGTTACGGCGGTTGCTGGTAGTCTGTGTAGGTGGTGATTGCTGAGGAACCACGGGAAGATTACTCTGGAGATTTCTTTGTAGAGTTCTTCGTCGTCAGTCATTATGACTCCTCCTTGAGGTCCTGGGAAAGTCTTGTGTGTTGAGGATGTTATTACGTCTGCTCCCTCATGTATTGGGTTGCTCCACACACCACCAGCTATTAAGCCTAGCACGTGAGCTACGTCGTGGATTAGCTTGACACCAACTGAGTGTGCCGCTTGAGCTATTTCTTTCGTTGGGTGTGGGAACATGTATACTGACCCCCCTAGAGTAACGAAGGCTGGCTTCACAGACTCAATCATTTTGGTAGCTTTGTCTACGTCTACGTTCCACCTTTCTTGATCGAAAGGCATCTCAATATGCTCTATACCTAAAGCTCCTAGAGTACCGAATCTAGTGTGTGATACGTGCGCACCAGCCTGAACAGGAGCTATGAGTGCTTTATCACCGGGCTTCCCCAAAACTCTGAAGACCGCGGCATTAGCTATGGTACCGCTGATAGGTCTTGGCTCAACATACTTAACCTTAAATAGTCTTGACATGAGATCCATGAGGAGCAACTCAACCTCATCAACGTAGATTAAACCCTGATAATACCTCTTCTTAGGCTTCCCCTCAGCATACCTATGCATCATGTCAGTCATGTAGGCAGCCTCAGCCAGAGGAGACATCACATTCTCAGAAGGTATCAAGTTTATTGCTTCAAACCTCCTCCACCTATTATGAGCTCTAGTTAACTCAACAACACGAAGTAATTCCTCAGGTAAGCTCAAACACACCACCCTTATAATACCTTCTCTTTAAAAATACAGAGGAAGCTTATAAGTTTTGCCGTAAGAGAGCTACCTACCAGCTCCCACAAAAACTCATTATTCACGTGAGTCTTTTGGTGGTTGCAGAGCCTAGCAACACGAAACCACTGTCTAGATTCCTAGTAGTTTAGTGTGTTGCTTCTACTACGCCAAGATAGTTCAAATCCGAGGCTCATGTTACGATTAACGAGTATTTAGTATAAATTTATTAAATTAAATTTTGGAACATAATTTTATTACTTAGTTAAGAATATTATTAATTAGGTGTTGAGATGAGTAAATTAAGTCTTGGGCAGACAGACTTGATAACCGTGATGGTTCTAACCGGTGTAGCTCTCTTAATAGGTATTTCTGTGTTAGCTTATTTTCAGACGCTCTCTAGTACCTCGACTTCTGAGATAGAGAGAGAAAACATTCTTAATAGTGAGTTAGCGGCTCAGGTGGTTAGGTTGATTTCTGTTGACGAAACTAGTAAAAATATGTGGCTTCTTCTAAGAAGACTTGATAACGCTAGTGTTAATTTCTTCGTAATCGTTGAAGCTAAGTTAGTTGGTGGGGATACGGAACTCCTTGAGTGCGGTAGAATCTCTTACTACGTGCCGGAGCTAGATACAGACAAGATAGTCTGCTCAGAACCTAATGAATGCCCTCCAGCCGCAGTAATTGCTTCATTACCTTTCAGGAACTTTCTAGTGAGGCCTGAAGGCAGTAGTAATTGGGTTGATATAAACGTGTATAGGAGAAGTGTTGGTGAGAGTCCGTACCCACCAGGTTATCGGTTAGGGGTTTGTTACGTTGCTTACAAGGGAGGCAACCAGATAGTCAGGGTAGATTATAGTGGTTTAGGAGACGTTGTAGAGCTCAGGATTTACTTACTCAAGCAGTTCGGTAATGATTACTACGTGTTAAGGATTTACAGGTCTCTGGTGAGATCTTGAGGCTTCATAGAGGGCAGAGTAGTTTAGTGATATTTATTATCGTGACTTCCTTGTTTGTGTTGATAGTGCTGCCTACAGCTATGTATTTAGTGATTAGAGCACCATCTAGTAGCGTTGAATTCCTACCTGAGGTCTACAGCGAGTTCACGGAGTTAGTAAGTTACGCTACGAGGGAAATCAACGCTACGGTGTTCGTGGACAAAAACAACATAGTCACTATAGCTATCGTTAATTACGGGACTTCGGATGTGAATATCGTCGCGTTATTTTTCAGGTTAGTTCTTAGTAATGATATAACGACCGTGTTGAGAGAGAAGGTCTCGATTAATGTGAGTCCTAACTCACTCACCACGTACCAGTATTACGGGGTGGCTGATTACTGCTCAATTAACTGCGAAGTTGTGAACGTGATGATGCTGACAGATAAAGGAACCGTAATCACTCCAAGGATATATACGGCGGTGTTTCTAGAAAGTTTTATGGTTTCTCAGGAGGTTGCTTTAGTTAAGATGCTCTCATACTTACCCCTACATTACTACGATTCTTCTTCGGTGAGAGACTCACTAGAGAGATCTGGGTTCAGAATCACGGATCCGGGACTGCTTGAAGTACCTAGGCAAGGAATTAGTGTGAGGGGGGTTAGAGGCGTCGGTACCGGTGCTTACTACCTACTGCAGGAATATCTAAATGTTTCGTCAATCTCTTTGAGTAATGCTCCAGTAGGTAATCTTTACTTAGGCTACAATCCTAGAGACACGAAAAAATACGATATAATGTTTTCGTGGAATAGGGGAGGTAACCTAGACGTAACCTTAACTGTTTCTGGGCAGAACATAAACTTAGGTAGTTTGTGTCCTCAAGGATATAGAGTCAAGATCTTGGGATTCAAAAACTTCACTAACTACATAATCGCGTTTAGTAGTGGCTTGAGGATTACTTCACCTGATCCAGACCCGGCGAAATACTCATACCTGACCAGCAGGCAGGGAGTAAGGATTTCCTTAGCTGGGTCTGCTGAGATAGTTCGTATATACTGTAGGAGTCCTGATATCAATTACGAGTCAAGTTATGAGCCCTACATAATGTTGACTAAGTTTAGTTTGGACGCGCCAGGGCCTTCACTACTGATAGCTTTTGAAGACGTAGATTACGGTTTTGCTAACACGAGAAACGACGCATACGCAACAAGCTCGGGAGGGAGGGTTGTGCAGGACTTCTCTACTCAATCCTTACTGCTTGTGTATGAGTCGAGCACGGTGAGTATAACTAACTCGAAGTATCTTGGGGTTCTTCTAGTAGTTAATTATAGGTTTCACGATAACGAGGGCAATGATTTTCGCGGTGTTACTGCTGACAGGATTATTTTTGAGGTAGGTTTAATGGATTCTGAAGGTAACGTGTTGGCTAGCAGAACATTCACTTTCAAGGAACTTACTAGGTACGAAGATACTTACCCACCTAGAGCTCAAGCTCAGTCAGCCACGGTGTTTATACCTTTGCCGCGTCCGGAGGTTTCGGGAGGGGTTAAGACTTACTACCCGTTCATAAGGATTCAGGACCCCTACGGCGGGACAGGCAATCTAGACGACCTAGATTTCACGCTCTTAATTGAGGGTTTGGGGGTGTTGCTGTTTAGTTGATTAGGTTAAGGAAAGCTGTTGGTGAAGCAGTAGCTGCGGTTTTCGTGTTGTTTCTAGTATCCGTGCTATTTGCTTTCACGATACTTAATATGCCTCAACAACCTCAAGTAGGTATTAGGTCTGTCGTGAGTGATTTAGAGAGAATGATTAGTGAGAGTCTTCAGTTAGTTTTGATTAATGAGTCCGCATGGATGATCCTGAATACAGGTTCTCACGATACTTCCGTAGAGAATGTATTGATTCTAGGAAATGACGGGTTCTTAAGGATCTTAGAACCCGTGAATCAGGTAGAGTTTGGTTACAGGTCTGTTTCTCACTGCGTGATCGAGCCTTCAAGATACTTAAGAGTTGGGGGAAGCGCCAGTATATCGTGCGTTGGGGGGAGTCTGGCAGGATTAATAACAACAGCTGGCAGAATCATCACTACGGATCCTAAACTCTACGTCAGAGTAGTAACGTCTGAGTCGATAAACCAGACCATACTCTTAGAGGCAAGTATTGTTGAGAATCTCATGAATTATATTGAAGACCCTAGCCTCCTACTACCAGGGAGTAACTCCGTCAAAACGTATAATCTGGGGTTGAAGCTGATTAGTAGGAAACTTGATACTAACATAGATTTAGAAGTTAATTCGTCGTATGTTTTCGTAACTAGATCGCCCGACGGCAAGTGGAATCTACTCATAACTGGTCAAGATTCACCAGGTTCTTCGAGGTATGTCGAGATAGGTGAGAACGAGTACGTGATAGGTACTTCCGGCTACTACAAGAGGTACCGGATAGTTGTGTATGGGTATGAAGGTCTCGTGGATTTGTGTGGTAGTCGTATTGAGTCTCCGACAATATTTAAGTGTTCTAGTTCTTTATGTGTCCTAAGACTCTCAGGTAATGTCGAGTTAATATCTTTCTATGCTTACGTAGACGGATACACTACCGATACCCTAGGTTTTGAGCCGTACATCTTAACGGGAGATATTAGGGGTTCTGGATTTATGTCATTGATCTTCACCACTATAGACTCAACAGCTAGTGGGGGTGCTAGCAATTATAATGATAGGAACTCTTACGGGAATTTACTAGACTATACTCAAGTCCCTCTAAGACTGATTTTCAGTAATTTCGAGATAAATAACACAAAGTATAACACAGCTGTGTTGAGTGTGAAGTTCACCTTCCTAGATAACTCTGAAGTTGATGTTGATGAGGCGGATAATAGAGTTATTGTGAGGCTTGGTCTCTACGATCCTCAGAGAAGGGACTGGGTCTATAAGTATGATTTAAGTTACTATGAGTTATGCAGGTATGAGGGCTCAATCATTACTAAAGATTTTATCTTAAGAATACCTGCACCCACCGAAGCCGGTTCTAAGATTTATTACGTAGCTCTAGAATTGCTTGATCCATACCTGTACTCTGGCGGAGGCAAGAACGATATAGACGTAACGTTTATCTTGGAGTACTTAGGTATAATTCTTGGTGTTGGGAGATGAGGTTTTCAAGACTTAATTTAAGGAAGGGTGTCTCAACACTCTTGTTATCTACGTTAATCATAGTGGCGTTGCTGATCTCCATAGCTTCTGTTTACATGTATGTGGGTACTCTGAGGTATTCAGTAGTCTCAGGAGCTTACTCTTTAATGCAGTATGGTGAGTTGCATGACTTAACACGTCTAGCTATAGTTCAGGATGGATACGAGCTCGAAGTAACTAATATTGGTAGTCTCCCAGTAGAGCTTCAGTACGTAGTT
>CALIBI010000025.1 GCA_938045815.1 uncultured Sulfolobales archaeon | reverse complement strand
ATGACCATGCAATGATAGGGCTTCAAATTGTTCGGATGAGGAGTTGTGGGAAACCCATATACAGACAAATATATAAACCCCGGACTATAATAAACTTTTAAGGCTAAACTCCCAAAAGGGACGCTTAACATAAAGGCGATGACAATACTCCCAAAAGGGATATTAAAATGTTAGGAAAGAGCCTAAACTATTAAACAGATACTCCCAAAAGGGAATAGAAAGCTCCACTATTTCACTCTCACTACACTTAGAGAGCTCGCCGATACTCCCAAAAGGGAATAGAAAGTACTTAAAGCCAAGCCAGTGCCCCTAGGGAAGACCATGGCCAGATACTCCCAAAAGGGAATAGAAAGGTGTTAAATTACCTGTTCCAAGGGTGGGGGTTATCGTTAGGGTTCTCGATACTCCCAAAAGGGAATAGAAAGCTAGGGTTTCACGTAGTGCTTGCTCTTCTTTAGCCTTCAGTATCGATACTCCCAAAAGGGAATAGAAAGGCATATTACTAGTGTCAGTCTTTGATATGCTGTTATGAGCTCGGATACTCCCAAAAGGGAATAGAAAGCTCATACTCGCCCCTAACATAATGTAAGTGGACACGCAAAGCGATACTCCCAAAAGGGAATAGAAAGTATAAAACATATGCTGTGCCTGTTTGACTTGTTAATCTTATGGATACTCCCAAAAGGGAATAGAAAGCTTATCAACATCATTTAAAACAATGATCCTGAGGACCCTGGTGTTAGATACTCCCAAAAGGGAATAGAAAGGGCTATATTAAAAGCAGCCTCGAGTTCTTCGCTAGCCTCCCAAGGATACTCCCAAAAGGGAATAGAAAGCTCTAGCCTTAGCTTTGTTTAGCATGATGTTTTTTTATTTGCTAGCGATACTCCCAAAAGGGAATAGAAAGCGGTAATAATAGTTGCCCTCGCAGTCTTCGCAGTTGTTGTGATACTCCCAAAAGGGAATAGAAAGTAGCTCATTTAGCGGCCGGCGTCATGGCAGGCATATTATGATACTCCCAAAAGGGAATAGAAAGATTACAGGCAGGATGGGAGCTGGGTGAGCCCACACACGTTCTTCGCATGGATACTCCCAAAAGGGAATAGAAAGTATTATTCTTTGATAGTTCTACTGGTAGCTCGGCCCCGTCATAGATACTCCCAAAAGGGAATAGAAAGTCTTGCTTGTTCAAGAAGCCAGCCCATTTCAACAAGCTCTAGAGCGATACTCCCAAAAGGGAATAGAAAGTTCAAAGCAGCGCTGTAAACGTGCCGATCGACATTAAAGCCAGCGATACTCCCAAAAGGGAATAGAAAGAGGGTTGAAGGTCGTGGGGTGGGCTGTAAAATGATATGACATAGTATATATGGATTTATTTTACTTTTGAAGTTGAGGGATGTTTTGGCGTTAGAGGAGTGGGAGTAAAGAGGGTTGTTTCAACGGTAATTCTGGCTCTGATTTTGATTACTATGTTAGTATCAACGTTTAACATAGAGCCTGCGAGGGCGGGCTATGTTTTAGGTAGAACTATTTATATTAGGGCTGATGGGGGTGTGGACCCGCCAGACGCGCCCATATTGAGGATCGGAAGCACTTATATGTTAACAGGATATGTTTTAGTTGAAAGTGAGCGCGCAATCGTTATAGAGAGGGATAATATAGTGTTAGACGGGGCCGGCTACACTGTTCAAGGGAAAAGCGTTAAGTATTCTACGGGAATATACATTCCTGGAAGGAGGAACATCACTATTCAAAACATAAACATAGTGAAATTCGAGCGAGGAATCCATATAGATAATTCTTCTAATATCACTGTTTCTAGGAGTAACATAACAAATAACTGGATTTCCTACTATGTTATTCCGCTCCCGCCTATTATTGCTCATAGAGGGGAGGGCGTCCGTCTCGATTATTCCTCTCACGTTACTATTTCTGGAAATAATATAGTAGAAAACTATCGTGGCATAGTTCTCTATGAATCGTCTAATATTAGTGTTTTTGGAAACAAGATAGCGTACAGCAACAGTGGCGTCCGTCTCGAAGGCTCTTCCCATACTAGTGTTTTTGGAAACAACATAATATACAACGTTGAGGGCGTCTTTTTCAGCTATTCTTCTAATAATACTATTTTTGGAAACAACATAGCATACAATAGTGAGGGCATCCTCCTCTTTTACTCTTCTCATAACAGGTTTTGGCATAACAATATTATTAAAAACCGAGTAGTCCTCCACGAGGCCGGCCCTAATGTTTGGGATGATGGTTATCCTTCAGGTGGAAACTATTGGAGCGACTATACTGGTGTTGATAATAAAAAAGGCCCCTATCAAAGTGAAACTGGGAGCGACGATATTGGGGACACGCCATACGTTATTAATGAGAATAATATAGACCGTTACCCGCTTATGAAGCCTTGGCGTCTGACCCCGCCTATTCTAGGCTTTTCAATCACAGTATCCCCCGCTTCATTAACTATTCGACAAGGCGGTTCAGCTGAATTAACGATTACAATAGTGTCTGTAAACGGCTTCAGCCAACCAGTTAAACTGAGCGTCTCCCAGGCGCCTCCAGGAGTTACCGTATCATTAGACCCTGAACAAGTTAAACCACTACCATACGGCTCGGAATATTCTACTTTAACATTATCCGTTAGCGCAACAACCATGGTTGGAAACTATACTTTAACAGTGACTGGAACAAGCAATACTATAATCCATTCTAGCGTAAACATCTCTCTACACATAGTGCCGGCTCCTACTCCACAAGTTCCAACATCCACCCTAGTATCACTCATATTAGCCGGCATAATCGTAGCAATAATAATCGTAGCGGTCATAAGGAAAAAGTAAAATAAACCCTACCCAAATAAACACCCTAAACTTTTCACTAGTCTTTCCCCCGCTAACATTTCGGGAGGAGTAGAGAGTTGAACGTGCTATTTAGGCTTTTATCGGCTAGGCTTTTTAAAGCTCAAAACAGTTAAATGTCGAGTTTCTTTAAGGTTTACGCGGGCGGGTGTTTTGAGCTATTTTAGCTGCGGGGTTAGGTGGGTTGGGGGGTTTCTCTGTTAATTCCTAAGAGTCTTGATGATAATATAGTTACGCTTGTACCTATATGCTAATTTTAGGTAACTCCCTAGAGGGAATGGAAGGATGAGGGTTGCAGGATTTGTAGTGTTTATATTGTATTAATAAAAATATTTATTTTTGGATAATTTTTTAAGCTTTGGAATAGTGTTCTGTTTAGATGGTGCTGTGACGTGGATGTGAATTCGCTTTTGCCTTTGAGCGCGCTAGGCATATATTTTCACGCTATATATGTATCGTTGACTTTTGGGTTGCCTGTTGCTATTGGGGTTATGTTGTGGCTGTGGGGGCGTACTGGTGTTATAGAGTATTTTAGGGCCGCTAGGCTTATGACTATGGTGTTAGCTGTTAATTTTGCGCTAGGCGCGATTACGGGTACTCTAGTGGAGTTTGGCCTTGTTCAGGTTTGGCCTGGTGTTAACCTTGCTATTGCCACTTTTGCTTTCGCCCCTCTTGCTCTTGAGTTGATAGCTTTTGCTAATGAGATTGCTTTCTTGATCTTGTTCATAGTTACTCTAGGTAAAGTGAGGCCTGCTATAAGTATTGTTATACTAGCGGTTTACGCTGCGTTCGCCTATTTCTCTGGACTGCTTATTACCGCTGTTAACTCGTGGCTGCAGGCGCCCTGGGGTACGGGTCCTCTGGCGCAGGCCTTGTATCCTTTCATGCCAGAGTATGGTCCTCTAGCTACGGATGTGCCGAAGCTAGTGGCTTTGAAAGTGGCTGCTTTGTCCATGGGGCAGCCTATTTCAATCCTAGTGCAGCAGCCGGGTCTAGCGGAGAGAGTGGGTGTGGTCTTATATGATCCTTTAGTGGCTGCGAGCAGCCCCTACGCTATCGTATCAATATTCCACAATATTCTAGCAGGCATACTGGTCGGCCTGGCGATAGCTACTGCAGGCTGGACTTACAGGTACTATAAGACTGGCGACCCTAAGTATTTAAAGATCATAAAGCCGCTAGTAGTCACAATAGCAGTCCTGTTCGTCATACAAGCCCCCATCGTAGCCCACTTCATGGGGGTAACTGTTGTTCAATACAACCCCACCAAGTTCGCCCTAATGGAAGGTGCAAAGGAAACATATCACAACTCCCTCATAGCCCTCATAGCTTACGGCGACCCCAGCAAGCCTATAGTAGGGTTTGACCAGTTTTACGCTAAATGCGAAGAACTGGGCGGCACTACTCTAGGCGATGTGGCCGCAAAGCTAGGGCTTAGCGAGTATTTAATGTTGCTGGGCCCCGTAGATGTGAGCAACATAGCTGGGGTTAAGCTGAGAGACTTGTGCATGGCTGACCTGCAGAAGGCGGAGTCCCTCATGTCTAAGATACATTACACGTACTATGTTAAAGTATTCTCCGCCATAGTCGGTGGCCTGGCAGTGGCAACACTATTCTTCTATTTCGTCAAGGCGCCGGCTCTAACACCCCTAGCTATGAAGGTGGCTTCGCTGCTCGGGGATGAGAGGAGGAGGCTTTTCATTCTAGCCCTCCTAGTCTTAATAGGTACAGTGGTGCCGGCGGTACTGGGCTGGTATGTGAGGGAGGTCGGCAGGAAGCCCTGGACTGTTTATGGACTATTATATCCTGAAGAGCTGGCGACACCCGTGCCTTACGCTACATCGCTCGAGTTCTTAGCGTTCGCGTACGCGGTAATCTTATCCGTGAACATCCTCGGGTTATACGCGATGTACATCGTAGCTACTAGGGGTTTCAAGTTTTTAGAGCTTCTGAAGAGAGGGGTCGGGGTGTCTTAGCGTGGACGCTGTTTTCATAGGCTTCCTAGGGTTAGGTCTCTCGGTAACATTGCACGTGCTGTTCACCGCTATGACCCTAGGCGCCGGCCTTATTTCAGCGTGGAGCAGGTACACAGCTTATAAGACTGGTGACCCCTGGTATGAAGTGTTCGCTAGGAAAGTATTTAAACTACTAATAGTTTCAGAGTTGTTCTCTGGAGTGTGGGGGACTATAATCACAGTGTTTCTAGCAGGCTTCTTCACAGCTTTGCTTACACTGGCTACGAACACCTTGTTCATCCCCCTGGCGATCGCGGTAGCCTCCATAATGATCAGGATCCCCTCCATAGCCATAAGCTGGTACACCTGGGGTAAAATAAGCCCGCGCACCCACGTTATACTCATGTGGATCATGGCCCTCTCAGGCTTCGGAGTCCCCTTCGGCTTCAGGGCTGTCTTCGCTGAGATCAACCATCCTCACGCTGTAACATACTATTTACAGACGGGGCAAAACCCCGGCTTCACGCCCTATGCTAACCCACTATTCTGGACTCTCTACCTCCACACTATAGCTGCAGTGGTCTCAGTGGGAGGATTCATAGTAGCCAGCCTCGCAACACTAGACAGGGACGTCAAAGGAGCCCGGCTAGGGGTGAAAGTAGGCCTCACACTATTAGTAGCCCAGCTTATCCTAGGCCCTATATACTGGCTCAGCCTATCACGATACTCGCCGCTACTATTCAACGCTGTTAACACCACCCACGCCCCACTACTAGGACTCAAACTAGTCACAATAGCCCTCCTCGCCGTACTAGGGTACAAAGCCCTAAAATCCCTGGAAAAAGGAACCATAACAGCTAACGTCAAATGGCTAGGCCCGCTAGCCCTCCTCACCGTAGCCCTAGGAGAAGTGCTCAACGACGGCTCCAGATACCCCAACATGGTTTTAATGGATAGAGAGGGCCTGCCTATCTCCCTGTTTGCAAACTTCTACATAGAGATCCCGCTCACCCTAGTCTACGTGATCCTCGCCTTCCTAGTATTATCCATAGTAGTCTTCACTGCAGCCGCCTACTATGCGATCTATAAGAGGTTCATCGCGGAAATCCCGGAAGAATAGATTAAACTCTATATTCACATTTTCCCTATTAGCTAGTCTATTTTTCCCCACTGACACCCTAGCCCTTGAAGTAATTATTTCTAAATACTCCCTAAAGGGAATAGAAAGCGTAAAACTCTCGAATGTAGGGGAAACACGGTTAGAGGATATATAGCCTGAGATCTTTGCGAACTAGTTACGGTGTCTAGTTTGAGGTTTAAGGGTAGGGATTTGATTGAACTTGTTGATTATACTCCTGAGGAGGTTAGGTTTATTGTTGAGACTGGTTTGGAGTTTAAGAGGAGGTTTTACTCTGGCGAGCGTGTTATAAATGTTCTTTCCGGGAGGATTATTGCTTTATTGTTTGAGAAGCCTAGTACTAGGACTAGGGTTAGTTTTGAGGTTGCTGCGAGGCAGTTGGGGGCTAGCTCTCTTTATCTTGGGTGGAACGAAATGCAGCTTGCTAGGGGTGAGAGTGTTGCTGATACTGCTAGGACTCTTTCGAGGTATGTTGATGGTGTTGTGGCTAGGGTTAGGGAGCATTGGAAGCTTGTTGAGCTCGCTGAGTATGCTAGTATCCCTGTTATTAATGGGCTTAGTGATTTGAGTCACCCTGTTCAGGCTTTGGGGGATATGATGACTGTTTTGGAGAAGAAGGGGGGGTTTA
>CALIBI010000024.1 GCA_938045815.1 uncultured Sulfolobales archaeon | reverse complement strand
CGTCATGGAGGGAACCGTGATTGAGTATAGCCTAGATATCTCATTACCGCTTTACGCAATAATACTTTTCAGTATGTTGATGTTTCCTTAATCGCTAAAACCCTGAACACATAAACAAATAAAAACCATCACGTGCGTCTTTAGGAGTGTTAATTAACGAATTATTAACTAGAAGCAAGAAAAAGTAAGTTTTTCAGCAACCCACACGTGGTAAATCGCGAGAGCTTGCAAGAGATAGTACAACAATGCAAAAGTATGTATAGGCAGTATAGGTGATGTAACGCGGTATATGCTTGCTATCATATAACTCGTTATGAGCTCTAGTGAAAGATTCACCTGAAGAACTACCCTACCTCAGGGTTAAGGAGTGTGTAGGGAATTGTTTTAATAAAAAAACGTAAATTTTTATTATCATTCTTTACTAGGTTTTCTCTCAGCTTCTATTAATACTTTCTTGACTAGGTAGAATGCTACTGGTATCAGTACCACCGCGAAAGCTACTGTGATACCTATAGAAAGCATCCTGAGTACATCACCTACTGCTGTGTACTCACTAAATATTGCTGAGAGTCCTACGAATATGAATACGAATACTACTAAGAACTGCAGGAATGGAGCGAGCTTACCGAAATCTGGGTGTGCTTCTGTGATAGTCTTGAATACTTCTATAACTATGATCACGCCTATAGCTATTGCTGTAACGCCTACTAGGAGTGGGTATATCAGTGTTGAAGGTAGCTTAAGTAGAGTGAAAGCTACTGTTAGGACTATAGCTACTAAGCCGACGAGTAACAGGTTCTCTATTAGGCTTACGAGAGACCTATATCTCTCGCCAAAGCCCGTACTTAGCAATGATCCTATATACCTAGCTAGTGAGATAGCTAGTACTAAACCTAGCGTTATTACTGCTATACCACCTATCAAGTAAGGTAGGTAGGACACCACACCATATATTAGTTCTCCAGCCTCCCCACCCAGAGGTATGTAGCTTATTGCTGCTACTAAGGAAATCGAGATTATGAATGCTTTCGTAAGTCCTCCTATAAGTTCTGAGAACTCAAGCCCCATAGCTGTGAGAGTTTTTCCGAATGGAGTTAATGAGAGAGGTCTCTCTACGTATCTCCTTAGAACCTTAGCAACTATATTCCCCACTATGACACCAACTATGACACCTAAGATAATCCATATTATGGCTGCTATGATTCCAGGAATCATAGCTACTAACTGCTCCCATAACCTACTAACAAGTTCTTCAGGTGTAGGCATTAGTAATACCTCAAGTCTTATATCAATGCTAGGTTTAAAAAATTTATTCTAGATTTCATTATCATAACTTAAACACAATACTTAATTAAGGAATTGGTTAAGAAAGACCTTGACTTCGGAGAGGGTGGTAAGAGATTCGGAGGAGGCAGGTTATTTGAGAGACTTAGGTGTTGAAGTAACTTAGAGTGACTTAACGCTGTGAAACTCCTTCTAGTTTGTTAGGAGTGTTAACGTGATTACTCATTAACAACCTACCACACCTCCCACAGACACTCAGTTAGGAACTCCAGCAACGGAGTTAAGTTCTGAAGTAATTAAGCTCACACCAACCCCCACTAAGACTTACGACAGGATAAGAGATGAAGAAAAACCTATACTTAGTAGAAGCATAGTAGACGTAGTAACAACACATGGAGTGTTAGCATAAACGAAACCAAGAAAGAAAAACTATAAACCACAACATAACATCAAGAAAGGATTTGAAGAAATCACAAAATAATGTAAGAGATTCTTCAAACAACTTCACATGTTAATTTCGTTATTTATTCTGTAGTTATTTCAACACAATTTTAGGATTCACATGAAAGAATAGATTATCATTTTAGTAATAACGTTTAAAATTTATTAACCCCCTACCTACTAATACTCTTGAGGTGACTTAATGAATCGAAAGAATATTCTGGTTTCTGGCTTAGTTATCCTACTACTAGTGTCTGTAGTAGGTTGGTTGCCAGGAGTTATCATGAGTGCGGTAGCTAGTAACGATGCATCAAGTAAGGTAGCGCCGCAACTACTGAGTAAGTTGGAGAGTATGAGAGAAAATGAGATGATTGAGGTTGTTATTAGACTTAGGCCTCTACCTAGAGAGGTAAGTACGTACGTTAAGGGCAATTACAGGCTTGCTGTTCAGTCGCTTAAGAACTGGGCTGAATACACGCAGAGAAACGTGGTCAGCTTAATACTGAGTGGGGGAGGCATAGTACTGAATAAGTTCTGGCTGGATAACGTTGTGCTGGCCAGGGTTCCAGTGAGCTTAATCAGCAAGATAGCTTCTCTGCCCGAGGTAGTCAGGATTTTCGAGAATTTTGAGGTTCGCGTAGTAGATCCTGTCGTTAAGGAGGAAGCTGAGGTTAAGCCAGGGCAAGTATCTAGCTGGGGTATCTTCAAGATAAGAGCTCATGAAGCTTGGGCTCTAGGCTACACAGGTCATGGAGTGAGGATAGCAGTCCTGGACACAGGTGTTGATATAACACACCCAGCACTACAGGGCAAGATGCTGACTCTAGACCCGGCAAGCCCGTACTATCCGGGAGGTTGGATGCAGTTTGACGGTGCTGGGAATCCAGTCCTGAGCACACCGCAGGACACACACGGTCACGGAACACACGTGAGTGGAACAGCTCTTGGAGGTGATACGAGCAGCATATTAATAGGTGTCGCACCAGGCGCGACATTAATGCACGGCTTAGTACTTCCTGGCGGGAGCGGTACATTCGCTCAAGTACTGGCAGGAATGCAGTGGACTGTAGACCCGTTCTACATAGACCCAGCAACAGGTCAGCTAGTCTATACTGGACTCCCAGCACACGTGGTTTCAATGAGTTTTGGCGCTTCTGAGTACTACGGCAACGATCTCTTCCCAGCCATTGAAGCTATGCTACTAACCAACATAGTGCCAGTAGCTGCGATAGGGAACGGAGGTCCCGGAACCTCAGGCAATCCAGGAAACGTGTGGGGAGTGTTCGGTATTGGAGCAACGGACATATACGATAACGTGGCTGGGTGGAGCAGTGGTAGAGTTGTTAGTTGGCCCTCACCACCACCAACATGGCCGTTCTTCGACACTTACCCAAGCACCTACGTGAAGCCAGATTTCTCAGCTCCTGGTGTTAGTATAAGGAGTTCAGTACCTGGCGGAGGTTATGAAGACTGGTCAGGAACCTCGATGGCGTGTCCGCACGTCTCCGGAACTGTTGCTTTAATACTTCAAGCAGCTGGGTGGCTGTACCACAACGTACCTGACACACCTGAACAGGTTTACTTAATACTGAACTCAACAGCCATAGACTTTGGTGCCCCAGGACTCGATACTAGGTATGGTTATGGTAGGATAGACGCGTACGAAGCAGTTATGAAGGCTAAGGAGTTTGCTAAGAAGAGTGGTGTTGAGGGCTTTGTTCTAGATTCGCTGACTAGTGAGCCAATAACCTGGGCAACCGTGACGGTAGTTGAGGCAGGCATAACAGTCACGGTCAACGCTTCCGGATACTATAGAATACCGCTGGATCCAGGAACCTACACACTAGTGTTTGAGGCGTGGGGCTACGAAACCTACGTCACCACGGTTGAGGTAGTGTTGCTTAACGGCACTATAATGGGCTTAGTGTATAACGCGATAACTAACGACCCAATTCCCAACGCCAACGTAACGGTCGTGGAGCTCAGCATGACTGTTGTGACAGATTCTGAAGGAAAGTATGAGGTATCCGTACCTCCGGGAACCTACACGTTAGAAGCTGTCGCACCAGGATACAGTCCTCAAACAGAAGTAGTGACTGTAGATGAAGCTGAGGTAGTCATAGTTAACTTCGGCCTATACCCGCTTGGTAATGGAACAGTAGCTGGTCACGTGTATGATGCAGTAACTAACCAACCAATAAGTGATGCTTTCGTGTGGACGTACGTCGACGGAACACTAGTATACACCTCAACAGACGATACAGGATACTACGAGCTAAGCCTCCCCTCAGGAAGCTACACGCTGTATGCTTGGAAGCCAGGATATCAGCAAGCAAGTATTCCAGACGTCGTGGTAGTTCCTCTGGAGACCGTCATAGTTGATTTCTACCTAACACCCATACCATCCACCGTGGTAGTGTTAGCTAACGTCCACTACTACACACAACCACACCTCAAGATCATAGTAGAGAACCTCGGACTCCCAGTTACTGAATACAACAGCATGATCACACTACTGCAAGACTGGGTAAACGGCGTAATAAATCCTGCGGTAATAATAATTGATCACACGATGCCATCTTACACCTCATACCCACCCCTCGATGTTGTGCTGGCCTTCCACGCACTAGCTGACGCGACAGGAACTACTTTGATATGGCTTGACACCTCGTACTCTGGTTATCCAGGTATTTACGTCCTATACCTATACAGAACTCAGTTAATAGATGCTGGCTACCCAGCACCTGTAACTAGGTTGATTGGATATCCATCACCTATATACGTTATAGTCACTATACTGAACATGACGCACCCGATATTTACGGATGTAGTTCCTGACATACCTCCCAACAAATTCTACTTAGCTACTGGGTCTTACGCTGATTACGCGATATACAACTTCACAGATCCCACAGGAAGGTTCGTGGTGCTTGCTTACGTGAATGATACGAGACCAGGTGTTCTCAGGCATGGTGTTGGTGTTGCTGAGTGGATTAGCAATACTGGCTCACCCTGGTATTACTTAGGTAGTTGGGCTGAGAGCTACTGGATGCAGTACCTAGAGCCCGGTGCTGACGGCATGTACACAGCGAACACTCAGAAAGTGTTAGAGAATGCTGTAATGATTGGGTGGCTTAACTATGTAAGCTCCACCAGACTAGATAAGAGCAGGTTAAGTACTGCGCTGAACTTAATCACGAGAAGCCTGAGTAAGTCTCCGGTAGTAGGTAGTGGCTTCAAGAGCTATCTCTACACGTGGTTAGACGTATACATGAATAGGTTGCCGCACGGCTACGTAACGGGCACTGTGAGAGGTAGTGATGGAGCAGTACTAGCTGGTGCTCTAGTCCAGTTCATAGGGACTCCGGTCAAGGTCTACACTAACGAGACAGGTCAGTTCTTTACTTGGTTACCTGAAGGTGATTACACAGCTCTGATAAAGATGCCTGGCTACAAGAGTGCTGAGATTAGTTTCACAGTCTCAGTTGGTGAGACAACTGATTTAGGTGTCATAATACTTAAGAGATTACCGCGCGTAGCAGTACTCTACGACTACGCAGGCTCTATAAAGAACTTCCTAGAAGGGATGGATATGTACGTCGTAGACTACATGGACTTAACAGCACTAACTAACGACATCCTTGCAGGACTTTATGACGCGGTAATATGGGCAGGTTACTACGGTGTGCCGTTCCCATCATGCAGTGCGTTCATGAACTTCCTTAACGCGACGCACCAGATGAAGGTAGGCGTAGTGTGGATGGATAGCTGGGGTTACTACGGCTACGGCATAAAAGTCCTTAGGTCATGTCTGAATGACCCACCAACAACAGGGTATAGCTGGGGTTATGAGGTATTCATTGTGGTCACTAAATCACACCCGATACTGAAGGGCTACGCGGTTGGTGACGTAGTTAAGATCGTAGAGTACTCGAGCGCTGACTTCTCATGGTTTAGCGGATTCTCAGGAACTGCTATAGCTGACACGCTCGCGGGCGGAATCGTTCGGGGCAACTCAATAGCTTGGAAAGAATTCCCGGACGGTGTTAAGTGGGTTCTCTTATCAAGTTTCGCACCAACATCATGGAATCTTCCAGCCTACTTCACTCCCGATGCATGGAACATAATATATAATGCCGTCAAGTGGGTCATGACCGAGCCACTAACTGTTGTGCTCGAGAACCCGTACCTACACGTCGGTGACGAAGCCTTACTTCACATAAGTGGAGCTCCAGCAAATACTAGGCTACTCATATATTTAGACGGGGAGCTAGTAGGCGAGACCATAAGCGATGAAACCGGTTACGCTGAAGCAACCTTCACAGTACCTCTAATTCCTGGTGGTGAGCACTTAGTTGAGGTATATAGTGAGGATGAAATGTATTACGGCTACACACAACTCTACGTCTTAGTCAAGATGGTAGTAACTCCGACCGAAACTACCGCACCAGGGTTAGTGCGTGTAAACATCACTGGTTTGGGACCGTATCAGGCAGTAATGATATATCTGGATGGTAACTGGCTATCAAATTACAGAGCCAACATGCTAGGCACCTTCGAAATAAAGATAAACATACCCCTCGTAGTGACGAGTGATGAGCATCAACTCAGTATCATAGATCC
>CALIBI010000023.1 GCA_938045815.1 uncultured Sulfolobales archaeon | reverse complement strand
CGCAGTCACGGCTACTAGACTCTGCATCAGCAGCGTGATAGCTACTGCTAAAACCAAAATCCCGCTAACGTGCTCCCACCTCAACTCAGGCATCACAGAATCTACCGTTAGTGGTTTAGGTACTATGAATTTCACGCTAGATATTTTGTCAATTATTTTGTAGGCTAAGATCACGGAGATCGAAGCATATATTATTGATGGGGAGTAGTGGAAAAACCATATCGCTACATCTACGCTGTAGTACTTAGCGATCAACACAATAACTAATACTCTCACGAGATTACCGAGAAACCCTATCAGAAGTCCGGCTAGCAAAGCTAACAAAGACGCGTTAAGTTTCTTAAGTCTTCTTTCGTGACTAGCTGTAACGTAATATACTAGTATAGGGAACACAACTACTACTGTGCTGAGTGTTAGTATCCCGCTACACGCTGCTTCAACACTAAGTAAGTAAGGACCTTGACTCGTCTCAACACGAATCGCGGCGAAAGCACCCGTATCAACAAACTCCGTATTAGTTAGAGTAGCTGCTATTCTACCTATAACTCGTGAGAGATTCGTAGTAATTACGTCGATCAAGCTAGTTGGTACAGGCACTGTGAACAGGGGGGTCAGAGCAGGTATGACGTCCCCAATAGTTGCTGGCTTAAAAACTAGTACTAGTATCGATATTATCGCGATAGAGAAGCTTAGCCCGAGAATATTCAGAGAATACTCTATCGCTACTCCCGAGACCTGATATAGCACGATAGACATCACTACCAAGAATAGTGACGCGAGCAGCCTGCTGAGCTGTATCTCGTACGTAAAACCCATGTACCTCAGAGACAGGTAGAGCACGAAGATGACCGTAATGAATGAAACTAGCAAATAGCTGTAGTCCTCAGTAAACATGAGTTTAACAACACTCTCCATATACCCCCTGTAAACACTCTGAAGAAGTAAAGCTATGAGGGACACGATCACCAAGTAACCCGCGATCAAGCCCCTCCTATACTCTCCTACACGACTCAATCAACCACACCAACCACACAGAGTAGCTGAGCCCTTAAACCACGTCCTACCTAGGACTCTACGTCCATAAAACTAATAAACTTTGCTACTACGTTTTCCAGTAAAGAACTCCTGAGCGTGAGTTACTTAAATCCCTAACTGCAGCGCGTACTTCCCTTCCTTCCTGACGTTCAGGTGCTTGCTGACCGAAGATCCCTCAGGATCTATTAATATGATGACACCCCTCCAGTCATCAGTGAATGACTCGCTCCCGCAGTTAGGGCACCTAACCACGTCCCTACCTACTAGGTACCTGCAGTTCATGCAGGCCTTAAATATTGGTTTCTTACTCTTGGCAGCAGACATGAGGACTACCTCACCTTACCTAAGCCTGGTTGCCTGAGAGTTAGTCCTATCCTGATGTGGACTGGGTGAGCTACCGAGACGTTAATGACTCTACCTCTCACAACGTCCCCCTTAACGAAGAGTATCTTAGTGGCTTCCCCTACTAGCGAGTCTCTCGCTTCATCATACACTAACTTATCGTCTGCTAACTGACTCACGTGAGCGAAAGCGTCAACAGGACCTACGTTAACGAATATGCCTGTCCTCTTAACATCAACGATCTCACCCTCAATAACCTCCTGAGGTATTGGGTAGAAGGTTAGGAGATCAGCTACTACCTTATGGTACGTAGCTCCATCACCTGGGAGTATCCTGCCTTCAGGATCTGTTGAGACTCTCCATATAGAGATAACAACACCTAGAGCCGGGTCTATCCTACCCACATACTTCTCCTTAAGCTGCTTAAGCGCTATTAAGTCTAGGTCCTCACCGAAGAACTCGGGAGGTATCCTAACGATATCCTCGATAGTCACTAGCCTGAACACTCTCAACACACCTACATAAGTATCATGGAAGAGAAATTTAAGCTATCGAGAACCTGCGCTTACTAGACCACCAAGTAGCTACCTTAACACCAACTAACTTCAGCAACTTCCTGAGTTTCCTGTCTAGAGTAACGACTATGTATTCCGGGTTTGATGAAGCGTAGGTTAGTAAGGCTTTATCACCGGACACGCCGCTAGCTCCAGCACTCACGACGATCACCCGGCTAGCCACGAAATCTAGAGCGTGCTTAGCTGGCGGTGCCTTCTTGACGCTCCTGCTCGACGCAAGACTTCTTAACTCACTCACTATGGTGTCTAGGGTGTATATCTCAACCTTATCGCAGTCTAGGTCTTCACGTAGCTTGACTTCCAGGTCCACACCCTCACCAACGAGTAGTAGAGCACTAGTATCTAGTAGTAGCTTACATAACCTCACCAAAAATTCCCTCAAGCTAGACTACTCTATATGACCCCAACCCACGAGTCTCCAGCGACCTAAGACTTGCTTACTAATCGCGACCCTCATACCACTCCAGGCTACTATAGGTCTCCTGAGAGTTAATGAAGCAAACTCCCTACTAACCGAGTCTACAGTAGCTAAAGTTACTGCTACCCCGGCAGTAATCATGACAGTCTCCCTAAGCTTGAGTGGCTCCACCCTCACTAGTTCTTTAGTACCGGGTACTCTCTCAAGGAGGGAGTACCTGATCGTGACCTGCGTTACGGGGTCTGGCACGGTTCCGGCTCTACCGCACACGTTACCTACGAGACTATCTGCTTTAGTTAGTGATGGGTCTAACCTAGTGCCGAGAGCTACTAAGCCTCCAGGCCTGGCTTCCCCGAAAGACCTATCCCCAAACTTAATACTGACTACCTCAGTAGTTAGTGGTTCGTAGTATTCTTTACCACCCCTACGAACCTTAACCCCGGGTTTTATCTCTACCTCATCACCAACCCTAACAACCCCCCTCAATAACGCACCACCGATCACGCCGCCCTTCAAATCAGCTGGTGGTGTGCCGGGTTTATTAACGTCGAACGATCTAGCAACGAACATCAGGGGTGGTGAGCTGAGGTCTCTCTCAGGTGTGGGTATTAGCTTCTCAATAGCTGTGGTCAAGACATCCACGTTTATTTTGTGTAGAGCACTAACAGGTATTACTGGAGCGTCCTCAGCAGGAGTTCCTCTCAGGAACTCCCTAATAGCTCTGTAATTCTCTAGAGCTTTCTCGGGAGGCACGACATCAACCTTATTCTGAACAACTATTACCTTCTTAACCCCAATTATGTTTAGAGCCGCGAAGTGCTCTCTAGTCTGGGGCTGGGGGCACGGCTCGTTAGCCGCTATAACTAGTAGTGCGCCATCAATTAACGCAGCACCAGAAAGCATAGTAGCCATCAGTACCTCATGTCCCGGAGCATCAACGTAAGAAACACTCCTCCTGTAGGTGCTGCCCTCACACGTTGGTTGAGGCACGTACCTACGGTCAGGCTCCGCGCCAGGACACTCGTATATGTCGCCGTCAGCGTACCCGAGCTTTATAGTCATGGCTTTCTTCAGTTCTTCTGAGTGTCTGCCTGTCCATATCCCTGTTAAAGCTTGAACTAGTGTTGTTTTCCCGTGGTCTACGTGACCTACCACACCTATGTTTACTTCAGGTTGTTTCTTCTCTTGACTCACTCGTCTCACCGCCTCCGAACTCCGCGCTCTCGTACCTCTCTACGAAGACTACCTCCTTAACCCCCTCCAACCACCTCACTATGTCTCTAGAGATTAAGTACTTCGTTATCTGTATGTTCTCACTAAACCTGTAATCCTTAGGTAGCTCTACCTCAACAATACCTGCATCACTCTTCAAAGAAGCCTTAACAGCACTGACGTCGAGAGTCTTAACACGCCTCTTAATCAAATACTTAATCTTCTCTTCAGCATCCTCAAGCTTCTTAAGCACTGTGAACTCAGCCTTAAGTGTCTTGCCTGCTAGAGGGTGATTAAAATCAACAGTTACTCTCCCACCAGTAACAGCTATTATCCTACCTACGGAGTTATTGATGGTTACCTCCTTACCAACATCTGGAGTTATGTTGTTTTTCAGGAAGAGCCTAGCAGGGAAAACCCTAACCTTACTAGGGTCTCTCTCACCATACGCTTTATCTGGCGGGATCTCAACCTCGTACTTCTTATTGAGTTCCTCAACCCCGGAGACTGCTTCCTCAAACCCTCTTATGTACCTACCCTCACCAACAACCACTAACTCAGGACCGTAAACCCTGCCTTCCTCATACTTCTTGTACTGCCTAGCTATAGACTCAGCAGTCGTATCAACGAGCTCCCCGGTTTCCTTAACGAATATCGAGTAATCAACTAACAACATATCACCATTCTTGAAAGGCATCCTGCTACACACCAAGATAAATCTATCACGAACTATTTAAGCAAAACCACTACTAATTACTTCCTCGGCCTGATCACGAGTCTGAATGGCTTCCCCAACTCACCCCTAACATCGTACTCTACCCTCAGGAATTGCTTCAGAACCCATAAAGCTGTGTGCGCGTGCATACTATACTCCGCGCCAGTAATGATGGACGGTCCTTCGCTGAGTGCTAGGTATATTAGTATGTTGTCAGACATGTGCCTGTCTAGAGCAGCACCAGTACCGAGGTCCTGAAGTAGTTTCTCAGCAGCCTCCGCACCAACTAACTCTGCTCTCTTCCCCCTAGCTCCTAGAGAATCACCACCCAGGACGGAATTCTCTGTCTCAGCCCAGAGAACTATGCCTGACCCAGGCCCTAAGTGCGGGTCTTTATCTGGATCATAAAACTCTAGCGAGATCTCGGCAGGAACCTCAATACCTCTAGATTTTAGGTAGTTTTTCGCGCTCTCCGCTTGCCTCACAGCAACGTCTTTAGGTAGCTTAACGCTGTGTGAGACCCCCTTAATAACTCTGACTCTACCTCTCTCAGTAAGGTTTAGCGGGCTGAAGCCCTTGGGAGTGTTCAGTGTTTTTAGCTTAACTACACCACCACCCCTTGGGTAGTGACCCCTCCTAAGCAAACCCACCTCAACACGGTACCCCATCCTGCCGAGGTGTGGCAGCATTACGTGCCTCACGTAGTCTATGGGGGGTGACCAAGGCACGTCCGTACCCCCCTTCAAAACCACCTCAACACTCCTCTCACTAAACGCTAGTATCGGGAGTATTGTCTGCATGATTAAGGTTACTGAGCCAGCAGTCCCCACATCAAACTCTATACTCCTAGGGTTTATTGTTGAGGGACTGAAAACTATTTCCGTGGACCCGACCGCAACCCCCTCTGTCCGCGCTCTACACACGTCCTCAGCTATCTTGACTGACGTGACGTGCTGTGGTCGTAACCCAGGATTCTCTCTCTTAGCTCTTATGTTGAAGATCTTTACGTCACTACCTGTTATGCACGAGAGAGCTATTGAGAGTCTGAGTATTTGCCCGCCTCCCTCACCGTAAGAACCGTCTATCAAGATCATTTATCCATCCCTGTAACCTCCCTTAATCTCTCAACACCTCTTATCTCATCAATCACTCTAGCTACGGAGCTCGGTACTAGTTCTCTCCACCCCTCATCACCTACGAGCATCATCTTCCTTATGGTTGTGGATGAGTACCTGCCTCTCTCGAAGGGGGGCGGGATCAAGACATCATACCCGGAATCCCTGAAGAGCCTCAAGACTAGCGGGTTCCTAGCTATGCCGTAACGGAATTTAGGCACGTACATCTGGAGGTAATTAGGCCAGACAGAATTCATGAGTATGTCTGGCACAGGGATTATGTATGTTCTCGTGAGGTCTATGCCGTGCTCCCTCAACGCCTCCTTAATCATTAAGACTCTCTCACCAGCGGTGAAGGGGTTAACAACCGTGTGTGATTCTTGAGCAGTCCCAATAGCTATTATGAGCTCATCAACCTTCGTTAAAGCCCACTCAATCACTTTAAGATGACCTAAATGGATTGGCTGGAACCTGCCGGGGAACACAGCCCTCACAACATCACTCCACACCATCGATTCTCACCTTATTAACGAATACGAGTAAATTCTTAAATTCAGAGGCTCCGCTAATCCTCACACAGGTCTCCCGTCAAGAGTAGTTGGTGTTGAGGATCCTCAGGTCTTGCTTACTTGATTTGCTTCAGTATTATTTCAGCCCCCTTAATCAGGTCCGCGGCTCTACCCATATAAACAGCTACCTCAATCAACTCGTAACTCCCTTCATATATTGCTAGCTCACCCTCACGAACGTGTGAGAAGCTCTTAACGTACTTTGCTTCGTGCCAGGTCTTGAAGTCC
Source organism: uncultured Sulfolobales archaeon (assembly GCA_938045815.1). Lineage (GTDB taxonomy): Archaea > Thermoproteota > Thermoprotei_A > Sulfolobales > NBVN01 > Zestomicrobium. The sequence goes on along the minus strand of CALIBI010000023.1, from coordinate 6,948 downwards.
GTACTCACTCCTACCCTGTCACCTACCCCAACCTTGAGAGCGTTCTCCAGCATCTCCCTACTGAGTGAGGTGATTAGGTTTCCGAAGTCATCAACATGCACTACCCTGGCTTTGAGTCCGCCCCCAACCACCTCAGCCCAACCCAACTCTAAGGAGGGCTTAACCAGTTCCTCATAACTTACTTGCTTCCCTAAAGACTCTGGGTCAACCCCGCACGCGATCATGGCTGCTGCCGGAGCGTATATGTCTCTCCCGTGGAACGTGTGACTAACCTCACCGATCCTCACCTTACTAACATCTATCTCGTAAGCTCTCGGGTTCTCTCCTCTCGTCGCAGGTATTAAGAGCCCGTTATCAGGCCCTACGTAAACATGATCACGCGTCACGATCACTAAGTTGCGTCTAGGACCCCCAACCCCCGGATCCACTACTGCCAGAACTACTGTCCTCCTAGGTAGGTACTTCCTAGTTACTCTGAGTGTGTGAGCAGCTAAGACTACGTTGTATTTAGGTATGTCGTGAGTTATGTCTATTATCTCTGCTTCAGGACAAACAAGCTTTATGACTGCTTTCAAGTGCCCTACGTAGTGGTCTTTAAGTCCGTAGTCTGTTAAGACAGCTATTAGGGGTCTCACGCCCTCCAGGCCTCCATCTTTAGCTCCAGGTAAGACTTAATTATGTTTTCCTCCCTACTCAGTCCTAACTCATCCTTAATCTTGTTCAGGATCCTCAAGTATTCCTCCCTAGACTCAGGATTTATTAGCTCGACCTCGACGTAGTTCCCCAGCCCCTCCACCTCATCTAGGTATATCTTCACTTTATTCCCCACGGTTGAGTATATTCTCCTCTTCTTCCTCACAGTGATTATCGGGAAGCCTGAGAGTAGGAGTATCCTGGTTATCTTCTCCGGGTCTTCCAGAGTTGTTGTTATTTCCTCACGTGCTTTAACCCCCTCCTCAACAAGAGCGCCCTTAAAAGTTAATTCAGTTGCTGAGGTGTTTCTCACGAGACTCTTCTTGATCCTGACACGCAGCGCTATCTGGCGTGCTGGACTACCGACGCAGTGTGTTAAGTCCACGTAGCGATCCTCCTCCAGGAGAACGTCCTCCAGAACCCACCCACTACTCACTAACTTCTCCTCAATACTTCCCAGGTCACTCACTCTTATCTTGACTTCATACTCCATGATCGTTATAGCACTCACCACTAATTATGGTTTCCCGGAAGACTTAACCCTTATATTTTCTCTCCCCGCGTGCCTCACCTCTTATGTACCACCCAACATCGAAAACGTTTGACGCTACCTCCTCCAGGTCCTTCCTACTCTTGAGTTCCTCGCAACCCTCCACCCTAGATAACCCTAAACCATAAACTATTTTGTCAGTCCCGAGCACAGCTACTACCTCCCCCTTCCTCACAGGTTCGTAACAACCAACCACTGACTTCCTCAGTATGTCTCCCCCGTAAAGGAACGGCTTAAGACCTTCGTCAGCCACGACGAACGCGTTAATTAATTCCCTCGTCTCCCGAAACATCTCCTGAAGTAGGTTGATTGATGGTATGAAGCGTGGTTTGCTTTTCCTGAGCCTACCTAAGTAGAACCCTGCAGAGTATGGTGTGAGTCCTTGCGTGACCACCCTACCCACAACCCCAGCAATAACCTCACTCAGCATGAAGACCTCCGTGATCTTGTTACTACAGAGGAGTAGTGTTGCTCGCGCGTATTTCCTCGTTAAGTACTCAGCGATGTGTTGCGGTAACTCTCCCAGGATCTCCCGCAGGCTGGATTCCCTACACCTCACCTCAGCTCCATCAAGCATATGAAGAACCCCTCCATCCCGTGCGTGTGTGGGTACGTCCTCCCGCAAAACCTCACCCTATCATCTACCCGTATCCCGTAGTACTCCGTCACTGGTGGTGCTAGCTTCACAGGACTCTCTAGACTCACTACCTTAACGTCTTCCCAATCCCTCAACACCTCACTCAACACGAGCTCGTTCTCCTCGGGCGCCACGGAGCACGTAGTGTATAGTACCCTACCACCACTCCCAACAGAACCTAACGCACTCCTCAACAACTCCTTCTGCTTCTCATGATGCCTCATTAAGTCCTCCAGCGTGGTTTTCGTTTTTCTTGACGGGTCAATCATTATTATCCCTTCCCCAGTACAGGGCGCGTCCAGCAACACCTTACTGAAGAAACCACCGAATACCTTGCTGCTCACCCGCCCGTCAAGCCTGAGCAACACAGTATTCTTGATGCCCAGCCTCTCCACGTTATTCCTCAGTATCTTTATTCTTTCTTTGCTTGGTTCTAGAGCTACTATGAGTCCCTCGTTCCTCATTATTTGAGCCATGTGTGTTGTTTTGCCCCCCGGTGCTGCAGCGAGATCCAGCACTAAGTCTTCCTTCGTTGGTCTCAAGATCATTGGTGGTATTAGTGATGCTTTACCTCTATGTAGGTAGTACAAGCCAGTCAGGTGCTCGTGTGTTGAGCCTAGCGACGGTTTCTCAGGTTCCCTAACTACCTCGTAAGCTTCACCACACCACTCAATACTCCTTAAGCTGAAGCCCAGCCTCTCCAGCCTCCCCACTAGTTCCCGGCAGTCAGTCAGCTTCAGCGTGTTGCACCTCACGACTTGATTTAAGCTCTCCTCGAAAGCTCTCAACATATTCTCTACTTCCCTGTAATCCCTAAGCATTTCTAGGTACCTACTCACCATGTACGGTCTGTAGCCGTACCTCTCCGCGAGCTCCCTAACCTCCCTACTCAACCTAATCTTTTCTTTGAGTAGCTGTAGTAGTTTCCTGGGAACACACCCCTTAATGACTTAATACTTAAGCACATAATAATTATTTAGGGTCCCAGCATTGAGTGAGTGTGTTAGAGCGCACCTAAGAATCTACGGATTAGTTCAGGGGGTTTTCTTCAGGTCTACGATGCGTGACGTAGCTTTAAGACTAGGAGTTACTGGGTGGGTCCGCAACCTCCCTGACGGGAGCGTTGAAGCAGTTGTTGAGGGGGACCCAGAAAAAATCGAGAAATTGATTAAGTGGGCACGCAGAGGACCCCCAACAGCGATGGTTGAGGAAGTAAAAATCGAGTACTCAGAATGCACGAAAGAATTCAAAACATTCAGGATAAGATACTGAGAAAACACACAACATAAAACCAACACAGAAAGAACGCCGCGCACAGACCCACTCAACACCGCACCGACCAACACCCTGCAGGAAAGCGCCGACATCGGGCTGTTGGGAGCGGCGAGCATACACCCCCGCCCCATCAAACCCGTCTTCTACGGGTGCCCTCCCCCCTCCCGGGAAACCCGGAAGGGAGCGGCCGCCTCTTTTCGGGGGGAGCTTCCCGCTTAGATGCTTTCAGCGGTTAGCTCCTACGGCGTAGCTGCCCGGCATGCCCTGCCGGACAGCCGGTACACCATAGGCCGCGGCCTCCCGTTCCTTTCGTACTAGGGAGACCTTCCCCTCAGGCGGCCCGCACCCCCCGTGGGTAGAGTCCGAGCTGTCTCACGACGCTCTAAACCCAGCTCACGTTCCCCTTTAATGGGCGGGCAGCCCCACCCTTGGCGGCTGCTGCACCGCCAGGATGGGAAGAGCCGACATCGATGTAGCAAACCGCGGGGTCGATGGGGACTCTCGCCCGCGACGACCCTGTTATCCTCGGGGTAACTTTTCTGTCATGCCCGGCCCCCACTGAAGGGGGCACGAGCGTTCGCTAGGCCGCGGTTTCCCGACCAGACCCCTCGCGACGCGAGGTCTGGTAAGGCCGGCTTTTGCCCTTGCACTCTACGGCGGAGTTCTGACCCGCCTGAGCCGACCTTTGGGCGCCCGTGTTACTTTTTCGCGGGCGTGCCGCCCCAGCCGAACCGCCCACCTGACGCTGTCCCCCGAGCTACCCCGGGGTTAGACTCTCAGATCGCGGTAGGCGGTGTTTCACTTACGGCTCACCCGCCCCCGGAAGAGCGGGTTCACTGCCTCCCGCCTACACTACGCACCGCAACCCGAAAGCCAACGCCAGGCTGCGGTAAAGCTCCACGAGGTCTTCTCTCCCTACGGGGGGATGCCGGCCTGTGCACCGGCTCCGTGGGCTTCACGGGGACCCAGGCTGGGACAGTGGGGCCCTCGTTGATCCATTCATGCGCGCCGGAACTTACCCGGCAAGGCATTTGGCTACCTTAAGAGGGTCAGAGTTACCCCCGGCCTTCAGCGGCGCTTCACCCGGTTGTACCCGGGCTTCACGTACCGCCAGTGGCCAGGATTCACCCCCCGTACACACCCTTTCGGGCTAGCGGGGAGCTGTGTTTTTATTAAACAGTCAGGACCCCCTAGTCACTGCGACCCGCGGTTCCACGGGTCTTCCGCAGAACCGCAGGCACCCCTTCTCCCTAAGTTACGGGGCTAATTTGCCGAGTTCCCTAGCCTGGGTTAGACCCCACAGGCCTTGGGCTTCTCACCCAGGGGCACCTGTGTCGGTTCTCGGTACGGACGCGGGGGATCGTTCCCGAACCCCTTTTCAAGGGCGCCAGGGATCGACCGAACCCCCTAACGGGGGCCATTCCCCCCTTCAGCCGGTTCTCACCATTACGGTACTCCCCGGCCTTCAGGCAGTTAGCCGGAGCGACTGCTCCGGTCGGTCTACCCCGACGCGTCAGGGTTCGGGCTTGCGTTACCGCACCTACCCCCGCGGCACGGGAATATTAACCCGTTTCCCTTTCGGCGACTCCGGTTAGGGGCCGCCTTAGGACCGGCTAACCCTCAGCTGACGACCGTTGCTGAGGAACCCTGGCCCTTACGGCCGTGGGGATTCCCACCCCACTTTGCTGTTACTACCGCCGGGATCCGCACTCGGAGCGGGTCCACCGGACCTCACGGCCCGGCTTCTGCCCCACCCCGACGCCCTCCTACCGGATCACGACCTCAGTGAGGTCGTGCCCCGGGGTCTCGGCGGCCGGCTTAAGCCCCGACGTATTTTCGGGGCCCGCGGCCTCGGCGGGTGAGCTGTTACGCACTCCTTAGAGGATGGCTGCTGTTAGGCCCACCTTCCCGCTGTCTTAGGCCGCGGACGCCCTTTACGCTTGGCACTTAGCCGGCACTTAGGGGCCTTAACCCCGGTCTGGGTTGTTCCCCTCTCGGCCCCCAGGCTTACCCCGGGGAGCCCCACTCCCGCCGTCTACGGTGGTCACGGGTTCGGAGTTGGACTAGGAGTCCGGGGTCTTCCGACCCACGGTACCCCTAATCCGTAGCTCTACCCCGTAACCAACCTCGAGCGGGGCTGAGCTAAGACTCATGTCGGAGGGAACCAGCTATCACCGGGCTAGATTGGTCTTTTGCCCCTAGGCGGAGGTCATGGGAGCGAATTGCACGTCAGCACCCCTTCGGGCCTCCACCGGGGTTTCCCCCGGCTTCGCCCTACCCCCGCCTAGATCGCCCGGTTTCGGGTCTCACGGCAGTGACTCCAGGCCCTTGCAGACCCCGCCCCTCGCGGGTCTTACCCCGCTGCGGGCTTGTCGGTTTCCCTACGCCTTCGGGGTTAACCCCCTTAAGCTCGCCACTGCCGTGAACTCCCCGGCCCGTGTTTCAAGACGGACGGTGCGACCCCGGTCAGCCCTCCTCGTACTCAACGGTCACCCGTTTTTCCTTCGGAGGGCTTCACTCCTTCCGAGCCGCACCGTGATTGGCCATCCGGTTTCAGGCTCTTTTCACCCCCCTCACGGGGTTCTTTTCAGCTTTCCCTCACGGTACTTAGTGCGCTATCGGTCTCGGGACGTATTTAGCCTTGGAGGTCAGTGACCCCCAGCTTCCCACGGCAAAACCAAGCCGTGGTACTCTAGCCTCCGGCAGAGGCCCCCACAGTTTAGCCTACGGGACCTGACCCGGAGGTCGGGTAAGCGTGACAACCCTGCCCGACACCCCGGTCTATCACCCTCTACGGTGGGGCTTTCCAGCCCACTTCGGCTACTGTGGGTCGGCCTCCCGGGCTCGAGACCCAGCCGGAGGCTCAGCAACACCACATCCCCGCTGACTCATCGCCAGCGGGTTTGGTTTGGGCTAACCCCCTTTCGGTCGCCCCTACTCAGGGGATCCCGATTGGTTTCTTTTCCTCCCCCTACTAAGATGTTTCCGTTCGGGGGGTTCCCGACCCCTGAATGGGGTCGCCGAGGGCTGTTAACCCCCGGCAGGAAGTCCCATTCGGGGATCCCGGGTTCGACGGCTGCTTGCGCCTCCCCCGGGCATATCGCAGCTTGCCGCGCCCTTCCTCGGCGCCCGAGCCGAGCCATCCACCGGACGGCTTGGCGTCGACGCCTCAGGGCGTTGGCCGGTGCAGTTTGTTGGAGCCTGTGCGCGGCGCTCATTAAGACTCTATTATCGCGCCAATCAGTCTAGGAGGAGGTCCTCCCAGACCTCATGAAGGAGCCACCCAAACATTCACGTAAGCAACCACCCCAACCCGGGGAGCAAAGGAGGTGATCCAGCCGCACCTTCCGGTACGGCTACCTTGTTACGACTTCTCCCCCCTCGCGGAGGAGGGGTTCGACCCACCCTGCAGGAGAACCCACAGAATGAGCCTCACCCCTCCCCCACTCGGGTGGAGCGACGGGCGGTGTGTGCAAGGAGCAGGGACGTATTCACCGCGCGATGTTGACGCGCGGTTACTAGGGATTCCTCGTTCACGAGGACGAGTTACAGTCCTCGATCCCAACTACGGCGGGGTTTGAGGGATTACCTTCCCCTTTCGGGGTCGGGTCCCGCTGTCCCCGCCATTGTAGCCCGCGTGCAGCCCGGGGGTTTCGGGGCATGCTGACCTGCCGTGGCCCCCTCCTTCCTCCGCCTTAAACGGCGGCAGTCCCCCTAGTGTGCCTCGGCCCCGAAGGACCGAGTAGCAACTAGGGGCAGGGGTCTCGCTCGTTGCTGGACTTAACCAGACATT
>CALIBI010000022.1 GCA_938045815.1 uncultured Sulfolobales archaeon | reverse complement strand
TAAGATCTCTTTCTTCCTCGCTTAATAACGATGGAATGTCCCAAATCCCTGTCGACAACCTCATCATAAAATCGTCACTACTCTCACCCATAAAGACACGTAAATAACCTTCCGCCACAGTTTTAGGAGTAAAGATTTTGTGGACTGCCCATCCACAAACCCTAACCATATCATCGATATTGACTTTATTTAGCAATTCATCATTACCTTCCAGATACGCGTACCCCATACTCCCAGTAAATGTGGTTCCCCACGTAAGAAACTTAGCCAGCATAGAAGCGCCAGCCAAGTTCTTTATTAGTAGAGAAGCTTCCTCAAGACTTAATAGTGACATGAAGTAGACGTGTCTTATTTCTCTAGTATTAGTCAACAGTATTTCCTTACCTAAGTTCTCTGAATAAAGTCTTAAAGCCCATCTCAAGAGCTCCTCAACCTCCTGACCCTTAAGATATTTATAGAACCTGTCAATCCTCAGTATACTCACCCTATTAACTAATCTCTCTTTCAATACTTTAGCAAGGAAAGTTACTAAATTAAATCTACTAATGAGTGTAAGCTCGCTATCTATCACGATTAAAGACTCTGCCCTGCCAACACCACTCTTAAGAGACTTAAAATTCTCAAGAGCCTTGTAAGCTATAGATAACTCCCAAGCTCGAACCCCAGATATCAAGAATAACTCTCCCACGTCTCCTGTCATTAAGTTAGAAAGCACACCCTCCTCGAAAGTCGCTTCTTGAGAAACCTCCTTCCTTAAGCAACTCGCCCACACGCTATACCTACATAGATCGTCGGAAGGTCTTGAAAGTACGTACTTGTTAGGCTTTAAGAATCTTAAAGATTTTTCAGGGCCCTTCTCAATCTCAATGATTAAGTAGCCCCTATTCACTAACACCTCACTTAAAGATCGCTCTACAGGACGTGGCGCTATAAACACAGCTAACTTACTATGGTCTATGAAATCAAGAGATCCCATAAAACTCTCGAAGATATTCACAGACCAAGTACTCACTAAACCCACCAACCCTACTAATATACTCGTATAGTATCTATAAATTTTTAATAATCTCTCTTAGTATTAGCCAAGCATATATACTTCTTTGATTCTAGTAATGAATTTCAATACCTTACATATCCAGGTAAAGAATCAGGTTCCGGGGCAAACTTCCTCTACAGGTTCTTTAGCAAGCCTTTCTTTCAATGATATTATCAATTTTAACGTCTCAACAAACGTTTCTACTTCTTCTAGTGTGTTGTATATGTAGTAGCTTGCTCTTATAGAGCCGTTGAATCCAAGTCTATAATGTAGTGGGTGAGCGCAGTGTCCGCCGGTCCTTACAGCTATCCCGAGAAGATCTAACGCCTTACCTACAGTATGGTGATGCAGGTCTTTAACGTTGAACGCTACTAGTCCTGTTCTCATACGAGGGTCTTTAGGTCCTAGAACTACAACTTCGTCTCCCAACTCCTTAAACCTTTTCAGGGTTTCATTCACTAAGATTACGTCATGTTCTCTTACATTCTCCATTCCCAACCTCATCAAATACTTAGCTGCTTCTGCGAGCCCTATCATGCCGGCAATATTTGGTGTTCCAGCCACGAATCTCCACGGCAAGTCGTGCCACACTACTGAATCTAGTGTTACCTCCTTTATCGTGTCGCCACCAACTCTGAAAGGCTTCATAGATTCCAGGATGTCTTTTCTCCCCCAGAGCACGCCAATTCCGGTAGGTCCAAGCATCTTATGGCCGCTGAAAGCTATAAAATCTAGCTCTAGTTCCCTTACGTTTGTTGGGACGTGTGGTACGTACTGCGCCCCGTCCCCCACTGCTATAGCCCCTACTGAATGAGCTAATCTAGCTATCCTTCTTACATCATTTATTGTTCCAACAACGTTGCTTGCCATCGGGAAAGCAATTACTTTAGTTTTCTCACTAATAATTCTCTCAAGCTCGTCGTAATTGAGTGTTCCCTCCTCCGTTATATCCACGTACTTAACCTTAGCATTAGTCTTCTCAGCAACAGCTCTCCATGGGAGCATGTTGCTGTGATGATCCATAACGGTAACAACTATCTCGTCATTAGGTTGCAGATTATTTAATCCCCAACCCCAAGCAATTAGGTTTAACCCATCGGTGGTGTTAGATACATCAATTATTTCCTCCCAGGAGTAAGCATTTATAAACTTAGCCAAGACTTCATGTGCTTCCTCATAAGCTTGACTAGCCTCTTGAGAGAGCGTATGAAAACCTCTATGAACATTAGCATTGTAGTTGAAATAAAACTTAACTATAGCTGCTACGACCTGCCTCGGCTTCTGAGTAGTGGCTGCGTTATCTAAGTATATGAGTCTTTTCCCGTTAATTTTACGCTTAAGAATAGGGAAATCCTCCCTAATCTTCTCGACATCTAGCAAGTCAAACACCCCTACTGAAGATCAGCTCCTTTCTTCAACAACTTACTCAGGAGACTTATGATTGTATCTTCCTTGCTTAACGGAAGCCTCACAGACTCCCCCCTCAAAAACTTATTGACTCTCTCCGGGAATGAAGGAACAATAGTTTTTAAGTCTATGTCACTTAAGACACCATCGTATTTCTCTTTATAGACTACCTTATCATCCATCCAGCTCAAGAGAACTGTCGTAGGAGATGAGTGAACATCAAAGTACGTAAAAGTAGCTGAAGCAACTAACGACTCACAATCTCTGGCAAACCAACTACAAAGAACTACATAAAAACTAAACTCACTACTCTCGTTACTTAAATTCCTTACGAAGGGAAACCAATATATGTCGTACCTCCTACACGCATGACACTTAGCATTATCGAAATACATAACTGCGTACTTATCTCTAGGTATGAAGGGATCTAACCCCTCCGTATCTAAACAAACCCACATATCCTCATTCTTCAAGTACTTGTAGATGCCGTGCTTGTTTTCAGGACCTACTTCCCTAAACTTCAAGCTGCTCACTCAGTCCACCAAATATATAGCGTAAAGATTAGATTAAAATTAATTAGCGATGTAATTAACTGAGGTGCTTAATGGTGAGTAAGATAGATAGAGTACTCCAGGAGTACCCACCAAGGTATGGTCCTGAGTGGGGTAGTGGGGGGATCTTCGGTCTTAAGTATTTTAAAGGAGTGCTTTATTACACGCTCGCTTTTGAGGCTTCAGCATACTTTGTTGATGATGAGGTAGTAGAGTACAGATTTAGTGAGTTAGGTCCAGGCCCCGCATCTGGAGGGGATACCTACAATGCCGTGGACGTAGTTGATGATAAGATTTACTTTGGGGGTTGGGTCCATAACCCCGCAGTTTTTAAGGGTAAGAAAAACCATGCTGGCGAGATAGATTTCAGGAATAAGTATAGTCATGTTCACGTATATGACGTAAAAGAAAAGAATGTGAGGCTGATTTGGAAGGAAAGTATTCATGATGAGTTTAGGTGGGCTGGGGAAGTATCTCAAATAATTTACGATCCCGTGAGGGACGTCCTACTCATAGGAAGAGCAGACGGTATGGAAAACCTCGGCGTTTATGAGTTGAGCAGGGATGGAAGAGTTTTTAATAAGTTGAGTGGGGTGCCGGCGCTTAAGGGCTCACTATATCTTGATTACGCGTGCTTTGATATGCAGCCTGACTGGATGAGAGGGATTGATGGTATTCAGTGCTTAGATTTAGTTAGGAGGGTGTGGGTAAGACACGAGATAAGAGACTGGGCTAAGGCGTCGTTAGATAGTTACGGAGTCTCGTACAGAACGTCTGGTTATGCGGTAAGTGCCTACACTAGGTACTGGCACTTCATGAGAGGGGGTATTTTAGTTGGGAATCCTGTAGAGCCTGAAGTCGAGGAACCCGTCTTTGTGAGGCTATTTGATTTTGGTATGAATGTCTACGCACCACACAGAAGTAACGCGCTTAACCTAGGTGGCGGGATACTGGCAGTATTTAACGCGAGCACCCACGGATTCATACACCCGCATAAAGATGATGTTGAGGAAGTAAATCTTAGGAAGTATTACAACAATGTGGTGGCGCCCACAACGTTAGTTTACATAACACCTCCTCAAGCAAGAATAGTAGCAGTCTTCGGAGCCAGAATAACTAGTATGACTAAGGCGGGAAGCAGAGTACTCATTGCATATAACACTACTCCTAATCTCGGTGGTAAGGACTCAACACCTATAGATGGTGGTGTGAGAGGGATTATGTCAGTGGATGAGTATGCTCTAGTAAGCAGTAATAATCCGCCGTTAACTATTAGAGTGCCTGGTTGGGCGGTAAGTAACGCTTGCTTTGGAGGCATACCACTCACAGGCTTTAAAGAAGCTGAGTTAGTCGTGAGAAGTAGCAAACCTAACGAGATACTCATTAATATCTATGACATCGGTTTACCGCCACTAAATTACGGCTCTGAAAAACTCGAGCTGAATAGTGGAGTAAATAAAATAGACTTAAGGAGCTATAAAGATATAGTGTCTTTTAAACTGGAGAAGCCTGACGAGAACGCTTTAATTAATATTTACTTAAGGTGAGATATCACTTGGTGATTGAATGGAGTTAAGAACTAGGTTAAGAGAGCTCTTCATCAAGAACCCTGAGACACCCAAGATAGTTGAGTTGATAAGAGAGTTAGCTAAACGCCTCGGTGGGGAGGTAGTTAAGGTGATGGATTTTTGCGGCACTCATGAGTGGACCATAACAAGCTACGGTTTGAGGAGTCTGATGCCTGAGAATGTAGAGTTAGTTGCGGGTCCTGGTTGTCCGGTGTGTGTTACTCCTGGTCACTACGTTGAAGGACTGGTTAAGTTATCTCTCGAAGGAATCAATATTTTCACGTACGGCGACTCTTTCAAGCTACCGTCAATTAAGGGAGCTAAACCGAGGAGTTTAGCTGAAGCCAAGATGTTGGGAGGTAAAGTCACGGTAGTTTATAGCTTCCTGGACGCGATTAAGGAAGCTAATAAGAGGAGGAACGAGGAACATGTTTTCTTTGCTGTGGGATTCGAGACTACAATGCCTGCCGTAGCTGAACCCGCGTATGGTAGATTAATCCCCAATAACCTAACAGTCTTAAGTGCATACAGGCTCACACCACCAATCATGAGGTACTTGCTAGAAAACGTGCGTGAGGTAAGGATAGATGGTGTTATAGCTCCAGGACATGTCTCGGCTGTGATAGGGTATAACGCGTGGGAGTTCTTAGCGAGAGACTATAACATACCTACCGTAGTCTCTGGCTTCGAACCTGTTGATGTTCTTCTAGCTATACTTACGATACTTAAGTGTAAGGTTGAGGGTAAGTCAGCACTAATTAATGAATACGCTCGAGTCGTTAAGCCTGAAGGTAGCCTTAGAGCTAAGAAAATAATTAACGAAGTCTTCGAGATTACTGATTCTTACTGGAGGGGCATAGGTGTGGTTCCTTCTAGCGGTGCGCTGCTCAGAGATAAGTTTAGAGATTACGACGCATCACTGAGATACGGTATAAAAGAAAAACCTGACTTTAGTGATGTCCTGCCTGGATGCAGGTGTGGTGAGGTAACGCTAGGCAAGATAAAACCTACTTCATGCCCTCTCTTCATGAAGTCTTGTACACCTGAGAATCCTTACGGACCTTGCATGGTTAGTTCAGAAGGTACTTGCAAGATATGGGCTGAGAACTTCATACATTACTAACAGAGCTGTAAGTTAAGTGATTAGGTTCTTGAACTGGAAAGGAGAAGTCTCTAAAATAGCTTTCCCGATACTTATGAGCATGATCCCAGACTCGATAGTGAGTCTTGTCGGGATGATTACAGCATCAAGAATCGGTACGGAAGCTTTAGCAGGCACCGGACTCGCATCATATTTGTTCATGATAATAAACGCCGTGACTTCGGTTTTCATGGTTGGCTTACTAGTAATCGCTTCTCAAGCTTACGGAGGTAACAACATAAGACTAATTGAGAAAGCTTTCGGTGAAGCTGTTACTGCATCAACTCTTTTCTCGATTGCGGTGATCGTAACCTCACCCTTCTGGCTACATACCTACATAAGCTTGCTTTCAGGAGGGCAAGAAATAGTTAGTGTGGTTGCTATGGTTTACCTAAGTTCAAGAATTCTTTCTATACCAGCATTAATGCTTAACTCAGTAATAGCTACATTATTTAGGGCTGTTGAGAAGCCGTGGCCCCCCACCTACTCATCTATTAGCGTCGGTGTAGTTAGTTCTGTTCTCGTACCATCTCTTACACTAGGTTACTTAGGATTACCGAGACTCGGGGTTTCCGGCATGGGTCTAGCTTCAGCGATTTCACAGTACGCCGGCTTACTCGTGTATGTTTTTCTAAGACCTCCGGTCAAAATAAAAATGTACGTCCCGTCAAAAATAACAGCCAAGATGTTAGCAGTAGGGATTCCTGCTTCCGTAGAAAGGTTTGTTGGGAGCGCCGGACACAACATATACATAAATGCAGTCGCTAGGTCAGGAATTAATGCTTTAGCGGCTCATAATATAGGGCTGAGCATAGAGAACTTAATCATAGGTCCTATCTTCGCAGTAAACATAGCTGCTTCCACTAAGGCTGGACACCACGTAGGCGCTAATAACGTTGGGAATTTAGACAGGGTAACTAAAGAAGCAGTGAAGCTAGGCGTTGTTTGGATGTCTGTCGCTACAGCAGTGCTTATTGGTTTATCACCGTTTGTTGGAGCTTTCTTCACGAGTAGTGAGGAAGTGATTAAGCTAGTTACGACTTACTTAATTATGGCTGCTATATCAGAGATCGGGCTTGGAGCATCACAAGCGTTCTACGGCATATTCAGAGGTATGGGGAGCACCTGGGTACCGCTCGCGATAAGTTCAGCCACCATACTGTTGTTTAGAGCTGCATTAGCTCAGACACTCCAACCAATTTACGGTGTTTACGGTGTCTGGTTTACGCAAATAACCGACATGTATGGACGGCTCCTCATGTCTTACTTAATTTACGTGAGACTTAAGTCAAGACTTCTCGTTAAGGTCTTGTAGGTTTAGGTCTTCATATTCCTGATCATGAAGAGTTAGGCTCTCAGTTATGATGAGAATACATTTTTCTTTTCCGTAGTATTATTAAATCCTCGACCAAATCATTTGTTGGTGGTGTGAGTAGTGCATGAGTGGGCTTTAGCTGAGGGCATAGTTAGGTACTTAAGCAATGTTGTGGGTGACAGAAAACTTAAGAGTGTTAAAATCGGGCTTGGTGAGTTGCAGTCTATTGATGAAGAAATTCTTAAATTCGCGTTAACGGAGTTAATGAAAACTAAAGGTTATGAGCTTAGTGAGGATTCCGTAATCTTTGTTAGGAGACCTGCTAGATTCCAGTGCAGGAAGTGCGGGTATTCTTGGGGTTTTAGTGAAGTAAGTCTTGACGATGAGGATAGGGAGGCTGTCCACTTCATACCTGAGGCGATACATGCTTACGTATCATGCCCTAAGTGTGGCTCAAGAGACTTTGAGGTTGTTGAGGGTAGGGGTGTAGAGATAGTTGAGGTGATTATTGAGTGAGTAGCTTAGGTCACCATAGTAAGGATCCGAGAAGACTACTCATTAAGGAGAGACTTGCTAACATCACTAACGTAATTCCTGTAATGAGTCCTAAGGGTGGTGTAGGTAAGACTGTTCTTTCAACTTTGATAGCTCTAGCAATAGCTGAGAATAACTCTAGCGTAGGTGTGTTAGACCTGGACATAACTAATCCCTCAATACACGTGGCTCTAAACCTGACCCTGAATGAGAAGCCACTAGAGGATAAAGGAGTCATACCTCCCGAGGTTCACGGAATTAAGGTAATGAGTATCGCATACTATACAAAAGGAAAACCATTACCACTAAGAGGATCTGAAATAACTGAGGTAGTTAGAGAAATCTTAGCTGTAACTATTTGGGGTAATCTAGATTACCTCATAATAGACACACCGCCTGGCATGAGCGACGTGCATCTGGAAATAATTAATAACTTTGGGAAAGCAAAACCACTAATAATAACAACACCACACATACTCTCAATAAATCCTGTGAAGTCACTCTTAACAATACTTAAGGAGACTGAAACTCCCGTAATTGGACTAATAGAAAACATGAGTGAAAACCCTACGGATTTAGTGATTAATTTATGTAGAGAGTTTAAGATCAGATACTTAGGTAATGTACCGTTAGACTCTCTACTTTCTTTAGGGGTAGGCAATACGTTAATAATAAAAAAGACGAGAGCTTATAGTAGGGTAACCGAGATTACTAGATACTTACAGCATTCCTTCTAAAGATTAGATGCCTCACCTTAAACCTATTCTCTTCCTGCAGGATTCTACTATCGATATAGCATAGTTGATTAATTCTAGCTTCTCTGACGCCAGCGCCTTAATTAAGTTAGCGTGCTTTTCTAAGTCTTCCTTAGCGAGTATGTCTAGACTTGACTTGTGATTTCTAAACCTTATTTCTAGGGTTCTTTCTTTCAGACTTAAGCTTAATTGTTTGTTGCTTACTGATATTTTGTTCTCCTCACTATTGTATGAGATTATAGTGAGTGGCGTTTTATGAATTACTGAAGTTACCTGATTATCGCTAACGTAAGTAAGACCCTCACACAACTTGATTATTGCGGGTTTCTGGCTCTCTAAGGTAGACTCAATCGTTGAGAGTGTAGATATCAGAGACTTCATTTTAGCGAGTACTTCACTCACTAAGGTAGCACTAATAATCCCTACTCTACTTAATTCGGAGAGTTCCCCAGCCCTCATTTCATCGTAAGTTTTCTGAGCTTCTTCAACTACTCTCAAGGCATTCCTAAACATACTTCCTTAACACCACTAAGATTTTCAGACTAGTTTTTAAAGCTTTAAGTAGAAAGCGTTGATACTCTATTTATGAAGGTAAGGGTTCTGTGCGGAAAGAGCTTGTGAGAAACGATTTTTTATGAATATATGAGTTTCCTGAGGTTTCTCTTAACGTATTAAGAGTAACCTAGTATTCTTGATTTGGTGAGTTTTAGGTTTACTACTCATCCTTACTTTCTCACTATCTAGGTTGATATTATGTGTGGATTTTCTGAGAACTTCGTCTATGTATTCTCTCACAGCTTCTCTTATGAAGTCACTCTTAGTTGAGTAGCCTAAGTCTCTGTAAGCTCTTTCAAGTAAGTCGTTGATTCCTGTAGGCACCCTCAGTGTGAGGGTTTTAGTCCTTCTGACATCAAGTTCCATAACGAACATTAGTATCACCATTATATTATTTACGTAACTTCATAAAAAACGTGGTGACTAGGTTATTTTAAGACCTGAAGAATATTAGTCATCAGTAATTGAATAATACCTAAACAACTTTTCATTATCTGTGAAACCCGTATTATTATGGTTAATGGGTATTACTTTTCGTGTCTTCACGAAAGAATGAGAGAATCAGCTAAGAGAGTCTTTCGCAGTAACTTATTTGGTTTTTAACTATGTTATGAAGAGAATTTAGTTGAGTTTGTTGTTGGTATTCATATTTTTAAGCTCCTATACGTTCTAGTAGTATTTTAGGATGGGTAGTACAGGTACTGAGACATGACTATAGAGGTTGTGTTCAGGGGTTTGTGCCCTAACTGTGAGGGCGACATAGAATCGAGTAGGTTAGCTAATGGAATGCCTTGCAAGAGTTGTTTACCTCCTAGGAGTAAGCTGAAGCTGATGAAGGACGGGTACTTACGTAAGCTCAAAACTATTGAGGAGAAGGTTAAGGAAGTAGATGCGATATTTCTTAAAGTAGTTAATTCTAGGATGTGGGGTCTTCAGAGACTCTGGGCTCGCAGGTTCTTTAATAACGAGAGCTTCGCTATGATAGCACCTACCGGCAGCGGCAAAACTACGATGCAGATCATACTAGCTCTATACGCAGCTCAGGAAGGCAAGAAATCCTTAATATTAGTTCCTACAAGCCTGCTAGCTAGTCAAGTATACGACAAGACCATCAGCATTCGTGACAAGCTAGGATTAAGTAATGTGGGGGTGGTAGCTTACCACAGCTTAATGACAGAGAAAAACAAGAAGAAAGCCGTTATGGAGGTTGGTGAGGCTTCAATAATAATAACTACCCCGGTCTCGCTAATGAAGAAGCCTGAGTTGAGGCAGCCGCTAAGTATTGCTTTCATAGATGATGTGGATAGTTTTCTTAGGAGGAGTAAGAGCGTTGAGATAGTTCTTAGGATGCTTGGCGTGACGGAGGAAGATGAAGAACTAGCTAACAAGATACAGGAGCTTGAGAGCGAGGCTAGGAAATTAGCTCTAGAAAATCCTGAGGAAGCCAGGCAAGTACTTGATGAAGCACACAAGTTAAGAATTTCTCTCCAAGGGAAAGTTAAGGGTATTGTAATAGTTAGTGGTGCTACACAAACAGCTCGAAGAACGAAAACAGTAAGAATGCTTAACACTCTCTACGGGTTCACAGTAGGAGGTAAAACAGAGGTAGGGAGAAACATCACTGACTTCTACATTAGACCCTACAACAAAACTATCGAAGAAGTTGTTGCTGAGATTATTAGGAGGTTACGCGGTGGGAAGTTACGCGGTGGCGGTCTTATTTATGTTCCTATGGATAAAGGAACTGAGTACGTGAAGAAATTAACAGACTTCCTTAAAGAAAAAGGACTCAAGGTTGAGGCTTACTTAGGTTCTAGAAAGAAAGTATTTTGTAAGTTTGTTGAAGGAGAGTTAGAAGCTCTAGTAGGTATTGCTTCTTATAGAAGCCCCCTAACTAGAGGTATTGACCTACCTGAAAGAATAAGATACGCTGTGTTTGCTGGAGTTCCTAAATTTAAGTTAAGAATAAGTGTGGAGGACTTCCAGCCGAGTAGATGGTTAATATTGCTTAATGAGATTAGAGAAGCCGTGTACGAGAAATACCCGGAGGAATTCGATAGGGTTTTAGGAGGCCTAATCAGGATCAGGACGGCGGGTAGGGATACTCTAGAATTAGTGCGTGAAGCTTTGAGGAGTGGTAAAGAACTCAGCGATTATCAGGAGTTCGTAAGGAGAGTTGCTGAGGAATCGTTACGCTTCATGAATAAGGTACTGAGAGATCCTGAGGTGGTTGAGAGACTTAAAAAGAGTGAGACTATAACGTTTGGTGGTAGGGAGGGAGAATACTTCTTCATAATACCTGACGCAGTAGCTTACATACAAGCAAGCGGGAGAACTTCAAGACTTTACGTAGGAGGTCTCACGAAGGGTTTAAGCGTTCTAGTAATTGATGAAGAGAAAGCGTACAACGCTTTATTAAGAGATCTTAAGTGGTTACTAGAGTCTGTTGAGTTTGTTGAGTATGACGAGAAACTTGTTACCGAGGTTTTGAAAGAGGTAAATAAGGATAGGAAGAAGGTTAAGCAGGCTCTCGAAGGCAAGTTAAGGATTAAGGCAAAAGAACTCATGAAGACAACGTTATTCGTAGTTGAGTCACCTAATAAGGCTAGAACTATAGCTAGACTCTTCGGGAGGCCTACCAGAAGAGTGATCAGTGGCTTGCAGACTTACGAAGTACTTACTGAGAATAGGTTGATGATAATAACCGCTACTGGAGGACATATCCTGGACTTAGTAACTGATGCTGGACGCTTCGGAGTGTTGGTGAGGGGTTCTTCTTTCAAACCGATATACAAGCCAATAAGAAGATGTGTTAAGTGTGGGAGAGACGTGCCTGAAGATGAGATGACGTGCCCTTCGTGTGGTGGTAAGGTATTCGTTGAGAGCAGACCGGTCATAGAAGCTCTTAGGAAGCTAGCATCGCAAGTAGATGAGATCCTGGTGGGTACGGATCCTGACGCTGAGGGTGAGAAAATAGCCTGGGACGTGACCTTACTGCTTAAGCCTCTGAACAATAACATCTACAGGGTCAAATTCCATGAGGTTACTCGTAGGGGATTAACTGAAGCGCTCAGTAACCTAACTTCAGTTAGTAAGTCTATGGTTCATGCTCAGATAGTTAGGAGGATTGAGGATAGGTGGATCGGTTTTAGCTTAAGCCCTATATTATGGAGGAAATTCAACCTTAATTTCCTTTCTGCCGGGAGGGTGCAGACCCCTGTTCTCGGCTGGATTGTTGATCGTACAAACAAACACAAAACTAAGGCTGAATTAGTGACTTTAAGGCTTGAGGGGGTTAACGTCCCCCTATTTTTTAAAGCGCCTAAAGGGTTTGCTGACTCTCTCAGGAAAGCTGGCAAAGTCATTTTAACTGATGTCAGAACAAGTCTTCAGGAGGTCTACCCACCACCTCCCTACACGACGGACACAATGCTTTCTGAAGCTACTAAGGTCTTGAAAGTTTCTGCTAGCAAGGTCATGGAGTCTGCTCAGAGACTTTTTGAGGCTGGACTCATAACTTATCACAGAACAGACAGCACTACCGTTAGTTCTTTAGGTATTTCTATAGCTAGAGACTACATACAGAGAGTTTTCGGGGAGGGTTTCTTCCAAGGTAGGAAGTGGGAGAAAGAAGGTGCTCACGAGTGTATAAGACCTACGAGACCTCTTGACTCCAAACAGATTAAGACTCTGAAAGCTGCTGGCGTAATTTCTTTCGCAGTACCTTTAAGACCTGATGATTACAGACTATACGATCTGATCTTCAAGAGATTCATAGCTAGTCAGATGAGTCCTTCGAAAGTAGAGAAGACCTCGTTTAAGTTAGTTTTCAATGATTTCGTTAAAGAATTCTCTTTCGTTACTAAGATAGTGGAGGAAGGATTCAGCAAACTAAACAGGTACTTTAACGTTATTAGTCTCGGCGACTTAAGAGACGGAGAGTATGCTGTTCTTGAGGTGAGTTCTAGAGCCGTGCCAGAATACCCACTATACACCTACAGTGATTTAGTAGAGCTAATGAAGAACAGAGGTATAGGTAGACCATCAACATACGCTAAGATCTTGGACATACTTAGGAGGAGAGGTTACGTTATTGAGGTAGGTAAGGGTAAGTTAATAGCTACCTCTAGAGGTGAGGAAGTATTTAGGTTCCTCAACGAGAAATTCAGTAACTTAATCAATGAGGAAAGAACCAGAAAACTTCAAGAAAAGATAGACCTAATAGAAGCAGGTAATGAAAAAGCAGAAAACGTCTTAAAAGAATTTTACGAAGAAATTAAAAATATCAAGAAATAAAACACAAACTTACTAATTAATGGAACTCCCTGCACAGAAATTGATTACTCATATTCTGTAGTAATGACTGATTCTTAGAGGTTTTAAGAACTATCTTGACAAGCTTTTCAGTAAGCTCTTCATAGAATTTGTAATTCATGGTCCAGAAGATCTCAACCTAAATTAATACTGAATTCTCGTAGTATTGCGTATGAGCAAGTGGAAGTAGTAGGTTATGTCGTAAACTCCCATGAGTGAAGTTATCGCGTACATAAGTATTGAGAAATTTGGCTTGAGGAGTGTGTTTATGGCCAGCGGATAGAAAGGCTTTATATCTACGTATAGTGGGGGAGTCAAGCGTAACATATAATGTATACCTCAAGAACACGAAAACCATGTGTTGACCTAGTCTAACACCACCCTCAACTTCCAGGAGTAGAGCTCTCCAGAGACTCCTTAGGAACCTCCTCGAAACATACAGCACGTAACCTGTTCAAGGTCCCAGAATTAATGCCGCCATGAAAGTGTGGAAATATTCGTGGTAAGGATACTCAAGATCTAGGAGCACACCCTAGATGCATGGGAGTGAATGACATCCAAACCTTCCTCACTCACTGTGATGTTTAAATCGTTAAAATCACATACAATCTCTCGTATCACTCAACCTTAGAGCTACTTGAAGCGACTTGTGACTGAAGATTTATTAGGTTTGTTTTATGTTTTTTGTGGTTAGGGCCCGTCGTCTAGCCTGGTTAGGACGCCGCCCTCACACGGCGGAGGTCCGGGGTTCGAGTCCCCGCGGGCCCACCAAAACATAGTCGTTATTTACGTGATTGTGGAGAGACTTACCGCTGCTGGTGAGTGGACAAAATACGTGTGGTTGAATAACTCCATTGTTGGGTGGGGTGAAGCAAACGTTCACGTATTCTCTTCACGGATTACATCGTTGGGTAGGTGTTTTCGAGGGTTTGAGAGGTTACTACGATAGCGGCGTTATTAAGGTATTTAGGCTTGAGGATCATATGAGGAGATTTCATAGGTCAGCAAAGATGCTATACATTGATATACTGTACTCTGTTGAGAGTCTTGTTAAAGCAGTAGTGGAGCTTATTAAGTTAACGAGTTCAGAGTAGACATATACGTGAGACCTACAGCTTTCAGAGGCTTAGGTGACTTCGGCTTGAAGTCTTTAGATCTTGTGGAGGTAGCGATCATAGCTTTAGAGTTTGGTAAGTATCTTAAGTCCTCAGGTGTCAGGTGTACTACCTCTTCTTGGAGGAAACCCAGCAGACTCAATCTCTGTGACAGCTAAGGCTACTGGGCTTTACCTACTCTACCACTTAGCTACTGTTGAAGCTCTAGGATTAAGAGTCGTGGGAAGAAGAATTAGGAGAGAAGAACTCTACACTTGTGATGAAGCATTCTTCACCGGAACAGCAGCAGAAGTAACACAGATAATAGAAGTTGATGGCAGACTAATAAGTAATGAGGGGGTAGGAAATATCGTAAATTAATGAGCTTACACAGGGGAGTCGTGTTAGGAAGAATAAACAAACATAGACACCGGGTCACGGAAGTATAGTTACGCTTCTTCATTAATAGCGTTGTTTAGTGGGGCCGCGGGGATTTGAACCCCGGACCACGGGGACCCAAGCCCCGCATTCTACCAAGCTAAACTACGGCCCCCACCCAACAAAACTAAAAACTCAAAGATATATAAAGATTAGGAACTATTCGTTGGTTCTGTCGGGTTAGAACTATTGACGGGTTTACTCGTTAATTCTGCTAGATACCTCTTCTTTTATTCTCTTAAGGAATTCCTTTAACGATCCACCATCTCTCAGGAGTTTTTCAAATTCTTTAAATAAAGTAGTTTGGGGGGTGCTCACCTCCTTGATTACCTTGCTGAGTTCTTCTTCTATTATTAGCTGGAGCTCTAGAGATCTTCTTAGTGTTCTTTTTTCTATGTTTAGCCCGATCTTTCTCACGAATACTGCGTGATCCTTGATAGCACTTACTAGCGGCTCTACGCTAGCTATGCTTAACGCGTTAGTTAAAATAACTCTCGGTGTCCACCCTCTCCTCTCTGCTGAGTTGAGTGCAAAAAGTACTTGGTTATAGGTTAGGTTAGCTCCTGGTAAGTCAGCTTTATTCACTACATATATGTCTCCTATTTCCATTATGCCTGCTTTAATAGCCTGTATCTCATCACCGGATTCAGGCATCAGAACAACGACTATCGTGTCAGCAACACTCATGATTCTGGTACTGAACTGTCCTGCTCCAGGAGTCTCCAAGATTACGTAATCAAATCCTAAGCGCTCAAGCAACTCGATAGTGAGTAGCGTTTTCAGAGGTAGAGATTCCTCTTCATGCGTAGTCATAGACCTAACGTAAACCTCCTTAGGTACGTCCTTCATCCTAACCCTATCACCCATTATAGCGCCCCCGGTGATAGGTGATCTAGGATCCACGGCTATGATAGCTACGGAACCGCCCTCACGAGCTAGTAGGGTAGCTACAGCGTTTATTAGTGTAGATTTACCCACACCAGCAGCTCCAGTAAACCCTACTATGTGTGTGGTTTTGGGCTGATACGGGATTCTCATGATGACTGAGATAGAGTTTAGAGGATTTGTCTCAACTAAGGTTATTAGCTTACTTACTGACACCTTATCTTTCTTGAGAGCCCCACTAATAAGTCTCGTAATATCAACACTCATAGAATCATACCTCCTGAAACATGCTTGATGCCGTTACCTGTTAATATGACTACGATCCTCCCAGAAATACTGCCATCCTTCACTAATTCTCTAGCTACAGCGTAACCGTAAGCACTCGTAGGCTCGGCTACTACCCCCTCCCTCCATAATTCTCTCAAGTAGGGTAATACTAACTCATCATCTACTACCACGTACAGACCTTCTGACTCTCTAAGTATCTCAGCCATATGCTGTAGTCTTGGAGCATCCGTTAATCTTATCCCGTCAGGGAGTTGAGCTTTAGACCTGCAGACACTCATGTAAGGCTTATAGTACTTCGCGAGCGACTCGTAACCACAAGCTTGAACAGCCACTAACTTCGGGACATGCTTAACCATCCCTACCTCAACCAACTCTCTGTAACCTTTCCACAAACCTATTAAGAGAGTGCCGCTAGCCAGCGGACTTACGACATAGTCTACATCATCAAGCTCCTTAACTAACTCAAGGGGTAAGTCCTTCATTCCTTCCAGAAAGTAGGGATTGATTCTGTGTCCTACGTAACACCCCTCCTGGTCGTTTACAGCGAGTCTAGCAGCCTCATCTCTCGTAGGAGCCTCCACCACCTCAGCACCTAGAGCTCTAAGCATGTTTTTCTTACCTGGAGGCGCGTCATACGGTACGTATATTCTGGCTCTTATGCCAGCACGCCCAGCATAAGCAGAGTAAGAAATTCCTGCGTTACCGGAAGAATCTTCAATAATTAGTTTACAGCCCCTACACAAAGCTTCCGAGACTGCTGTAGCAGCACCTCTATCCTTAAAAGAACCTGTGGGATTAAGATACTCTAGCTTTAGGTAGATGCCCTCCCTAGATTTTATTAGGGGTGTCTTACCCTCACCCAGAGTCACGGTCCTTAACTCTTGAGGGATTAGTGTGCCTTCTCTCCTTAGGGACTCACGAAAATCACCATCTACTAAGAGTGGTTCACCGCAACTCTCACACGTGTATAGTCCCGGCCTATACTCAGTCTGAAACCCGCATCTCCAGCAAACTAACCTCACACCACTACACCAACAAATATTCCACACAACTATTAAAGTAGCGTCATTAATTATTGAGTAACTGAACGAGTCATCATAGGGAAAGGTATTACTTCCTTAATTGAGGTTTGCCCTGTAAGTATCATCACTAGTCTATCTATCCCTAATCCTAAACCACCTGCCGGAGGCATCCCATACTCAAGAGCATCTATGAAGTCCCAATCATATGGGTGAGCTTCAGCATCACCTAATTTTCTCCTCTCTTCTTCTTGCCTGAAATAAGTTTCTTGCAGTATTGGGTCATTCAATTCCGTGAAAGCATTAGCTAACTCCATACCAGCCACATACAGCTCAAACCTCTCAGCATATTCAGGGTTTAGTCTGTGCGGTTTTGCTAGAGGTGAGGATGATGCTGGGAAATCAATCACGAAGGTAGGCTGTATTAGGTGCTGAGCACCTACTAACCTATCAAATAGTTTCGCTATAGCTCTACCCCTATCGTAACCACCAGGTAATGAAAGACTGTGTGTTCTCAAGAGATTCTTTAAGTCTTCATCACTCAATACCTCAACGTCTACCCCAGCAAATTCCTTCAGACCATCAATCATCCTAACTCTCTTGTAAGGAGGTCTTAAGTCTATCTCTACTTGAGATCCATCAAGAGGATAGCTTACTTTGGTGGTCCCGATAACCTTCTCAGCTACCGTGCTTATTAGCTCTTCCGTAAGCCTCATAACATCCTCGTAGTCTGCGTAGGCTTGGTACGCTTCCATCATCGTGAATTCCGGGTTGTGTTGCACGTCTATGTCTTCGTTCCTGAAGTTCTTACCTATCTCGAAAACCTTATTAAACCCTCCTACTAAGAACCTTTTTAAGTATAGTTCGAGTGATATCCTCAGGTACCAGTCCTCATTAAGTGCCTGGATCTTAGTTATGAATGGTTTTGCCGCAGCACCACCATAAACTGGTTGAAGTATTGGGGTCTCAACTTCTATGAAGCCCTTACCCCACATGAACCTTCTTATCTCAGCTATGGTGTTAAAGCGTATCTCAAAAATCCTCCTTACTTGAGGAGTCATCATTAAATCTAGGTACCGCTTCCTGTACCTAACTTCAGGATCTAGTATCTTGTGACCCCACTTAACTGGAGGTGATTTCAGAGCCTTCACTATTAGCTGATACTCCCTAACGTTTATAGTTAGTTCTCCTTTCTGAGTATAGAAGAGCTCCCCCCTCACATTTATGAAATCACCTAAGTTGACGTACCTCATAAACCACTCAAATCTCTCATTACCTACGTTACCGGAATTTACCGAGATCTGTATCCTGTAACCATCATCTATTAAGTCCGCAAACACTAGCTTACCATGCCTCCTAAGACCAGCTACCCTGCCAGCAGTAGCTACCACATCACCTGACCTAGGATTACCAACTATGTCTTTAATAGGTACGTAACCTAAGCTAAGTACGTGGGGATACGGGTTAATCCCGTTTCTTAGTAGTTCCTCTCTTAAACCCTTCCTAAAATCTCTCTCAGCACTCATCAAGCACTACCTAACCTATCAACACATATTACAGGTTAAAAATGTTATGACCTACTGAGAGACCTCCTGAAATCTCTTCCAAGGAGGTCAGCGTGCTTGAGCAAACACTCAAAACTTATAAGCTTACTCAATCATAGAAGATAAGGCTTCATGTAGGTGGGTGAGTAAAGTGCCTGTAGAAGTATATGATAAAAACAAGTTTATAGAGTTGTCTGCTAGAGCCGAGATATGCAGAGTTGTTAGGAAGGAGAAAGAAGGGATAGCTAAGGTTAAAGCTAGAACAAAAAGATATCTCTACACAATAAAAATACCTCTGAACGAGTTAGAAGAATTCATTAAGCAACTCAAGTGTAAGGAAGTGGTTGAGGTAGGTAAGAAAACCTCGGAGTAATGTAGAGTAAAGCCGGAAACTCTCTGCTCGACAGTTCAGGATCGATTTCGAGTTGTCAGTGCGGATTACTCACATCATTTCTCAGAGATCGAGGACCTCATCATTTTCTTATCAAGATATCTTGAGCCCTACCCATATTAATCCTTAGTTTCAATTAATATATGTTTAGGGTGTGAGGGTTTGGAAGAAGTACAGAGAGCTCGCTTAGCAGCAGTTACTGAAGCTCTTAAGTTTCTTCAAGGACTAGAATTAATTGGTTTAGGGACTGGCAGCACTACTGAGCTCTTCATCCAGAAAGCTCATGAGAGAGGGCTTCTAAAGAACAAATCTTTAGTAACTACGTCAGCAAAAACAGCAATGTTTTTAGCTGAACTAGGTTACAGAGACACTAGCACTTTAGCTGTTGAGAAACTCGATCTTTATGTAGATTCAGCCGATGAAGTGGACTTAGAGGGTAGGATGCTGAAGGGCGGTGGGGCGGCTCTCACCATGGAGAAATTACTAGCTAAGCACTCCAAGTTAAGAGTTTTTATTGTTGACGAGTTTAAAGTGGTTGAGAAGCTATGCGTGAAACACCCTATACCGGTTGAGGTAATACCTAACGCATTAAGAATGGTCTTGAGAGATTTAAGGGAACTTGGTGCTCAAGCATCACCTAGAGAATGTAACGGTAAGAAAGGTCCCGTGGTCAGTGATGTGGGGGGCTTCATAATTGACGTAATCCCGCCCGCGAACATGGAGTTGGAGATATTCGCTAAGACTCTGAAGAGTCTTTCAGGCGTTATAGAAACAGGCCTCTTCTTAGACGAAGCAGACATAATCATTGTTGGTTTCAGGGATGGGGGAGTCAAGTACCTAAAAAGAATCCAGAAATAGCTTATCTGATTTTGTGACATAACACGCTCTTGTAAGTCCTGAGAAGGAAGAACTAGTATCCTCGTTCTCCTTTCTCGAGTCCTATCTTAGTTAGGTATTCGTATGCGGACAGTGCTGCTAGAGCTCCCTCAGCTGCCGCGGTGACAATCTGATCAAACTTCTTTTTGTAGGGTCCGCCGGTGCAGTCACCAGCAGCAAACATGCCCTCAATATTTGTTTTTTGTCCGGGTTCCACTATTACGTAGCCGTACTCATCTAGTTTAAGCCCTATCCTAGTGAAGAATTCTTTAGGTGGCTCAGACCCTATCTCTATCAACACACCATCTACGCTTATTTTTCTGGTTTCATGAGTAACTAAATTCTCTACTTCTATCCACTCAACTGATTTACTTCCTCCAATACTCCTGACTACCGAGTTTAACACTAACTCAATCTTAGGGTGGTTAGTAACAGACTTAACGTAGACCTCATATGCTCTGAAGGAATCTCTCCTATGTATTAGGTAGGTCTTAGTCGCGTATGAAGTCATCAGTAGAGCTGACTGAAGAGCTGAGTTACCACCACCTACTACAGCAACTACTTTTTCTTTGAATAGTGGTGCGTCGCAAGCAGCACAGTACGTAACTCCCTTGCCAGCGAATTCCGCCTCCCCAGGAACACCTAGCTTTCTCCTCTTACTACCTACAGCCAGAATTACTGCTCTGGCAGTGAAGACTACTCCAGACTTAGTTGTGGCCTTGAATTTGTTATTTTCTTTCATGATATCTATTACTAAGTCTCTATATATCGGTACCTCATACTTCCTCACATGCTCTACAAATTTTTTAGCTAATTCAGGACCGAGAATATCCTGTATTCCTATATAGTCATCAACTATGCCCGCCTCGTTTAAGGTTCCCCCAACATCTTCACCGATACATGCGGTCTTGAGTCCTAATCTTTTTGAATATAGGGCGGCTGAGAGTCCTGCAGGACCTGCTCCAACAACTAAGACATCCAGAATTTCTGTCTCTTTAGGTTTCTTAGGTATTCCTAACCTGAAGCTCATCTTGGCCTCCAACCATAAATAATATCTAGGTTGAGGAATTAATAAAAGAGGATGTTCACGGGAGTTGGTGCTGGTTCATGAGATATCGTGAGCTACTCTACAATTTATCAAGTAACTACGTGGAAGCTCTCGAATGCAGGGATTTCAGAGCGACTGCTAACAGACCTGATATTAGGCAGGAATTAGTAAATATAGCGAGGTTACTGAGAACTTCGGAAGGATACAGAAGAGACTTAACCTACTATACTCAAGCATATAAGGATTTTATAAAAAGCTATCTTAAGGCTTCATACAGCAAGACAGGGTATTCCCCCGAGAATCTAGCTAAGGCATTCCTTAGAAACCCTCTCGCGAGAGTTAGGAATGATCTTGAAGGGATTAGGTACGTAACTGAGTTGAGAACGTTCGTGCCTATGCTCATAATAGATAAAGATAAGGTGAGTCTCCCATTAATACTTCGTAAAGCCTTCAAACGTGAGGTATTCCCTGGTTTTAAGACACTCCTAGAACTCTCAGGTTATGAGTTGGTTCTAGCAGACAGCATGAACAGACCTATTTACGTACTCTTCTCCAAGAGGAACAAACTCCACACGGTAGGTAAGGATACTGCGAGAGCACTTATACTATCCTTCGGGATCCCCGGACTTCCTAAATACTTCGTTAAGCAATCAACAAATATCTTTAGAAAACTAGTAGCCATGTACTACCCTCAAAGTACTTGCGAGTACTTAAGCACGAAAACCTTGATGAAAACTCCTTAAGCAATGTTCCTGAGTTTAATCAATCACCCCACAAGACCGAGAACTTATTAGTACGTACGAAACTTTAAGATGGTGTATTCAGTGGTAGTTAAGGTGAACGCTCCATACATAACAGATGAGGAAGTGCAGGAAGTCGTTAAGGTTTTGAGGAGCGGTAACCTAGCTGCTGGGGAGTACGTTCGTCTTTTCGAAGATTCTTTTGCCAAGTATTTAGGAGTGAAACACGCTCTCACAGTAAGTAATGGTACAGTAGCTCTTTACCTGGTTCTTAAGGCTATAGGCGTCGGTCCCGGTGATGAGGTTGCAGTACCCGACTTCACGTTCGCCGCAACCGCCACATCGATCGTGCTAGCTGGGGGTAAGGTAGTCCCAGTAGATATAGACCTAGAGACCTACAACATGGATCCTAATGACCTAAAAGAAAGACTTACTGAGAGAACTAAGGCTATCGTGTTGGTGCATCTTTACGGACAACCAGCCGATGTAGACTCTGTAAAGGAGGTTCTAGGTAACAAAAACATCTTCTTGATTGAGGACTGCGCGCAATCGCACGGAGCTGAGTATAAGGGTGTTAAGACAGGGTCTTTAGGCGTAGCATCAGCTTTCAGTTTCTACGCTACTAAGAACTTGACTATGGGTGAGGGAGGCGCTGTTGCGACTAATGAAGAATACGTAGCTGAGTATATTGAGCTCCAGAGAAATCATGGACAGGTTGAGAAGTACCTTCACTCAGTAATTGGGTGGAACTTCAGAATAACAGAGCTCCAAGCTGCTCTAGGGTATGTTCAGCTAGCTAAGCTAGATAAGATGAATGAGAGGAGGCGTGCTATAGCTAAGATATATAGCGAGGAACTCTCAAGCATTAAGTTGTTAAGGCTCCCTACAGAAAAACCGTACGCTAAGCACGTTTACCATCAGTACACGGTATGGGTTCATGGCGATGGTGTTAGAGATAAGCTAAGCGAGTTTCTCAGGGTTAGAGGAGTACAGACAGCAATCCATTACCCTAACCCCATACATAAGCAACCAGCTCTGAAAGATCACCTAGTCTTAAGTAAGAAACTACATAATTCTGTAGAAGCATCCAGACACGTTCTTTCACTCCCGATGCACCCAGGTTTAAGCGATGATGATGTCTTGATGATTATTGATTATATCAAGGATTTCTTTAGGGATCTTAAAACTTAGAGAAGTCTAAGTTTTATTACTTCCTTAACACAACTATTCTTTGGTGGCTGGGATGAGAGTTGAGCGTTTGAGCGAGTCTGTAGAAGACTACATACTCACGGTTTACCGTCTAGAGGTGCTTTATGGGATGGCTAGAACGTCTCAGATCGCCAGGGAATTAAGGTTGAAGGAAGGTACTGTGAGTAAGGTCCTGAAGAAATTGCAGGAAGAAGGATTCATCATCCTGAGTAGGTATAGGGGGATTAAGCTAAGTGATTTAGGTAGGGAGGTGGCTGAAAAGATATTGAGGAAGCATGCGGTCATAGAAGTATTCCTTACTGATTTTCTGGGCTTCGACAAACTCAAAGCACACTACCTAGCGCACAAGATGGAGCACCTTCCTGACGAAGTTGTTGAGGCTCTCTACCTTAGATTAGGTAAGCCAAACCTACATTACTTCATATCCTTCACGAGAGAATTAAGTAAGGAGGAGTATGAGCACGTAATACCACTTACTAAGACTACCCCCAGTAAGTGTTATGAGATAACTCACCTCTATGTCGAGTTAAGCACTGTCTTAGATAAGCTTTCTAGGTCTAATTGTGGGTACCCATGCGTGATACGGGTTGAGGGTTTAGGTACTAAAGGGGTTTCAGTAAGCACTCCTAATACTGAAATAATATTTACTTACCAGGAAGGAGAAACCATATTCGTTAGGGAGGTGTCGTGTAGTGACTGAGTCAGTCTCCCAACTCTCTGGAGTACCGGAGGGTTATAGAGTGCGTGTTCGCAGAGTACATGCTGGTACGTGTCTCTCAGTAAGACTTTACCAGATGGGGATAGTGCCTGGCGAGGAAGTATTAGTGAAGCATAATAATAGAGGCTTCATCATCTTAGAAGTTAAGGGAGTAGAGATAAGTCTTAGTAAGGGTGTAGCTTCCAAGATAGAGGTTGAGTATTTGTCTGACTATCTTTGATATTACGTTCCGCCATTAACTCGCGGAGCTTCTTATTTCGGCTTGTTCGATGGAAACTAGAATCTAGAAAGCAAATAATTTATTTTAAGGATTAAATTAATTATTGGTGTGTATCTTGAGTCGGGAGAAACTAAACCTTAAAGTAATTGACGAGATGTATAGGATTGTTTGGCCAAAACCTCTTAAGCTTTTCACCGCAGGCCCTGTCGCGTGTTTTCCGGAAGTTCTTGAGGTTATGAAGTTTCAGATGTTTAGTCATAGGTCTAAAGAATATAGAGAATTACATAAAGACACTGTTGAGAGGTTAGCTAGGTTTGTTGAAGCTAGTGAAGGTACTGTTCTCTTATTCCCTAGCAGTGGTACTGGCGTGATGGAAGCTAGTATAAGGAATTTCGTTTCAGTTGGTGGTAGTGTTCTTACTACGATAATAGGTGAGTTTGGTTCTAGATATAGAGAGGTAGTTGAAAGCAATGGTAGGAGAGCTCTCACTCTGGAGAAGAACGCTGGCGAACCCGTCTTCCCGGACGAGCTAGATGAGGCTTTAAAGAAGCATCCTGAGGTAGAGGCCGTAACAATAACGTACAACGAAACTAGTACCGGTGTATTGAACCCGCTTAAGGATTTGGCTGAGGTTGCTAAGAAGCACGGCAAGCTAGTCTTCGTAGATGCTGTCTCAGCGATGGGTGCTGCAGAAATAAAGTTTGATGCGTGGGGTCTTGACGTAGTGTTCACGAGCAGTCAGAAAGCTTTCGGAGTTCCTCCAGGTCTTGCTGTAGGGGTATTCAGTAAGGAAGCTCTAAAGAAAGCTGAGACTATACCTAGCAGAGGCTGGTACTTTGACGTGCTGAAATACCTGCACTACCAAGAGAAGGAGTGGTCAACCCCCTCAACACCCCCGATACCCCAGATAATAGGGCTAAACGTCATGCTAAGAATAGTTGATGAGATTGGTGGCAAGAATGTCTGGCTCTCCATGTATTCTGAGAGAGCTAAGATGGTTAGGGAGGGGGTTACGAGGCTTGGTCTAGAACTCTTTGCTAGGAGGGGTTACGAATCACCGACGATAACCTCTGTTAAGTCTCCTGAAGGTGTTGACGGATATGAAGTCTATAGTAGGGTTCGTGAGAGAGGCTACGAGATAGCAGCTGGCTACGGGAAGTTCAAGAAGACTTCCTTCAGGATAGGACACATGGGTTACATGCCGAAAGAATACATAGAGGAGGTGCTGAACGTAATTAGGGAGGTTTTAGCAGAGCTTGGGTGGGTGAGTAAACAATGAAAGCATTAATTGCAGCACCAATCCACAGAGACGCCGTAAAATTACTTGAGGACGCAGGTATTCAGGTAACGTATAAGGAGTACCCCTCAGAGAAAGAACTTAGTGAGCTAGTAGTGGATGCGGACATCCTATTCGTTAGGAGTAAGCCGTTAGTCACTGCTGAAGTAATAAGTAAGGCTAAGAAACTAAAGATAATAGCTAGAGCTGGTGTAGGGCTAGATAACATTGACGTTAAAGCCGCTGAAGCTAAGGGAATTAGAGTAATTAATACCCCTGAAGCAACAACAAGAAGTGTTGCCGAATTAACAATAGGTTTAATGCTTGCTGTAGCCAGGAAGATAGCATACTCTGATAGAAAAATGCGTGAGGGTAAGTGGGTTAAGAAAGAAGCCGAAGGAATAGAACTCAGAAATAAAACACTAGGCATAATTGGTTTTGGGAGGATAGGTAGGGAGGTCGCAGCAATAGCTTCTAAGGGTTTAGGTATGAAGATACTGTATTTCGATGTCTATAGAGTAAGTCCTGAGGTGGAGCGAGAGCTGGGAGCCGCGTACGTAGACCTAGAAACCTTAGTTAAGGAGTCTGACGTTATTAGTGTTCACGTTCCTTTGACTCCTGAGACTAAAGGACTGATTTCCGAGAGTTTGTTAAGGATGATGAAGAGGAACGCAATACTAATAAATACTTCTAGAGGTGGTGTAGTAGATACTAAAGCACTAATAAAAGCTCTAAAAGAGGGCTGGATAGCTGGTGCGGGGCTAGACGTATACGAAGAAGAACCACTACCACCGAACCACCCGCTAACGGAACTTGATAACGTTGTTTTAACACCACACATAGGCGCTTCAACCGAGGAAGCTCAGGAGAGAGCTGGTATAGATGCTGTGAAGAAGGTCCTAGAATTAATTAAGGAGTTCAAGCAAGAGTGACGCGTTCTGAGGTGGTCACTTATTGTCATCGAAAGAGAAGGTTCGTGTGAAGATACCTAAGTATAACATCCCTGCTGTCAAGCTAGAGTACGTGTTGCTTGATGCGGATGCTTTATTACCTCATGAAGAACTAGTTACGGAAAGATTGAATGACATAATTAGGTATATAGAGGAGCATAATGCTCTTGACATGCCCATAATAGTAGCACCTATACCAGGCAGTAGTAAGTACCTTATAGTTGATGGTCATCATAGGTGGGCAGCTCTCATTAAGTTAGGGTGTAGGAAGATACCTTCAGTGATCATAGATTACTTTGATCCTAAGATTAAGGTTTTTACCTGGTATCCTGCTTTTTCCGGAGAACCTGAAGTGCTTCTCAGCAAGCTACGCGAGTTGATGATAGATGTTAGAGAGTGCGAGTTAAGTATTGATTCAGTTAACGATGAGGACCTAATGAATAAAGCCTTCATAATGTTTGATAAGGGTGGTAGGTGTGTGTCTATAGATGGGGATGTCGAGATTCAGAGACGGGTGTTAAGGGTTCTTGACGAGCTTACGGTTAAGGATTTAATAAGACTTACTTGGTATGGTTTGATCTCAGATGTTTTAGAAGATCTTCGTAAGGGTGAAATAGACTGCGTGCTGGTGAGGAGAGCTTTCAGCAAGTCTGAGATAATGGAGTATGTTGGGAAAGGCGGTATTTACCCACCTAAAACTACTAGACACTTACTCCCCTACACGCCTGCTAAAAACTTTATCAAACTCGAAGTAATGTGTACCTAGTTTTAGTTTCTTGTTCTAGCTTATCAATAAATCTTAGTCTCTTTGCTGGGTCCGGGTGAGTTGAGAATATTTCTAGATGAGATATCTTTTTCTGGGATTTAATCCACTCAACTACTTCATCAATATCGTAGGTTCTTACATGCCCTATACCTAACTCAGGGTCTGATATGAGCAACGCTTTAAGCTTGGTAGCTTTGCTGACGTCTCCAAACCTGGATCTGCTTATGGCTCCTGAAGCCATGAGGATTCTTGCAAGAGCTCTCTGGAGGTTTCTGCCACCCTCAGGTAGCGTAAGAACAGAGTTAGAGTCAGCATAGTGCTCTCTAAGTCTACTTATGTAGAGAACTATCAGGTTACTCAAGAAAGACACAATTATTAGAACCATCCCTAGCAGGAAAGCAAGAACTGGTGCTGATTTACTTTCTCTACTACGTCCTGAAGTGAAGAAACCTGAGTAAATGAGTATTCTGCCGAGCCAGTAAATCAGAGCTGGCAGTATGCTTATAACCATCATTACCTCCACATCTCTATGCTTTATGTGTCCTATCTCATGAGCTACTACAGCTTCAATCTCCTCGCGAGGTAGGTTCTCTATGAGTCCTTGCGTGATAGCTACTTTATACCCACTCAGGAAATTACCGTATGCGAAAGCGTTAGGTATTCTTAAGTAAGATATCATAGCTTTAGGAACTCTCTTAAGTCCTGAAGCTCTAGCAACCTTCTCGACCATTTCAGCGATCCAGAGATCCCCAGTACTACTAACTGGCTTAACTTTATAGAGTGCTTCTATTATCCACGGACTAATTAACCATTGGATGAAGTGGATGCCTACAACAAACACCAGAGTAAATGCTAGTAGTGTTGCAGCGTCCACGCCGTAAGAGAATAAACTCAGTATAGCCGATAGTATTAATGTAGTTATGCCTATCACTAACGCTATAGAACCAAGCATTGAGAGCCTCAACTTAATTAGGGACGCCACCTAACCCACCTCAAGTATATATTTTATGCTTCTTTTAAAGTTTTGATGTGTGTTGATTTCTTTAATAGTCAGGTGTTTATTTTATTGGTGTGTGATGTGGTAGTAGTAGGACCTACGCTAGTAATTAAGCACATAGAGGCTTCTGAACTACTGAAGAGAGCTTACGAGTTTCTTGAGAAAGACGAGGAAGTTCAGACACTCATAAAGATGTCTAACATCATGGCGGTAAGCAGACTGAGATTCAATGATCATGGAGTAGTTCACTCGAGAATAGTCTCGGGTTCTGCTCTCGAACTATTCAACATATTGGTTGAGGCAGGTCTTAAGCCGTCAACGATTACTTACGGGACTGCCAGAAATATAGATGAGGCTAAGTTAGTAGTTTTGGTTGCTGCGTACCTCCACGACATAGGTAACTCAGTGCATAGAGCTAATCACGAATACGTAGGTGCGTTACTAGCTAAAGACATCATTGATAGAATGTTTCGCGAAATAAGTCCTAACTTAAGTTCAACCTGCAAGTATATGCTTAGGCACGAGATCATGCACGCTATCTACGCTACAGAAATTAACACGAGAGCATTAACGCTGGAAGCAGGGGTAGTTAAGGTAGCTGACGGCACTGACATGGCGGAGGGGAGAGCTAGGATACCTTACAAGATGGGTAAGCTAGACATGCACTCAGTATCAGCCATTAGTATTAAGAAGGTAGAGATAGTTAGGGGTGCTGAATCATCTGCAAGGATAGAAATATACATGAATGATTCAGCCGGTCTCTTCCAGATAGAAGCGGTTCTTAAACCAAAAATACTTACTAGCGGATTTGAGAAACACTTTGAGGTCTATACTAACGTAGATGGAAAAGAACTTAGAGTATATCCAGACTAACGAGAAGCGTTCTCTGAAGACGTAGTTACGAGTGAACGAGTTTTTCGAGTCTCAGTAGTGAGTAGAGAATTCCTGCAAGAAATGCTCCAATCCATAACGAGGTGAGGTAATTCCTCAAGATAATATTGCATACAAGAACTACTGAAAGATATGTAGCGAATAGTACTAGATACTTGTCTTTACCTAACGCGCTTTCTCTTTCCCCCTTAGGTGTTACTACGTAGGGGATTTTGTTACGAAACAGAGCTTTTACTGTTTGTATTAGAATATATGGCGATATAGATGTTGTGAAAGCCGCTATAGTTCCCATGCTTTTTAGTATCTTGATCTCAGATAGTTTAAGTTCTTTGAGAGAATCGTAAAGACTTAATCCGTAAGTTAGAGTCATTATAGAGAATGCAGACAGGAAGTATATGTTCATCCTCATGATGTCATCACGCAGTAATATAGATAGTATGGGAACCAGAATTAAAGAGATGGAGAGAGTTGCTAATGGCACGTATTGAAGCAGGAAGATAGCGCCCTCAACAAACCTCAGTAAGCCTAACTCTTTACTTCTCTTAACTACGTATTTTAAGTAACCCTTCTTCAGAGTTTCTATAGCTCCGAATGCCCACCTAGCTTGCTGCACTATGAATGCCTTGAAGCTTGAAGGAACTGAAACCTCTACTAACGTGTCGTCTGAGTAACCTACGGAGCAACCCATCCCGTAAAGTTTAGTTCCCATATACATATCATCCTGCACTACATCAGTTTCCCACAACCCAACTTTAAGTAAGGTATCTTTTCTGTACATAGTCCCGGTACCTAGAGGGAAAACCATGAGGCCAAGGTTGTACCTACATTTATATAGCGTATCTACTACGTACTTCATACTATACGTGAGAGAAACACCAAGTTTTGTGTTTTTGTAGCTATAACCCAACCATCTAGCTACGCACACATCATATCCTAACTCAACACATGAGGCTAGCTTAGGTATTGTGTCCTTACGTAATCTCGAATCAGCATCCATGAAGAGAATTAACTCATACCTAGAATTGAGGACACCATAATTTAGTGCTGCTGCTCTACCTTTAGGTCCTTCAGTCCTTATGAGGAACCTGAAATTACGTAGTCCTAGCTTCGAGGCATATTCTTCAGAAGCCTTCTTAAGTCTCAACGCTATCTCAGGAGGGTCATCACACACAATCAAGACTTCATACTCATGATTCAGGACATCCAAACTCTTACTTAAATTACTGATTAACTCAAGTATTATGTGTTCTGGCTCGTTTTTCACAAGAACTATAATACTGACACCTGAATTAAGGAGACCAGTACTCACTCTAGTTTCTTCTTTCTTCGCTTTTTTCTTGCCAAGAAAATAAATAATGCTATGAATAAACATGATTAAGATGCTCGGCATTATTAAGAACACGTAAATCAGTAGTCTTACTACTTCGATCACTATTACCCCCGCACTAAACATAATTAGACGGTAGGCTTATAATAATTATGGATTAATGCCTAGCACTCAATATAGCGCCCGGAAACACTAGCAGAACTAAAGAGAGCTGGAAGACCTAGAACATAAAAACTTTTATAGTCTCTTGTTTAAATAAGACTTAGACAAGAGTGTGATACTCTTGACTCATCTGGACGATGTTATTGAGTGGCTAAGGACTTATGGCTCCTCATTCATAAACGCTAGGAAGATTTCAAGAAAATTCAACGTGAATAGTAAGGTAGCAGCACACATACTAAAGCAACTCAGGATTAAAGGTTATGTAGTTATTTATAGGAGGAGGAGAGGCAGATTCAACATATACAAAGTGAATAAGAGCAAACTGAATGACAGGATAAGTAGCTCAGGAAAAATAACCGCCTCAGTTAGATCTAAGTAGTTTTTAAAGACAAACTCCCGTCTTCTAAGCAAGAGTAAGGTGGGGTTTTGATTAGAACTGATTCTTAAGTTTTGAGATTAAGTTACAGTTTATTTTAAGTTTGGAATTGTGGTTAGTCTTAATAGGTGGGGTTCCGGTCTTGAGTCAGCAGCTGAGACTCGCTGAAGGCGACATGATTAGACTTCGTGACGGTAGTTTGTGGGTCGTTAAAGGTTGTTATCACCCGCCTGAAGGAGTAGTTGCGGTCTTAAGGTTTTTTAGTGGTAGGAAGATAAAGAGGTTGAGTAGTGTTTACGACATCATCTCAAGACACTATAGACACTACATGAGATTTCTTCCAGAACTCGGAAAAGTTGTTCCAGTAATCCCTCATTATGTGGTGTCTGATTATTTAAGGTCTCTAGCAATAGTTAAGGAATTAAGTGAGGGCTTAAGTCATCTACACAGCGTAGCACTCGATCTAATTAAGCTGCTGTCTAGTCACGGTCTTGATTGTGGCTTAAGCGGCAGCTTACTCGGTGGTTACTACACTCAAGACTCAGACATCGACTTAATTTGTTTAGAGCGATCTCTCAATAGTTACGAAATCCTGAAAGAACTGACGAGGTTGAAAGTCGTGGAGCATCTCTCATGGAGTGATGCTCTAGAAGAAGTTTCGGAGGTTAGTGAGCTAGTTCCGGGAAATCATCACGTGAAGTTCTTACAGCGTAAACTTACTCAAGGAAAGTTTGGAGGGGTTAAATACACTCTCAGGATTCTTAACTGTGATGAAGAGAAAGAGTTTTTAGGTCCTTACGACATAACCTTTGAAGAACGAGTAATAATCAGGTTAGATAACACTTCTTACAAAACACCTGCTGTATATAGAGT
This sequence comes from uncultured Sulfolobales archaeon, assembly GCA_938045815.1. Lineage (GTDB taxonomy): Archaea > Thermoproteota > Thermoprotei_A > Sulfolobales > NBVN01 > Zestomicrobium. The sequence continues at coordinate 42,579 of CALIBI010000022.1, read as the reverse complement.
AAGCGTTCTAAGACCTAAACTAACCCGAGGAGTAAGAACTTATCTCATCTCCTACAGAGCAAGACTAACAGAACTGCCTCAAGGAACCTTAATAGCAGGTAAGGGATTAATTCACTTAAGACTTGATGATAAGTTAGCTATCATAGATTTTGACTCACCGGATTCTTTCTTGGAGTATATTATTTAGTCTCTATTAGGTTCAAATATATGGTTAAGATCTAATATCTAATCAGTTGAGTGGAAGTACCTCAGGTGATTCGATTGAACGCGAAAAGAAGGAGAGTGAAGGCGTACGTTAATGCGTTAAGTGATTTAATAAGTAGCGATAATCCCAGCAGAGAATTAGCAATACAATTAGTTAAGAAGTATTTAGAGAGTGTTAATGTAGAACCTTTCAGGGGTGCTTCAAAACCTGAAGACATATACGAGAAAGAAATGATAAGTCTTTATGTAATAGCTACTAGAGGATTAGGGATCAACACGGAGTTCAAAGAATTAATGAGTAAAGTCTTTAATAAGGAGTTAACTTACGAGGACACCTACCTACTACTACTCTCGAGAGACGCATCCCCGGAAACTATACGAGAAGAAATTCAGGCACTAGTAGGCAATATCGATGAGTCATACATAACGAGGATCTTGAGGTACGCGTTAATACTTTACCACCTAGATTTCGAGTCTTTCGAGAAAGTGATAAAAGTTTTGAAGAAAGCTTATCAGATCTTTCCTGAATTTAGTGATGCTATAAGAAGGTTTGCTAAATTTGTTATCTCGGTCAAGCTTGCTGAAGAAATAAGTCAAGGAATAATAAAGAATAAGATTGAGAAAGAAATAAGGAAACAATTAATTTCTCTGGAGATAGGTCTACCCAAATCTACCCCCTCAGACGATTACGTGATGAAGGTAGCTAAAATCACGTACGAAATAAACGACGCGCTACTCTCAAAGATTTTTGAACAAACCCAATCTCCAAGTAACAAAACCAGCGAATCCAACAAGACTTAAGGACCCGTTAATAGGGATTCTACCCTAAACTAAAACTGATGTATTCTTTATGGCTTCATTAACTTAACTGAAGTACTCACCTATAGACCTCAGATATTGCTTTCCTAATTTCAGGAGGTAAGGTCTCGTACTCTACCTCAGTATCTTTAACTTCCTTGAAATCACTTAACTCCAGCAGATTCCACTCTTTCTCTTCCTCCCCGACAACGTAAGAACCCTTGAGTGTTTTGTGTACTACTACGAAACTCTTCCCATCAGGAGTTCTATAATGCTCTACAACAACTCTCTCCCCACCCTTCTTAACGTGGTACACCGACTGCCTCTGAGCCTTCAGCATTATCCAACACCAACATTAGAGTTGGTGTCAGGTATTTAAGCGTTGACTCAATTAGTTAAGAATATTATCTTTGTAGACTTGCTTTACTTGATACTACCCCGGTGGTTTAAGCAATGGGTAAGTGCTTAGTGTGTGGGAGGGAAGCTAATACTATTAGCTCGTCTCTATCTGTTTGTGGAGAATGTCTGAGGAGTTTAGGTGAGGTTCCAGAACCTAGTAAGGTTAGGCGCGCGAGGTTTAGGAGTAGCTTAGGACTTCCAGTATCTCCACCATCAGCGGGTGAGGGGAGTGGTTTCAGGCAGTGTAACATATGTGTTAACGAGTGTCAGTTAAGAGATGGAGATATAGGTTTTTGTGGTTTATGGTCTAACGTTGGAGGCTTAATGAGGTTCAGGTTAGGGATGGAAAAAGCATTAGGTCTGTGGTACCTTGATCCACACCCGACGAACTGTGTTGCTGGGCCTGTGTGCCCAGCCAACACCAGCAGAGGATACCCTGAATACACTAAAACGCCCGCTATCGAGGTTGGTTACTACAACTTGGCAGTATTCTTTGGTGGTTGCTCACTAGATTGTTTGTTCTGCCAGAATTACGAACATAAAGAACTCGTATCAGAGAGCATTAAAGGAAGAAATAAGAGATTCTTCAGTATTAAGGAGCTTGTCAGGAGAGCATTAAGTCCTGAAGTAACTTGCGTCTGCTTCTTCGGCGGTGATCCAGGACCTCACTCACCTCACGCCATAGCAGCATCTAGAGAAATACTTAGAGAATCTGGAAATCAAGTCAAGAGGATATGCTGGGAAACTAACGGTCTCCAAAACCCGGCTATAATGCGTGAGATGGCTAAATTAAGCCTTGAGTCTGGCGGGATAGTCAAGATAGACTGGAAAGCGTGGAGTCCCGTGATTTACGAGGCACTCACAGGAATTAACGGAGTTAAGGCTATTGATAGACTGAAACATAACGTTCGATTAATTAGTGAATTAAGAAGTTTTAGGAAGGAACCCCCACTCTTAGTAGTAAGTACTCTTCTAGTTCCAGGATATGTTGATTTGCGTGAGGTAGAAGGCATAGCTACATACTTAGCGAGCATAGATCCTGACATACCGTATATCTTGTTAGCATTCCATCCAACACACTTAATGAGAGACCTACCTACTACTAGTTATGACCATGCTTTTAAGGCGTTAAGGATTGCCCGCAGCTCAGGACTGAAAGAAGTCTACATTGGTAACGAATGGCTACTCTCAAACGCGTACTCCACATAACGAGTTAAAAAGATCCAGAAGACATCATTGCCTCCGCAGATCTATACAAGTAAGAAACAGTTCCTTAACCTCCTTACAGGCTTGTTTAGGCATACTTTTTAATATCCTGACGCTTTTATGGTAGGGGTGCCGTGTTGATCAGGAGAAAGCAAATCTTGATTCTTGCTTATTTAATGTTTTTATGTGTCGTCACTGGCTACGTAATCATGATTCCAGCAACGCATGCTCAAACACAAGCTCTTGATAGATTGCTAGCTATAAGCGATAACGACCTAATACTAACCTATAATGTGACAAGGAGTGTTGAAATATCTAACGTTAGCGGTATTCCGATGAGTTATAGTGTGAGATATGAGTACATGCTTAGGATTAAAGCAATAAACAAAACCCACATATCTGTTCAAGGATTAAAGTTTCCTGATTCCGGGATATACTTGACGCTTAGCAGTTCTAGTTGGGTAGGTATAGGAGGACTCACTTACTGGATTCTCAGCAACTTTACGGACTTCATATCAAAGAATGTCTTACCCGAATACGACACCACCTTAGATAGAGGTATCGTGATTGATTTCGTGAATTCCGTTTTTATTTTACCAGTATTACGTGGAGAAACTTCAGGCACGTGCGCAAAAGTCCCGATAGCTAACGCTTACATAAATGGCTTCGCAGTAGTAGTTTCTACGAGCTTAGGTAGTGGTAACGCATACTACGACTGCAAGTACGGGATCCTCTTCAAAGCCTACGTAGCTAAAACAACTTACCAGGGTTCAGGAAACAACATATACCTGATTAGAGACTCTGTGAGTTTAGAGCTTAATAGAGCTAACACGGAAATACTGAACGAGATAGTGATTAGGGAACAGGCTTGGAGTCTTTATGGAGTCTTAATTTACGTGGTTCCCGCGATCTCTGCAGCAGTAGCTACGGCAGCTATTCTTACCTACATACTCAGGATTAGGAGGAAGTCTCCAGTAAGTGATCAACCAGCTAGTGGGTGATAGTGTCTGGGGAAAGACTTAAACTTAGTGGTGGATAAACTGATAACTAAGTATTCAAGTTTGTTAGAAAGTGATTCCTTTATTCCAACTAAAGCTAGGAGAGCCTCCTTAACTCCTCTAGAGTCCTTAATAGGAATAATACTCTCACAAAACTCTACGGACAGGAACGCGTGGAGAGCACTTGAGAATCTGATTAATTACTATGGTGGTAGAGCTACTGCAGAAAAAATAAATAATACCGACCTAAGAGTCTTGGAATCCCTAATAAAGCCTGCAGGTCTTTACAGATCTAAAGCTAGGGCCATTAAGAACCTTGTGTCGGTCTTAAGTGAGGAAGAACTGATCTCCCTAGACGTTAAGGAACTAAAGGAAAAATTAGCCTCCGTGCGTGGTGTAGGACCGAAAACCATAGATGTTTTCTTAGCCAGCATACGCGGTGTGCCTACCTTCCCTATAGACACACACATCAGGAGAATCCTCTACAGGCTTGGAGTAATAGATAAGAAAACTGAAAAGTACGAAAATATAAGGTCAGCCGTAATGAGTCAGATACCGCCTAACAAGCTCCTAACAACTCATTACGTGCTAATAATTCACGGCAGAAGCATATGCAGAGCTAGGAATCCTCGATGTCCTGAATGCCCTGTAGAAGATCTATGTGAGAAGAGAGGAATTAGTTCTCGTCAGATTGCACCATCACCGAAAACTCCAAATTTAAAATACTGTGACGGTCTTCGCTAGGTTTCTAGGCTTATCGGGATCTAAACCCTTCTTAATAGCTGTATAGTATGCCAGCAGCTGCAACGGCACAACGTACGAAACTGCTGAAGCAACCTCATGCTGAACAGGCATTACGAAACAAAAATCAGCTAAAGACGACGCTTCCTCCGCGTTGCTTGGTGAAACCAGTATTGCGTAAGCTCCCCGAGCTTTCATCTCCTCAATATTACTTTTTATTAGTTCTTCTTCGTCTTTGCTTAAAACCACGAATATTACTGGAAAGCCCTCCTCTATTAAAGCTATAGGTCCGTGTTTTGACTCTCCGGCAGGGTATGCCTCAGCGTGTACGTAAGCAATCTCCTTCATCTTAAGCGCTCCCTCCATTGCTATAGGTAATCCAAGTCCCCTCCCAAGATAATACGCGTTGTTCTTTGTTCTCATCTTATCAGCTAGTACTGAGGCTCTCTCTTCCTCATTTTTCAAGATCTTAGCTACGATGCTGGGAGTCTCACGTAGTGCGTTATACACTTCATTAGCGATTGAAGGTTTTAAGACCCCTCTCAACTCACCCGTCTTAATAGCTAGGTATGAGAGTAACGCTATCTGTGAGGTGAAGGTTTTAGTGGCTGCCACACCTATTTCAGGCCCTGCTCTTATGTAAATAGACATGTCGGCTTCTCTAGTCATGGTGGACTCCATAACGTTAGTTACCGCAATTGTTAAGGCTCCTCTCTCTTTAGCTTCCCTAATACCTTTTAATGTGTCTATGGTCTCACCTGATTGACTAACCCCGATGACTATATCGCCTTGACTCAGCGTGCTGAGCCACCAGCGACTCTCTGAAGCAACTATAGCTTCAGCCCATAAGTCGGCGTACCTTCTGAGTAAGAGAGCTGCTATTAGCGTAGCGTGGTAGGATGTCCCAGCTCCAAGTAGTAAAACTCTTCCTGATCTAGCAAGCACCCTAGACGCCTCGCTTACCGCATCAACTACACCACTTAAAGTGGAAGCTAAAGCGTAAGGCTGTTCGTGAATCTCTTTAAGCATGAAGAAGTCGTAGCCTTCTTTAGAAGACATTTCAGGACTCCACTCAACAACCCTGACCCTAGACTCCACATCGATAGGAGTCCACCTAACCATGCCTTCATTAAGCAACGCCTTCTCTATTACTACCTTATTCGGCGCGACGTAACCTACCTCTCCATCCATCAAAACTATTATTCTCCTAGTGTAGTTTAGGAACGCTACAACATCGCTTGCCACAAAATTGCTCTTGGTTCCCAAACCTACTATGAGTGGCGACATTCTCCTAGCAAAAAATACTTTTCTGGGATCGTCTATGTCTATCATTGCTAGAGCGTAAGCTCCCTCCAGCAACTCAACAGTCTTTTTAAAAGCTTCGTAAGTATCATAGCCTCTCTTCTTAAACGATTCCACCAAGTGAGGAATTACCTCGGTATCTGTGTCTGAAGTGAAGCTGTGACCTTCAGTGATTAAGAACTCTTTAAGCTTCTTATAATTCTCTATGATTCCATTATGCACCACAGCTATACGGCCCGAGCAATCAGTATGCGGGTGGGCGTTCTCATCACTTGGTTTCCCGTGTGTCGCCCACCTAGTATGTCCTACACCACTAACCCCAGATACAGTGTCGAAACCCAGTTTTCTAGATACGTAGTCTATCATACCCTTAGATTTCCTAACCTCAAGCAAGCCTTCATTAGTTATCACAGCTAAGCCGACTGAGTCGTAACCTCTGTATTCTAGTCTCTTTAAAGCATCCTTAATTAATTTGCCTAGAGGTTCTTGTGAAAACCCCTCATCAGCAGTTACTCCTACTATACCACAAACCACACCATCACAGCCTCACATTTACTTAATTTCTTAGTTAGAAATAAATAGTTTGAGTGGGGGTTTACTTACTTGAAGCTCTTGCTAGTTAATGATGATGGGTTCGTGACTAAGGCACTACCTCTAACTTACCACACCCTATCATCTTTTGGTGAGGTACTAGCAGTAATTCCCGAAGTACCTAAGTCGGGTGGTGCTCATTCTTTAACGCTGCATAAGCCTCTCTTCATAAGAGAACTCTTAATACACGGTATTAAGATCTACGTGATAAACGGAACTCCCGTAGATGCTGTACACGCAGCACTACAGATACTCAACTACGAACCGTCCTTAGTAGTTTCAGGAGTGAATATAGGAGAGAACACATCATCTCAAAATATGCTCTACTCAGGAACTATAGGAGCTGCTCTGGAAGCAGGTTTGTTAGGAATACCATCCGTTGCTTTCTCAGCTGACGTAGAGAATGATGATGAATTAACAGAACCTCGATATTCTTCCAAGGTTAGGAAAATAATAGAGGCTATTGTAGGTTTCATCGCGAGTAAAGGCTGGTTTAGCGGGGTAGACACCATATCAGTGAATATCCCTAAATCAGGTTTTAAGGGCGTAGTAATGCCTCGAACCCAGAGATTAAGATTCCTTCAGAAATTTGAGAGTAGAGTAGATCCTAGGGGGAGGAGGTACTACTGGTTGGTTGGTAGCAAGGTTACTGAGAAAGACACAGACTCTTACTACCTTGGTGAGGGTTACGTAGTTCTCACACCATTAAAGATAGACTTAACACACCCAGCATTAAGTGGTTGCGGTGAGCTAGATCCTCTCCTTAACGAGTTAGTAAACCACCTTAATTACACACTAAAACTACTTAGCTAAATGATTGTGGAGGTCCACGCGATGGGTAGGAAGAAACTAGAAGGTTTTACGCGTTTCGAAGAATACGAGAGCGCTTTATCAAAACTACTAACTCGAGTTAATATGTCTCTCGAACAAGAGAAGACTTCAGTGACGGAATCCGTCGGCAGGATCGCGGCTGAAGACATACATAGTCTAAGAGATTATCCGCCCGTTGATAGGTCTGCTTTAGACGGCTACGCAGTAAGGTCGCTAGACGTGTTGAGTGCCTCACCAAGCAATCCAGCAATCCTTAAAATCGTTGGGAGTGTTGAAGCAGGGGAACTTCCTCGATTCTCAATTAATGCTGGAGAAGCTGCAATAGTTTTTACTGGTGCTCCAATACCGGAAGGCTCGGATGCTGTAGTTCCGTTTGAGGAGGCTATCAGAGAAGGAAATACTGTCCACGTGTTGAGACCGGTTCAGAAATATAAGAACGTTAGTAGGGCTGGCGAGGACATTAAGTCGGGTGATTTAATAATCAGGAAAGGTTACATAATAAGACCGTGGCATGTAGCAGCGTTAATAGAAGCTGGGTTTACGGAAGTTAAGGTCTTCAGAAAACCTAGGGTAGGCATCATAAACGTCGGCAGCGAGCTAATGGCTAGCGAGAATAACAGAATACCGAATTCTACGGGACCCCTAATATACGCGTACTTGAAAGAACTTGGTTGTGAACCTGTCTTAATTGGTGTAGTGCCTGATGATGAGGAGGAAATACTCAAAACTGTTTTGAGGTCTTTACAAGACTTCGATATACTCATAACGACTGGAGGAACTTCTGTTGGTGGTAAGGACCTAGTTCCTGAAGCTCTCTCAAGAATTAGTGACGCTACCCTGATTTTCCACGGTGTTAACTTAAGACCTGGCAGAACAGCTGGAGCATACTTGATTAAAGGAAAACCCGTACTAATGTTTTCGGGTCTTCCCGTAGCAGCTTTAGTAGGTCTTGAAGCTTTCTTTAAGCCTCTAATCAAGCATCTTACCGGAGCCACGTTACTTCCAGAACCTACTTTGAGGGTTAAGGTACGTAGGAGAGTAACTAACGTTGTTGGGTTTAAGTCTTTCTTCAGAGTAGTTGTTTATCGTGAAGACAATGAACTGTTCATGGAACCACTGAGACTAACTGGATCAGGAATCATATCAACCCTTATAAAAGGTAATGCTATACTAGTCGTTAATGAAAATATTGAGGGTTATGATGAGGGGGACTACGTAGACGTAGTCTTGATAGGACCTATATACGAAAAAAGGCCTGAGTTTCTGGAGTAGGAGAACTAATAAACATTACCGCTGTTTATTGAATCTTAACCGAATATCGCGCTTTCCTTAAGCAGCTTACCTTCCTCAAACCTCTCCAGCCTCAATTCCTTAGTCTCGGGTATTCTAGGCTTGCCTTCTAAAATTATGTTCTTGAGTTCCTCACCTATCACGGGAGCCATCATATATCCGTGCCCACTAAACCCTGTCGCAGTAACAAGGTTCTCTATATGTGGGACTCCCCCCACTATAGGGTGGTGGTCTGGCGTGACCTCATAATAGCCTATCCATACTCTAAGCAGGTTGATGCCTAGTATTTGAGGGAAGTATCTAGACATTATAGTTACTGCTTTCTTCAGGTATCCATACCTCAAAGTCTCGTCTCCCTCAGGTACCGGGAATTCCGCACCTACTAGAAGACTTCCTGTCTCGTGTTGAACGATATAGGAGCCTGTCTCCTTATGTATGACTAAGGGTTTGATGAAGTGCGTGTACTTCTCAGTTACTAGGAGGTGATGTGGATCTTTCTTAAGCGGTATCTTAACACCTAGCTTTTCTAGTAAGTCCTTACTCCACACGCCAGCAGCTACTACTACGTACCCACCCACCCGAATTTCTCTCCCTCCATCAAGAACTATAGAACACGCCCTACCGCCAGACACCCTCACCTCAGTGACTGGGGTGTACTCGTGAATAGCAACGCCTAACTCTCTCAACCTCCTCCTTACAGATCCAAGAAACTTTAGTGGGGATGCCTTACCAGCCATAGGATCGTAGAGTGCTGCTATAACGTCATTCATTTCTATTGGCACTAGATTTCTTATCTCGTCTCTATCGAGCATGCGTGTAGGGACCCCCAAACTATTCTGGTAAGCTGATAACTTCTTATGAAGCTCTACAAGTTCTTCAGTGGTCAGTAACCATAAGTATCCGTCCTGCACGAAATCTAGACCAATGATTTCTTCCTTTAGAGATAGCCACTTACTTATTGATTCCTTCATTAGCTTTATGTGGACATCCGAAGCGAACGAAGCTCTAATACCGCCCGCACACCTGCCCGTGCTACCGAAGCCTAAGTACTTCTCCTCAAACACGTGGATGTTTTTAATGCCTTCTTTAGCTAGGTAGTAAGCAGTCATAAGTCCTGTGGAACCACCGCCTATTATCGCTACTTCAATAAGCTGCAACTCTCAACTCACCTCTCCTTGAATATGTATAGAGGCACCGGCTTTAGGGGAGGTCTTGATGGGGGGACTCTCAACTCTGCATCACTTTTTTCTCTAGCTGTAGTACCGAAGAGTTGTGGATACATACGCAGTAAGGTGCTTATGCAGTAACGACCTCCGCAAGGACCCATACCTAATCTGAGTCTTCTTTTGAGAGTCTCTATGTCTTTAATACCTTCTTCTTCTATTACCTTCTGAACCTCTTCTAGTGATATCTCCTCACATATGCAGAGCAGCTTCACCATCACCTAATCACCTTAATAGCTCTCACAACCATAACTAAATCTTTAGGGACCGAGACTGTGACTACCCAAGACTTAGTTATCTTATCTCTATAGACTCGCGTTACGGTACCCTTACCAACCTCCCTACCCTCACGGTCTAAAAGAACTACCTCTCCATCCTTTGAGGGTGTGGGGAATAGTTCGTGAGGTAGTGTGACATAACCAGTATCTCCTTCTTTCGAGACATCTACTACGAAGATGGCTAGACCTGGACACCTCCCAACACATACCCCGCAACCAGTACATCTACTGAAGTCTATTTGAGGCAGGTCAGTTATTTTGTTTTTAGAAACAGCATTGAATGGGCATGAAAACACGCACACATTACACGGAATCTCTTCTACGCATTCGTAGATAGCTACGGGACCCCTACGTAATCTAATCTCGTCTGGAACATAACCCATCTTAGTTAGTGTGTCTAGATCAACCACCCCTGTTTCTTTGAAGTGCCTCATTTAGCCGACACCTCGCAAGGTATGAGAGATAACTGCCAACCTTTCCTAACCTTCTCGCTAACGGGTGCGGACCTATACTCATAAAGCATTCTAACAAGATTTTCTCTTTTGGTGAGGTATTCTTCCTTCATGCCGTGAGCTTTAATCAGTATAGAGTACCCAGCAATCCATCCCTCAATAAACGCTGTGGTTGCTTCCTCAATTGCCGCTAGATCTCCTGCTACGAAAACGTTCTCTACTGAGGTCTCCATATACGGAGTTCTCAGAGGCACTAAGCCCCCGAGCTCAGGTATGTACTTCATAGCTACTCCAAACTGCCTCACTATCTCTGTGTTCGGGGTTAATCCAACAGCTAGTAACACCGTATCTACCTTAAGTGATTTTTCAGTGCCTCGTATAACGTTCCAGCCCTCATCAACGCGAGCGATAGTAGCTTCCTCAACTCTCTCAGAACCCTTAACACCTAGTATGGTGTGGCTTGTTAGTATAGGTACTCCATACCTTCTTATCTTAGCTGCGTGAACAAACCAACCCCCGATCCTCGGCAGGGCCTCAATAACTGCCTTAACCTCAGCACCCGCCTGAAGTAACTGGTACGATATTATTAACCCGACATTACCTGAACCCACAACTAAGATCTCATTACCGGGCTTAACCCCCCACACATTCATTAGGGTCTGCGCACCTCCAGCACCCATAATTCCCGGTAAGTCATTATTCTCGAACACTAAGTAGTTCTCGTAAGCACCAGCCGCAACCACAACATACTTAGGTCTTATTAAGTACGTAGCTTCATCACTAACTGCTACGACACCCTCCTTAAACACTCCTATCACTGTGGTTCTGTCTAATACCCTCACGTTAGGGCACTTACTCAGCTTATTAGAGTACTCCTCAGCAATCTCAAAACCTCTTTTGCCAGCGAACAACTCTCTGGAACCGAAGAAGATGTGTGTCTGTTTTATTAACTGACCACCAAGCCTTATTTGGTCGTCCACAAGTACTACGCTGAGGTCCGTGCCGCACAAGACCTCGGCTGAAGCCATTCCTGCAGGCCCCCCACCAACAATCAGTACGTCAACGTCTATTTCCTCACTAACTAGTCTCTTCTCGTACTTGCTTGCTTCAGGGAGGTTACTGATTCTCTCTATCCTCATGTTTTCCTCTGCTGGTGTGACGCACGTGCGTGTTGGAATCCCGTTAACTCTGACTATACAGGAACCACACTTACCTACCATACAGAAAACAGCTCTAGGTCTTTTCAGGATTGGTGATAACCTGAATACGTTTATTCCTGCAGCGTAGATTGCAGCAGCTAAAGACTCACCTTCAAAAGCTCTTATGGGTTTGCCTTCGAAGAATATAGTTATTTCCTTGCCACGCTTAAACTCTAGTATTGGGTGTGTATATATTCTTCTATCGCTCAAACACATCAACCAAAATCTGATTTCTAGGAGATAAAATATTTTAGTGCTCGCCATAAAGAAGATTTAGTGGGGGTGCTGATACGCTTGGAGAACGCGAGAGCACCGGACCTAACCTACTTTTTCAAACCGAGAAGTGTGGCTGTATTAGGTGCATCTATCGTTGAAGGCACTATAGGCAGGGCAATAATGGACAATCTAGTCAGTAAGTTTAAGGGTGCTATATATCCGGTGAATCCTAAGTACGACGTAGTCTCAGGCTTAAAGGCTTACAAATCATGCAGTGAACTCCCTGAGACTCCGGATCTGATAGTAGTTGCTGTACCAGCTAAGATAGTGCCTCAAGTACTCGATGAGTGTGGAAGTAGAGGAGTTAAAGCAGCCATAGTGATAAGCGCGGGCTTTAAGGAGGTAGGAGAAGAAGGAGAAAAACTTGAGAAAATGTTAGTCAGCGTAGCCAGAGAACGCGGAATCAGAGTAATAGGACCTAATTGTTTAGGTGTTTATGACGCATACTCAAGACTCAACACCATATTTAACCCGCCCGACAGACAGAAAGTGCCGCCGCCCGGTAACGTTGCGTTCCTCTCTCAGTCGGGCGCGTTAGGTGCGGCACTACTTGATTGGCTAGCAGAATACAATATTGGTATGAGTAAGTTTATTAGTTACGGTAACGCGGCCGATGTGAAAGAATGGGAGCTTCTGGAGTACTTGATTGAAGACCCAGAAACTAAGGTTATAATGATGTATATTGAGGGAGTTGAGGATGGCAAGAACCTACTTAAGGTAGTGAGGAAAGCTACCGTGGCTGGGAAACCCGTCATAGTATTAAAAGCAGGCAAGTCTGAGAAAGGTATTAGAGCAGTGTCATCACATACCGGTTCCCTAGCAGGCTCGTACAAAGTCTATGAAGCTGGTTTAACACAAAACGGCGCCTTAGTAGTCAATGAACTAGATGAATTCGTACTAGCTGCTAAAGCACTCAGTTGGTTGCCCGCTCCACGCGGCAATAAGGTAGCTATAGTGACAAACGGTGGTGGTGCAGGAGTATTAACGACTGATGCCGTAGAGCTTCTAGGACTGCGTCTCGTCGAGTTATCTGAGGAAACCAAAAAATACTTAAGAAGCAAGTTACCTCCAGCAGCATCTCTAAACAACCCTGTTGATATACTTGGTGACGCACCACCAGAAAGATATGAGGTAGCTATGGAAGCAGTAATGAAAGACGAAAACGTGGACCTAGTAATAGTCATAGGGATAATGCAGTCACCAGCATTTAAACCTCTAGAAGTTCTTGAAAGCATGAAGAGACTAGTGAAAGAATATGAGAAACCAATAGTTTTCGTAGCTCCAGGTGGGGAGTACACAGTAAACAACTTAAAGAAGATAGAATTCGAGGCTAGAATACCCACGTTCAAATCACCTGAGGAAGCAGCTAAGGCTTACTACTTCCTCACAACCTGGTATAAGAACCACGAAATACTGAAGTCACTGAAAACCGCCTAGAGAAATGTGCTAGAAGGTATCATTAATGATGATTCAAGGAGACCTACATATCCACTCATACGTGAGCGATGGTGAAGCATCACCGGAAGAAATAGTTAAGTATTCTATTAAGAAAGGTCTCAGCGTTATTTCAATAACGGATCACAATACTTTCCTTGGGTCTCTGTCAGCAATACTTAAGACAGGAAACACTAAGAAACTACTCGTTATACCGGGAGCTGAAATCAGGACTTTATGGGGTGATGTGTTAGTTTTGTGTCAAACACCTATTAGGATCTCTGCGAACCCACTAATTTTACGAGATGAAGCTCTGAAAAATCATTGTTTATTAATACCTGCTCACCCCTTCGACGTTCTAAGACTAGGTGTAGGGGTTAGGTCCAAGTACGTTTCTTTATGGGATGCTTACGAAGTATTCAATTCTTCTTCAGACCTATTATCGAATCTCGTTTCTTTTTTCTACCTAAGGAATTTAGGTAAGCCACTCCTCTCTAATTCGGACGCACACACAGTTGAAGGGATCGGGTCCTCAAGGAATATTTTTGAGGTGAGCGAATTTAGTGTGGAAGGAGTTCTTGAGGCGATTCGCAGGAATTTCGTGAAACCAGTGCCAAGCTACTCTATTCTCTCAACAATATTTAAACTAAGATGGGGAATAAGGATTAAGCCTTTCTCAAAGAACCTGAAAGAACGTTACGAGCTCTATCTGAGGTTAGGAGAATCACACCCTCATCCCTGAGCCTCAGTAACTCTCTCACAGCATTCTCCTGATTCAGCCAGTTCCCGCGCGCCTTACCACTACCAACCAATCTCATTAACTCACGCCTGAATTGAGTTGAGATCTCTGAAGGGTTTCTTAACGCGTAGGGAGTTCCCGGCAGGGGTATAAAGTAGTGTATCCGGATCCTCCCACCTTTACTAATCACTTTCCTCATATGCTCAATAGTTAGTTGCTGGTCCTCCAGAGTCTCGTCAGGCAACCCAATAATGTAATCAACTTCCGCGGACAAGCCAACACTACTAAGTGCTTCCAAAGCGTTCAAAACGTCTTCTGAGGTATGTCCTCTCTTAATTTTCTTTAGTAACTCGTCAGAACCTGTCTGAGCACCTATATTGACTCTTTTGTTATCGACGTGAGTCCTCAAAAACCTAGATACCTCTTGATTGATTTTTTCAGGTCTCATTTCTGACGGGAAGGTGCCGAAGTATACCTTACCTCCCGCGGTCCTCAACTTACTTAGCTCTGATAAAAGCTCGATGAAGTCCCGATTAGTTCTTGGGTCCTCGTAAGAAAGCGCGTCAGGGGTTATGAACCTTAAGTCTCTGATACCTCTGCTTAGCAGGTACTTACACCAGAATGTTATGTTTTCTATGCTCCTATGTCTAGTTATGGCGGTGTGTATATAGCTGACTTGACAGAAACTACATGAATAGCGGCACCCCCTAGTTATTTCTATAGGGCTGAATAAATTGAGTTTTGGCGAGAATGGTGGGTACTTATCTAGTTCCTTAGTAAATCCCCTACCCCTAAACACGAACTTGCCTGAATCATCAACATAGAATACGCCTACAACACTTGAAGGATCTCTATAATTAAGTCCTAGCTCTACTACTTGCGGGAGTAGGTCTTCCACATCACCCAGGAAAGCGTACTCGAAACCTAGCGAAATAACTGTACCGAAGGGGTCTCCGGTTGCGTGAGGACCGCCAGCAACACTTACGATACCTAAGTCACGTAACTTTCTATTAATCTCAGCGAGCTTCTCATGTTTTGATAATAGATCTGTGGTTAGTAGTGTCTGCATATACATGATTCTTGAGTACTTAGTTCTTAGCTCGTTGACTGTACGCAGCAAATCATCTACTGAAACTAGGTAGAAATCTATATCTTTATGTAGCTCGTGTTCTTCTGCAGCACCCAGCAAAGCATGCACACTATACTTAATAGTTTTCCAGTACCCAACAACTACAGCGTTTCTCCTCATCTCGAGAACCCGCTACACGCATCGTGGTGAGGACGTGCCCCGGCATCATTATTTAATTATTTAGGTCTTTTAAGTATTAGAGTAAGGCTGAGTTAATTGAGTATTGAGGAACTGAAACTCCCTAATGAGGTAGTGGAAACTTTAAGAAGGAGAGGCATAACTACGCTCACACCACCCCAAGCAGAAGCCATAAAGAAAGGCTTGTTTGAAGGTCGTTCTCTAGTCGTGGTAGCTCCTACAGCGAGCGGTAAGACTCTTATTGGTGAGCTAGCGCTCATTAATGCATGGCTCAACGAAGGTAAAGGAATCTACGTATCGCCTTTGAAGGCTTTAGCAGAAGAAAAATACGAAGAGTTTAAGTTCTGGAGTGACTTGGGTGTGAGAGTAGGCATAACTACGGGTGATTACGATAACCCGGGTGAGGAACTTAAGCAGTACGACTGGATCGTAGCTACTTACGAGAGGATGGATTCCGTGTTTAGGCTCAAGCCTTCTTGGCTTAACGAGGTAAAGACTATAGTGATAGACGAGCTCCACATGGTAGGTGACGAGGATAGAGGGCCTATTGTTGAGTTATTGGCTGTTAGGTCACTCCTTAATAACCTACAGATAGTAGGACTATCAGCAACTGTCGGTGAACCGCAAATACTTAGTGAGTGGCTAGACTCAGAACTAGTTGTTAGTGATTGGCGACCAGTAAGACTAATCGAAGGTTTCTACCTATCTAAGAAAAACCTAATAGTTTTTTCTGACGGACGCCTAGAAGAAGTATCAAAGAAGCAGACCCTCCCCCAACACTGCTACGTGAGAGCTGTGGACGAAGACTACCAACTACTAATTTTTGTGCAGGCTAGAAAGAAAGCTGAAGAACTTTCCTCCAAGCTAGCGTTATTGAGTTTAGAGGAAATACCTGAAACTAAAGATTTAGTGAGAGAGCTAGAGTCTTCTGAAGCTCCTAAGTCAGAAATTGAGTCGTTATCTAAGGTGATTTCGAGAGGGCTTGCATACCATCATGCAGGTCTCTCCCTAGCATCAAGAAAAATAGTGGAGAGAGGATTTAGGAATAGAGTTCTTAGAGCAGTCATAGCTACTCCCACCTTAGCAGCAGGCATAAACCTCCCCGCTAGGAGAGTGGTAGTTTATACTAAGAGATTTGAAGGTTTCCTCAAACCAATCACAGTAGCTGAATTCAAGCAAATGGCTGGAAGAGCGGGCAGGCCTCAATACGACCCCTACGGAGAGGCTATAGTAGCTGATGTGTCATCAGAAGAAGAAGGTTGGGCTTACGTTTTGGGTAAGCCAGAACCTGTTAGGTCTGCTCTACTACAGGATAGGGCAGTAAGAATCAGCACACTAGCTCTGATAGCTTCAGGAGATGCTAGAACTTTTGAAGACCTTGTAGACATTTTCGAGAAAACTCTAGCAGGCTTTATGAGGGGTAGAGGACCCAGCATCAGTGCAGTCAATTACGGACTTGAGATACTGAGTAAGGAAGGAATGATTGAGAAAAGCGGCTCCCTATTAAGAGCTACTAAGCTAGGAGCTACCACCTCAAGAATGTATATAGATCCGCTCTCAGCAGTCATCATACTCAATAATCTCAGGAAAATCGTGGTAGCTAAGCCATTATACTACCTAACATTAATAGCTCTGACCACAGACTTCAGTAAAGTCAGGATAACAAATTACCGGACATACTCAGCAGAAGCACGCTCATCACTCACAATGGGTTTAATCCCAGAACCTCCTGAAGATGTGGAGGAAATAGGATACTACGATTGGTTACGAGCATACAAGATAGGGAAAATACTTAATGAGTGGATAGAGGAGGTTCCTGAAGACGAGATCATAAGTAGGCATGGTATTGGGTCCGGAGATTTAAGAATATTGGTAGAGACCGGTGAGTGGTTAACGTACGCCGCATCAAACATATGTGATGTGGTCGGCTTAAAAGAACATGCTAAGAGACTCAATATATTGAGCACTAGAGTAAGTTACGGGATCAGGGAAGAATTACTTGACCTGGTTCGTGTCAGGGGGATCGGGAGAGTGAGAGCTAGGGTTCTTTACAATCACGGAATCAAGACAGTTAAGGAACTTGCTTCAGCTGACCCAACTAAATTAGCTAGTCTCAGGAGCTTCGGACCTAAAGTAGCTCGTGAAGTAATTGAGGAAGCCAAGAAACTTGCCAGCTCATAAAGATAGAGCGGAGAAAAGCTTCGCTACATCTAACTCAGCTATAGTCGTAGGAACAAGTATGTCTAAGCTAATCAGTATCTCGGGACTCACCTCACCAACAATTCCTACCGACTCACCCCCAACCAGGATCTCAGTAGCTCTACCACTAATCAGTAACCTTCTCGAGGTTTTTCTTAGTTTGTAGTTAATCCCGAGTATATTCATCAACGACTTAAGCACTACTAGTCCGTCTGTTAGCGTGTAGTCGTCGCCAGCCAGCCCGTAAGCGAGTTTCTTCATGTAAGTTGGTTGCTTATCTTCGCCAAGCCTAACTACATCACCTACCTCGAATATTTCTAGTTTTCTTCTTTTAGAGCTGTTTGTTTTTACTGACATGAGTATGGTGGGTACTAAGGAGTTCCTCACAGCCGAATACGTCTTCATCTTAGGGTTTCTCACCCTAATGAATTCCTCCTCACTAACTAAGCTAAGTACGTCAGGATCCGTCAACATGAAGTTTAGTACTTCCTGGAGACCTAACCCCAACATAACCTCTCTTAAATACTCAGCAAATCTCTCTAACGGATTCACTCTACCGAAGTGTGGTGGTGGGGTGACCCCACCCACGAGCTCGTTATACCCGTAAGATATCGCTAAGTCTTCTATAACGTCAACGTGTGAGAGCACGTCTATCCTGTAGGGAGGAACCTTAACTACTACACGATCATCGCTTAAGCTCAGAATCTCATAACCCATAGATTCTAGTAGGTGTGGGCCCTTAACCTGGATTGGGTCAATACCTAGTAATGAAGTCACGTAATCCCTCTTAACCTCTACTATGCTTTCTTCTAGTACTGGACTGTAGGGGTAGAGTGAAGAACCCTTAATACTCACCTTCCTAATGAACGGGTTTCTAGACCTCTCACTAACGGAAGTTGTTACGATGTTTAAGACCTTCATCATTAGGTTAGGTTCTGTTCCCGTCACGTCTATGACTACCCTACGCGTCTCTTCAGTGACTTTATTGTCTTCAGCGTTAAGTATTGGAGGGAAAGAAAGTACTTGATCTTCGGAGTCTACTAGGAGTGGGTAGTGATGGTGACGCACTAGGTGAGCGTATTTAAGCCCTTTCTCAGTCTTACGCAGTATCTCGTCCAAGCTCATTACGTTATCGTAGCCTAACGGTCTGTAACTAGCGTTCTCTACTTCAACGTACCTTATAGGTGGCTTCACCTTATCTAAGTCGTATAGACCTATCGATACGAACTCTCTATCACCGCAGTATGTAGTGTGGAGTTTCTCCTGCAACTGAAATATCTGCCTGACTGCCTCTTCATCTAGTTCTAGATTCTCTACTATAGCTAAGTATGCGTACGGTCTGTACTCAGGCGCTTCACTGACGTCTAGGTAGGTTGTTGGGTTCTCGACTACATACTTAACTGGCTTCCTAGAGCCTTTGTAAACACCTACAGCTCTACCAAGACCTTCAGCAGAGAACATGTCTGGTCTGTCGTGACTAGCCTCATAGACTATAGTATCTCCTCTCACCTCCTCTAAATCACTCTTTAGCGTCTCAAGAGTTCTCACTAGCTCTTCTAGGGATAGTGGCGTCTCAGCTATTCTCTCAACATCCCACAACCTTACCTCAACTTTAGGCATTCCTCAAAATCACCTCAGGTATCTTCGTTGATTCTATGATGTCTAGATCACACGAATAAAGGTTTCTTATATCATCAAATCCTAAGACTATCATGGCAAGCCTATCTATTCCTATCCCCCAAGCAGCTACCTTATATTCCGGAGGCAAGGCTACACTAGCTAGTACCTCAGGCCTGAACATACCTCCAGGGAATACCTCGATCCATCCTAACTTGGGGTGTTTCACGAACCCTTCAACGCTTGGCTCCGTGAACGGGAAGTATGCAGGCTTGAACCTGACTTCCTCCATACCTAAGCGTTTAGCAAGTTCCTTAAAGAACCCTAATAACTCTCTAAAGGTTACTTTCTTACCTACTATAATGCCTTCAAGCTGGTGGAACTCCATCAAGTGTGTGGGGTCCGGGGTATCAGGTCTAAACACCCTGTCGAATGAGAAGACCCTATACTCCCCGGCACCACGTTCGTATATGGTTCTCAGAGATACAGGAGTTGTGTGTGTTCTGAGGACAGTCATCCTAGCTACGTCTTCTCTCCAACCATACTTCCAGACTCCTTCATGTATTTTCTTAGTTCTCTCAAGAACGTCAACCTCCTTAACCTCAACACTTGCGTTGTCAACATAGTAAACGTCTGTTTCTTTTCTTGATGGATGGTATTGAGGAACGAATAAAGCATCGAAATTCCAGAGACAACTCTCTACGTAAGGACCCCTGACCTCCTCGAACCCCATCTCAACAAGTATTTCCTTAATATACCTCACGAAGAGAGTGTAGTGGTGTCTTAGCCTGGGCGTACGCGCCGGAACCTCAACCCCAACATCGAACTCCTTGAATATTGCTTTCTTCCACGCCCCACTAACGAGAGCTTCGGAGGTTAGGTTAGTTATTAACACTCCCTCAACTACCTTCCCCTCACTCATCAGTTTAAGTAGGTTTTGTGTTGGGTAGACTTTAATAAGCTTCACATCATCTACTTCCACGAGTTTTCTGCGTTTTAGAGTCGCCGCCCACTCCGGCACGCTATCGTATAGTATGGGTTCCGCGTGAGTCCTCAGTAATTCCTTAACTCTACTTACTTCTTCTAGGAAAGCACTTAATTCTTTCTTAACCAGAATTACTGAAGCTCCCTCAAGCTTCACTAACCCGTACTTCCTTAAATGACCTAGCGACGCCTTTATTTCGTCTTCGTCTAGACCTATCGAAGCTAACTCTTTTAAAGACACTTTCTCGTCGCCAGACATCAAATACTTCAAAACTCTCTCTTCAGGCAGCCCTAACTCAAGATACTTGAGTCCCAGCTTACTTAACCTGATTAAGTACTTCACGGTTTTCTCTAGTTTTATTAATTGCTTGCTTTCTAACTCTATTAAATCTCTCATTAAGTCTGACTCCTTAACCCCTAGGAAGCCACTCAATTCACTAATATCAACACCTATACCAGCCTCACACAAGTACTTAACAATCTTGAATTGCCTCGGAGGTAATACTAAGCTTTCAAGCACTCTCTACACCGCTACATGAGTATTTAAGAAAAACTAATAAAATTATTAAGCTGAACACTACCTTATGTTTAGGAGGGAATGTAGTGTCTTTCATTGAAGCATACCCTAAGAAAAGTAACGGATTACTTATTTGGTTCCCCGTAGCTATAGCTGAATTTCGTGAGTGTGGTTCTCGCACCGACAGGTTTATCCTTGAATGCTACTTAAGCAAGGTTCTTGAGAACCCTTTAGTCAGGTTCCTCACTATAAGGAAACTAAACAAGAGCACGAATATCTTAACATACCCGAGTGTTGATGCCGCGAAACTTACTCACACTAGGTGTAGTGAGTACGAGTTATTGAAAGATGTTGAAGCAGTCGAGGAAATCTTAAGTGACGTAGAGAAAGCTAGGAAATACTTTAGTGACTTGATACCGAGCGAAACCACAGAACAGAGAATAAAGAGGAGATGGTGGACTCTAGAATTGTTTAGACCACCCAAGATAGACACGCGTGAAATACTTCTGAAGAGCAACGTAGCGATAGTTAGAGAGATCCTTAAGAATTTATGTCTGGATAAGCGAGTTAAGCCTTCTTACTGGGTACCTGGATACCTCTTGATGAGAGTGAATCAGGAGTCTGGCCAGGTCTCGATAATAGAGAAGGATAGAGAGGAGGTTTCCAAGACATACTCAAGACTTATTACGAGCAGTAAGGTTGTGGGAGTTCTTAAGGAATCTTTAGGAATAACTTAAGTCACGCTTTCCTGAGCTCGTGAAGTAGGTGACGTATTTCAGGCATTATTAGTTCTCTTAAAGCTAATTCAACGGCGTCCGGCGATCCAGGTAACGCAAACAGTAGAGTATTTCCTGAAACACAGGCAAAACTTCTTGAAGCCATAGCTGCAGACCCATGCCTCAAGAAAGTCAAGTACCTGAAGAGTTCCCCGAATCCTGGCACGTCTTTATTACAGTAATTCTTGAGAGCTTCTACCGTTACGTCTCTAGGGCTTAATCCAGTTCCGCCCGTGACTATGACTACGTTGCACGAGCTTACCAAATCACTAAATGCTTTCTTGATCTCCTCTTTATTGTTAGAAACTAAGACTCTATCCCTTAATGTTACGCCATACTCGCTGCACACCCGCTCCACGAGAGGTGTTATCTCGTCTTTCTTGAGTCCCTTCAGGATTGAGTCACTAGTTATGATAAGTCCAAGACTAACTCCTATGCTCGTTGCTTCCTCTCTGTGTTCTTTGACGGGCACTGTGCTAACCCCTGACCTTACCACTCTTCACAGACTCTAAGTACTTCTCAACGATGTCATACCCGTACTTTAGCTCAAATTTCTTCCTTCCTTCTTGCGTCATCCTTAGAGGAGTCCATCTAGGGTCTAGAACCACCTCAATACGAACATCTCTCACACCCTCGATGACTGACAACCTCTTATACACTTCGAAGAGAATGTAGGTGCTGGCAGGACACCCAGGAGCGGTGAACGTCATTTTTATTAAGACATCACCGCCCTCACTAACTAAGACTTCGTAAATTAGTCCTAGATTCCACACATCAATACCTAACTCAGGATCTTCCACGGTCTTCAATACTTCTATGACCTTACTCTTGAGGTTCTCAGCCACTTCTTTAAACCCCCACGTTATTACTGTTTATCCTTTAATAACTTGAGGAATCCTTACTCCATTCTTTAACTAGTTGTGTTATGTTCTTCGTGCTTATTCCAAAGCCTACTGCCGCCGCCAGGAATAATGGGTACTCACCCAACACAATGAATATTCTGGTTAGGATGCTGAGTAACGCAGCAGTACTCCTGCTAATCCCGACTAGGCTTAATACGCCCGTCTGTGTTAATTCGTAAATCCCTATATTGCCTGGCGTAACTATTGGGAGAAGCCACATTATCATGTAGATAGAATCAAACCCTATCACAAGTTGCCAGAAGCTTGGCTTAAGACCTACTAAAAGAGCGAGTACGTAGCCGTGAGCAACATTAGCTATCCTCTCTAACACAGAAAGTAGGGTAGCCATCAAGACGAGGTCATAACGCTTAACAAAGCTGGAAAAATTGTTAAGGTATTCCTCGTGAATTCTTACGCTAACGTTCTTCCCCATCCTACGGTAAAGCTTATTTACTAGAGATTCGAGTGACTTGCTTCTAGGCACTATGAACAGAGACAGATTAATTAAGATTAAGGCGAGAGCCGGCAATATCAAGATCAGAACCCTCGAGATAGATATGTGTAACCATACCACAGATAACAACAAGAAAGTTAACATGGTTAAGGTAGTCACGAGTCTATGTGAAGCTATGCCTAAGAATGTCTTACTAGCACTCACGGATGAGTTCTTAGTTAGTAATGCGAATTTAACGACTTCAGTAACTCCCCCCACAGGAACAATCAATTCTGAGAACACCGACACGTAAGTCACCTTAACAACATCAAGCATCCTAACTTTATCCACTGCCCTCAGTAATATGAAGAAAGTCAACGCGTGGAGAGTGACTGAGGAGATCCTAGTAAGTAGTGCTAAGGAGACATAACCGAAGCTCTCGCTCCTCATAAGAAGCGTGAGGATTTTGCTGACATCGTTAGTATATATGAAAGCAAACAACAAAATATAAGACGCGGCAGCAAGCAGCAAAGCTAACATTAACGCTTTATTTTTTGTCATATCTTAACAGCCCTTACTATGAAAGTCTTAGAGAAGCGGAAAATATAAGTCTAATGTTTCTTAACTCAGACAATTGTTTAACGCAGACTTAAACAATAAAAGGAGAACCAAACATTCTTTTTCAGAGGTGTTAGTGAGTGCCGGCTCTGAGAGAGTGGAGAAACTATACACCCTCCACAATAGATGAGGAGACTAAGCTGCCTAAGCCTGGCCGAGACGAGGACGAAATAACGATGTCTTACGAGACTTTAAGTAAGTTAAGCTTACCAAGAAATAGCACGTACGTCTTTGTTTGTGATTCTAACGAAAACGTAGATTTCAGCATAGTTCTTGATTTACTGAACCTAGAGAACTCCTCAGTAGTTACTTTCAGGTCTGTTAGTGAGGGACTTTACTACAGCCTGAGGAACGCTCCCTCAATCCTAACAGTAGTAAGTAGTAAGCCTCCGGCTGGCGCGGTGAGTATGGTAATCAATAATAAGGGCAGAATACAGATAACCAAGTATGAGTTAAGGAAAGAGTTTCTAGGTTTTCTCAAGACAGGAATAGTTGATGAGAAAGCGCTAAACGAGCTTGTGACAGAAGCATCAGTAACTACAGCAACAAAGATACTCTCTAAACTCACTAAGTATAGGGGGGTAAAGAACGGGCACGTGAGTTTAGTAAATGGGTTTATTCGTAATCCAAGATTACTTGAGAGAGTGTTATCTTCTCTTAAGCTGAAGAGAGCAGATTCGTCAATAGCTGAGGAGTTAAGAAGGCAAGGCTACGAAGTAAATCTAGGTACAGCAGTAGCTTTAATGAAAATTGCTGAGAAGTGCTCTGCTAACGAAAAAGTTGTTTACGTGGGGGGCACCATCTCTGACGGTGTGATAATACTTCACATGAAGTGTGCTGGTGGCTTAAGTTGAGGAAAGTTTACGTGGCAGGAGTAGGGATGGTTAAGGTAGGTAAGCACGTGGATAAATCATTGAGAGACTTAGCCGGTGAGGCAGCTCTTAAAGCTCTGGAAGAAGCCGGTAATGAGACGCCTGAAGCGATAGTGGTAGGTAATATGTTGAGTTCTTTGGTGGAGCAGGAGAATCTCGCGTCACTCATAGGAGACCACATAGGTCTTAGAGGAGCTTGCGGATTTAAGGTTGAGGGTGCTTGCGGGTCTGGCGGCGCAGCCCTAATGACTGGATACTCACTAGTAGCTTCAGGTCTCTTCAGTAAGGTGCTTGTAGTTGGTGTAGAGAAACTCTTCGAAAGACCCTCGAATGACGTGATCAGGGGGTTAGCTTACGCTGCTGACGCAGACTACGAGTTGATCTACGGCATAACTTTCTCAGGGTTGAACGCCCTGCTTATGCGGTACTATATGAACAAGTACGGTGTTAAGTATGAGGAGCTAGCTTACTGGTCCGTTCTCATGCATAAGAATGGTTATAAGAACCCCTACGCTCAGCTAAGAAACGAGATAACCTTAGAAGATGTCTTGAAGTCCCCTGTAATAGCGGACCCGATAAGACTCTACGACTCCTGCCCATTGAGTGACGGAGCATCAGCCGCACTCTTAGTTAGTGAGGACCTCAGGAAGGCTACAGACACCCCAGTCAGCATAGCTGGTGTGAGTAACTCAATAGATAGTGTGGACTTATCTTCCAGACTAGAGCTCGATCACTTACTAGCTTCTAGAGTTTCTGCTGAGAATGCTTTGAGAATAGCTAAGGTGAGCTTAAGAGAAGTAGATATAGCTGAAATACATGACGCGTACACAATTACCGCAGCTCTAAGTATAGAGTCGATAGGGTTTGTTGAGAAAGGTAAAGCACCTAAAGCCTGGAGCGAGGGGCGTTTCAGCCCCGGCGATAAGCCTTCCTTAAATCTCTCAGGGGGTCTGAAATCAAGAGGGCATCCGGTAGGCGCTACCGGAGTTTATCAGTTAGCTGAGGTAGTGATGCAGTTG
Organism: uncultured Sulfolobales archaeon; assembly: GCA_938045815.1. Taxonomy (GTDB): domain Archaea; phylum Thermoproteota; class Thermoprotei_A; order Sulfolobales; family NBVN01; genus Zestomicrobium. The sequence goes on along the minus strand of CALIBI010000022.1, from coordinate 17,414 downwards.
AGAGGAGATTTCCCTGGAGTCTCGGTGCCTGCTGAGGTAGGCTTAACTCAGAATATAGGGGGTGCGGGCTCCAACATAACAACGATAATTTTGAGGAGGTGATTAGTTATGACCACTCTTCAGAGAGTGTGGAGATTAAAGAACACAATACTTAATCTAGTTGCGAGTAGGTGCTCCTCGTGTGGCTACATAACATACCCACCAAAGATGAGGTGTCCTGTATGCGGTTCCAGAGAATTAAGGGAAGAAGCGTTACCGCGTGAGGGCGAGGTACTTAGTTATACGGTTATTCAAGTACCTGCGAAAGGCTTCGAGGACTTCACACCAATAATAATAGCGTTGGTTAGGCTGGGTGACGCTAAGGTATTATCGGAGGTTGTGGATATCAAGCCTGAGAACATGAGTGTCGGTATGCGAGTCGTTGCTACTGTGAGGAGATCTGCTGAAACTATTGATGGTGGAGTACCTTACGTAGTTAAGTTCAAGCCACTCAAGTTATAAACTCGTGGTGTAGGTTTAGTTTGGTGGTTTAGGTGGGTTCGCCTGAATACGTGGATTTCTCAGACTTCCAGAAACTAGACTTAAGAGTCGGTTTGGTTGAGAGTGCTGAGAGGATCCCAGGCTCTAGGAAGCTGATTAGGTTGATAGTTAACTTAGGTGAGAAAGGGAAGAGACAGCTAGTAGCGGGTCTTGCCGAGTGGTACAGTCCTGAAGACCTAGTAGGGAAGTATATCATAGTAGTTTCCAACTTAAAACCAAGAAAGATGATGGGGTTTGAATCACAGGGTATGTTACTAGCGGCAGGATGCGGCGAGAATGAAGTACCCGTAATCCTAACTGTTGAAAAACCTGTGAGTCCAGGCACCAAGATATGTTAAAGCTATAAAACGTTTTTAGTCTGAAGCACCGATCTTGCCTAACTTCTCAGAGACAGCTGCTTGAGCCGCTGCTAGCCTAGCTACGACTATCCTGAAAGGAGATGCGCTTACGTAGTCTAGACCAGCCTTATGCAGGAACATTATAGATTCTGGGTCGCCGCCGTGCTCACCACATATACCTACTTCCAGGTTTGGATTGGCTTTCTTACCTTCTCTAGTACCTAGACTCACTAAGGCACCGACACCAACAGTATCTATTGTCTGGAACGGATTCTCAGGCAGTATCTCGTGCTCCAGGTATTGTGGCATGAATTTATTCTCGACATCATCTCTACTAAAGCTGAACGTAGCCTGTGTTAAGTCGTTCGTACCGAAACTGAAGAAATCTACCTCTTTAGCTATCTCGTCAGCAGTCAAACAAGCTCTGACGGTCTCGATCATTGTGCCTATTTTAACATCGCTTAAGTCAATGCCGTACTCCCTCTCAACATCTTTTATTGCTGGTATTACGGCTCTCTGCTTAACGAACCTAACTTCGTTGACGTGCGCCACCTGAGGTATCATTATCTCTAGAATCGGCTTATATCCCTCCTTCTTTAATTCAGCAGCAGCCTCAAGCATAGCTCTTGATAAGTAGTAATAGATTTCAGGGAACGTTACGCCCACCCTAACACCTCTGTGACCCATCATTGGGTTATGCTCCTTGAGTGTAGATACTCTCTTGTATAATACCTCAAGCTTCTTCGTTCTCTCTTCAAGTTCCTTAATTACGTTCGGTGTTAAGTCCTTAGCTATCTGGGAGTTAGCTAGTTCTAGGTACGCGGTCTTGACTTCGTAAAGTTCTTTCAGCACCTCCTCCGGCGCTGGCAGGAACTCATGTAGCGGTGGGTCAATCAATCTTATCACTACAGGGAGTCCATCCATTATTTTAAGCATTTCTTTAAAGTCTGGCTTAATCATATCAACAAGTTTCTTCAAGTGTTCTTCTCTGGCTTCCTTAGTCTCAGAAAGTATTACGTTTCTGAGAGCCTCAAGCCTCTCCGGTTTTCTGAACATTCTCTCAATTCTTAGTAAGCCTATACCTTCAGCACCGAACTTCCTAGCTATGAACGCGTCTTCAGGCACGTCGGCATTAGCTCTAACACCGAGCTTCCTTACACTGTCAGCCCACTTGAGTAACTTATCGAGTTCAGGTATTATTTCAGGTTCCACGGTGGGTATCTTGCCTACGTACACATTGCCGGTGTTCCCGTCTATCGTTATCCAGTCACCTTCCTTCACTACCCTGCCATTAACTTCAAAAACCTTCTTCTCGTAGTCTATCTTTATTGCTTCAGCACCGACTACTGCTGGCTTGCCGATCCCTCTAGCAACTACTGCCGCGTGTGAGGTCATGCCTCCCTTAGACGTTAGTATCCCTACAGCAGCGTAGAAGCCATGCACATCATCAGGTTTCGTCTCCACTCTAACTAAGATAACTTTCTTGCCTTCCCTGGCTTTAAGAACCGCTGTATCGGGATCAAATACTATCTCACCGCTCACAGCACCCGGTGATGCTGGTAATCCCTTAGCTATCGGTTCTGCCTTGGTCTTAGGGTCTACTCTCGGGTAAAGTAGCTTCAACACTATGTCTGGAGAGACCTTCATTATCGCTTCTTCTTTAGTTATTATGCCTTCTTCAGCTAGCTCAACAGCTGTCTTGACCCTAGCTACGGGAGTCATCTTAGCTACTCTATTCTGAAGGAAGTACAGCTTACCTCTCTCTATAGTGAACTCTATGTCCATCACGTCCTTATTCAGTTTCTCAAGCTGCTTACCAGCTCTTATTAGTTCCTCATATATTTCCGGCATCCTCTCTCTGAGCTCGTCTAAGCTTAGCGGAGTCCTAATACCTGCTACCACATCCTCTCCCTGAGCGTTAGGTAGGAACTCACCATATGGTTTGTTCTCACCAGTAGCAACGTCTCTAGTGAAGTAAACACCAGTGCCTGAGTCCCAGCCCATGTTACCGAAAACCATCATCACGATATTGACGGCAGTGCAGTCAGCTATCTCTGGTGTTATGTTGTTAGCCATCCTGTAAAATATCGCTCTCGGATTCATCCAAGACCTGAAAACAGCTTTTATTGCTAGCTCCAGCTGCTTCCACGGGTCTTGAGGAAACTCACCCCAGTTGTTCTTGATGACTACCTTATACTCCTCAACAATCTTCTTCAAGTAGTTTACTGAAAGCTCCCATAGTTTGGGAGCTACATCTGCTGGGGGCTGAGCGTCGAGTCTTAAAGTATACTTAGGATACTTAGACTTAATAGCTTCTAACTCGCTTGCGTGGAGTTTCTCAGCCTGCTCCTTGAATTCCTCTTCATACTTGTCGAAGACTTTATTGAATAATTCCTCGTTAATCTCGAGAACTATCCTGCCGAACATCGCTAAGAATCTCCTGTATGCGTCGTAAGCAAACCACTCATTCCCTGTTAATCTAGCAAGACCTTTAACTACTTCGTCGTTCATTCCTAGATTAAGAACAGTATCCATCATGCCAGGCATAGAGACAGCAGCACCGGACCTGACAGACACTAATAAGGGATTTTCTGGGGAGCCGAAGACTTTACCTGTTTCTTCCTCCAGCTTCTTCATGTAGTTGCGGACTTGAGCTATCAGACCGTTAGGTAACTCCATACCTCTTATTATGTCCCATATCTTCTTGATTAGCTGGTCCCTGACCTGCGGTGGTGGGTTTCTCTCAAGTTCCTTAACTATAGCGTCAATCTCTTCACGCCTGCATACGTAGAACTCCCTACACGCTTGAGTAGTTATTATGAAGCCTGGAGGTACTGGAAGACCTAACTGAGTCATCTGTGCTAGTGAAGCTCCCTTACCTCCTAACAATTTCTTGTCTTTCCAGTCAGCTTCATCAAAACTGTAAACATACTTACTACTCATTTCACTCCACTCCTGAGTAATTACTTAGCTAAGTTTTTAAATCAGTGGTTTAGGCTGAGATGGCTTGCCAGCACCTCTTAAGAGTTTGTTGGTTGTTGTGCGTTAAGCTCTACTTCCTCTCACTCACGACTAGCTTAAGGCTTATAGAGACTTCACCAGCTAGCCACATGCTTACAGTGCTTATTATCTTTCTCCACCTCCTCAAGACATCAAGTATTTTTGTGTGTGGTGTTATCAGGTAGTACACTAGCATCACAAGAGTTATGTAGAATAGTGGAACTACCTGCACTGCGTAGAAACTGTACTGTGTTTTACCACCCAGCAACCATAGTGCTACGTAAGTTAGGTAGGTAAGCCACGTAAACGAGTAGATAACTCCCTTATCTGGTAGGTCCTTTATTACCGGGATAACTAGTATTGAGAGAACTACTGTGAGTAGGTATAGGATTGGGTTGCCTGAAGCTATTAAGTCTGCTACGAACTCACCCCTACTTGGGTCCCACACATAATGGAGTGGGAATGGATTCCTACCTATTAGCCAGTCCCAAGGCATTGCTTGCGGAGGTCCCTCAGTAGTCTTAATGCTTAAGTGCCACCTGAAAGCCCCCTCAACAGAGGAGGACCACCACCAAAGGAAACCGTCTCTCAAGATGTATGGAGCGCCTGAAACTATTAACATCACTATAGGTACGTAAATAATTAGCAAGAGAACCTTAGCAGGTTTATCTCTCCTTACCCAGTACAGGGTTGCCGGTAGTGCTGGGAAAGCACCACTAAATTTGCTAACGAAACCTAACCCTACAGAGATTGACGTAAGCCCCAGCCTGCCTTTCAGAGTGAAGTACAGTGTTAAGACAGTAAATAAAGAAATAAAAATATCTAGCATAGCAACCATGCTCAAAGACCTGAAAGTTTTGTCGAAAGCTGTTATTAACGCGGCTGCGAAGCCTAGGAGCAACCAAGTATCTTCTTTAACTACCTCCCTAAATATGAGGAATACAACCACTAAGACTAGAGTACCCGCAATTACTGAAGGAATCCTCCAAAACGAGGGGAAATCACCGATCAAGAACATCGTGAGAGCTATGAAGTACTTAACTAGGGGAGGGTGCTCAAAGTTCATATAATCGAGAATACCCTCAGCATTCGGGTAACAATAACCTACTACGACCCTCCTTACACTAGGATGCGAGCTTAGATTATTAAGTAGCACTGGGTCAATCTCCGCGCAGAGCGCAGGAAGAAACTTACCGTCCGATTTAAACCTATAGTATGACTCGTCCTTCACTAAGGACCCGTTAAGGCTCGACGTTATGTATTCCTTAACACTGGCAACAGTCTTCATGTACTCGCTTTCTAGCGATGACCTAACAAGCTCCACGGTCACGACAATCTTACCAGCAGATGTTGAGGAAGGTTCTAAGCCTAAATACCTTAATAAAGTGTTCCTCGCAGCACTCACGTACCAGCACTCATCAGATATGTAATCGATTATCCCCGCAGTGTAGCTGTATGTCAGGTAAGCGTAAGTCAGCGGTAGCAAGACAATCAGAACTAACGCTGTTATCTTAACCCACCGCTTCCTAAACTCTAGAGACCCCACCCCAACCACTAATAAAGTTGTGTAGGACACCCAAATAAAGTCTAAGAACCGAGATTCAGTCCGCTAAGTAATTCGGCTCTAGTGCTAGCTCATCACCTCATCTTGTTTTGTGTCCTGCTTGAGTCCCTAACAGACTCGGGACCTTCGGTGAGATCCCGCGCACCTCTACATCACCTACTCCTTAAGTCTCATGACCTGCGAATATTAACGAGGAGTTTCTAGCGAATGACGTAAAGAGAGGATGTCATGTGTTCTGTATTATTAACTTAAAAACTCGCGAAATCCGAAAACAGCGGTAGGGGCTGCGTCGATCATTGGTTCCGCCCTGATTTATAAGCTCTTACGTAGTTAGTGTGTTGGGTTAATGATTATGTTTAGGGTTGCAGATTTAGGGTTAAGTGAAGCTGGGGTTAGGGAGATTGAGTGGGCTGAGAAACACATGCCGGTCTTAATGAGGATTAGGAGCGAGTTCTCGAAGGAGAAGCCTTTAAGCGGTGTTAGGGTGGCTGCTGTTCTTCACGTAACTAAAGCGACTGCGGTCTTAGTTAGGACTTTAGTTGGTGGTGGTGCTGAGGTTTGGTTGGCTGGAAGTAACCCTCTCTCCACACAAGATCACGTAGCCGCGGCTCTAGCTACTGAAGGTATTCACGTGTTCGCGTGGAGGGGGCAGACATCCAGCGAATACTACGAGTGCATATCTAGGGTGGTTTCTTCAGAACCTGATATAGTGATTGATGATGGTGCGGATCTACACGCATACCTACATAGCGAGCGTAAAGACTTAGGTTCTAAGGTTTGGGGAGGGACTGAAGAGACTACTACAGGGGTTATTAGGCTGAAGTCTCTTGAGAAGAGTGGAAAACTCTTATATCCTGTAATAGCTGTTAATGACTCACTAACTAAGTACATGTTTGATAACAGGTATGGCACGGGACAGTCAGCAATTGACGGGATACTTAGAGCTACGAACACCCTCATAGCAGGTAAGATTTTCGTAGTTGCTGGGTACGGGTGGGTAGGTAAAGGAATAGCTATGAGAGCGCGCGGCATGGGTGCTAGAGTGGTAGTAACTGAGGTAGATCCTGTGAGAGCTTTGGAGGCTGTTATGGATGGCTTCGAGGTCATGCCGATGAGTAAGGCAAGCTTAGTAGGGGATATCTTTGTCACAGCAACAGGAAATAAGAGAGTGATTAGGGAGGAGCACTTCAAGGTTATGAAGGACGGCGCGATACTAGCTAACGCAGGACACTTCAACGTTGAGGTAAGTGTTGAGGACTTGGAGAAAATCTCAGTTAGTAAGAGGGTTGTAAGACCTAACCTAGAAGAATACTTGCTTCCTGACGGGAGGAAACTCTACTTAATAGGTGAGGGCAGACTAGTTAACTTGGTAGCAGCTGAGGGGCACCCCAGTGAAGTAATGGATATGAGTTTTGCTAATCAAGCACTAGCAGTCAAGTACATAGTTAACAATAAGGAGAAGCTGGAGAAGCGGGTCTACGTATTACCTAGAGAAATAGATGAGAGAATAGCTGAGATTAAACTAGCTTCAATGAATATAGAGATAGATAGGTTAACGGAGGAGCAAGTGAAATACTTGACTTCATGGGAGTACGGGACGTGAGTAAAGCAATATATTTTTCTTCTAACTAAGTAGTACTTGGCTCTTGGTGAGTGATCATGAATAAAACCAAATACTTCGGTGTGAGACCCGCGCAATTACTAACGATACTTCTAGCGTGCTACATCATTATGAGCTTGCTCTCAACTGAGAGCAGTAACCTAACTTACAACTTAGTAGTTTTTGGTTCTAAGAGCTGCCCTCACTGTAGGGCTCTACACGATTTCTTCAACGAAAACTACCAAGGAAAATGCTACTTCTTTTGGGTTGAGGACACGGCAGCATCAAATCTCTTTAGGGAGCTAGCTACGATAGAGCTTAATCACGGATTAAGCCAGAACTACGCCCTAGCAGTACCGCAAACGCTAGTATTAGTTGATGGAGCTCCGGTCGCGATAGTAATAGGAGAAGTAAAGAGTACTAAGTTCTGGAACGAATTAATGTTAAGCAAAGTGACTGATGTGGTTGTGGTCTACCTGGGGGAAACTAAATCAAGTATTGAGATACCTAGTGAAGTATTCGCGAGCCTACTTTCAGATTTAGGGAATACTATCACTCAGACAACGACTCATCCAAGTACCACCACACAACCCAATCTAGTAGGGTTAGGTCTCGTAGTTGTTGGTGTTGCTATTCTCATACTATATTTCGTGAAACGCAAGACTTGTTGTCCTTAATAAGTGAAATAGCAAAACTCAAAGCACGCAGGGAAAAGCCGTAGAAACCTTGTTTTTGTTGTTTGCACGTTTTCATTAACGTTAGTGAAAACACTTACAGACTCGAATGAGTGAAAGTTGCAGACCTGCTCTGGTTTAGGTTTAATTACTACGGGCTGACTTTAAAACTTATTGTTGACTTATCACCTGTTAATCTACTATGTTTACTTGTTGTTGCTAAGTCTGAAGGTTATGACCTAAAAGACGAGAACGTCTATTATAGGCTTTATGTCAGTTCGCATAGGTTCGTTAGGATTCTCGAGTCTATGATTATGTATGAGTGTGATGGTTTGATGCAGATTAAACCCAAAAACACATGGTTGACTTGTTTTAGTCCTTATTTTTCCTTAACCTAGATATCACGTAACCAGAAAGCATTATCGCTGACGTTATGATTAGTGTTAATGCGGAGACTGGCAAACCGTAATATGAGGTCAGGAAGGTTTTTCTAGGACCTAGCACTAACGCGAAACTAAAAGATATGAAGGTTCCTACCAGCAGTGATAGTAGTGCTGCTCTCCTCATCACGCAATCTTTACTCTCACGAGGCATTAGTAAAGCGGCTATAGTTACAGGAGCTAGAGGAAGTAGTAAGACTGATGTGAGGACTGAAAGATCTACTACGAAACCGAGTCTTATGTAGGCTAAGTAAGCCGAAGTAATCGTTAGTAGTGTTACTATAGTGTTAGATAGCTTAAGAACACTTACATTACCCACACCACGCTTCTCTATTAAATCCCTAACAAACGAGGAAGCTACCGTAAGTATTATTGAGTTAGCAGTACTCACAGCGGCGGCCAATATAGATATGTAAATGAAGGAAGCTAGTGCTGGGTGAAGTCTTGAAATCAGTGTTGGGGTTACTAGATCTGATCTACTAATAACCTCGAAAAGACCTAATTCCGTCAAACCTCTAACAATGAGTCCAACATAGACGACCGCGATAGTGTATAGGAAACCAAATACTGAGAATAGTAGTACTGACTTCTTGTAGGAATGTAGGTCTTTATGTACGTAAAGTCTCACAACCACCTGCGGGTTAGTAACAGCGAAGAATATCCACGGTATTGTGTAGGCTAGGAAGGTTTGCGGGGTCCAGAACCCAGTTATTCCCAGAAGTCCTTTCTCGCTTAAGGCTTTCAAGACTTGATTTAACGTAACTCCTGATGAAGGTATTAATTGATTCAGTAATAAGAAAACCAAAATCACGGCCGCGCTCAACATCCACAAGCCTTGGTAAGCGTCGGTAGTAGCAACACTCCACATGCCTGCCAGCACCACCCAAGCAAGCGTTAGAACACTCATGACTAGGATACCTACCTCATACCCAACACCAAGACCCTCAAATATTGCCGCAACACCTACTATTTGTGCTGTGACGTAAGGTATCATCGCGGCTAAGTATATCGTTACAACAACATACCCTATTAGCTTAGACTCGTAGAGATCTGAAAGCATCTCGGACGGACTAACCCACCCCCTCTCCCTAGCCATAGCCCATACAGTAGGTCCTAGAACAGCTAACAGAATTACCGTAACTAACAAATACGCTAACTCAAAACCTAGAGCTCCGACTCCGCTAGAGTATGTTAGTCCTACGAGCCCCACCATCATGAAGGCGCTATACGTCGTTGCTGCGTAAGTCATAGACGCTAAAAACCACCCAAGCTTATAACCAGAAACGAAGTAATCCCTGCTGGACCTTACGCCGTAACGTCTGGAGAAATAAGCTATTAAAGAACCTAAAGAAACGTAAGCTACCAGCATTAAAACAAATACCTGCAACAGGTCGCTCACAGGAGATCCCTCATTAGCAGTAAGTTAGTTATTATTAACCAAACTAAGGTTATGGCGGACCAGAAAATAACTAGCTCCAGATTCTTTACTCCACTAAGTGTTAGGTAAGGTATCAAGTAGAAGAGTAACACAGCAGCAATACTCGATATAACGTAGGGAGTCCTGAGCCTGCGGGACCTCATTTGGTTTCCCCGAACAATTGTTCGGTAACAGAATATAAGCTTTTACTGATACTGTTTATTGGAGAAGATGCCTCCCAGATCTAGAGTTCGGGAAAAAGTGTTAGAAGCTCTTAAGATAAGAGCTGGCGAGTTAGTACCGCAGAGCTACTTACATAAATCCTTAAGAACTTCCAGGAGTAGGGTTTCAGAAATTCTTAGTGAGCTTGAGCGTGAAGGTTTAGTGACTAGAGTTAGGGTGGGTAGTCAGTACCTAGTTAAGCTACTTAATTTTAGTAATGAACCCACCAGCAATCTCAAGACTCTCCACGTAGGCGTTGTGTGGTCTAGTGAGTACCCGTTCTTATCTGTTTTCGCTAAGAGAGTTAAGGAAAAACTTAATACTGTCGTTAAGATCTCTGTTTTTTCGAGCTCTACGCAAGCTACCAGGGCTTTAGTGCTTGGAGATCTTGACTTAGCTTTAACACCCACGGTAACCCAACTACACTTCTACGCTGCTTTCAAGAACTTTAAGATAATTGGTGGAGGTGCTTACGGAGGTTCTAAAGTGTTAGTGAAAGATTCTGTAAGCTCACACACAACGTACTCAAGTGAGTTATCCACCATGGATCTAGTAAGATCGCTAACTACGAGGGAGGGAATAATACCTTCGGACACACTAACGAAGTACTTCAGAAGTCCTGAAGAAATTCTTAAAGCTGCTTATACGGGCTTAGCTAAATACGTTGTCGTCTGGCACCCAATATACAGGAAGTTAGAAAAGATAGAGTATAGGGAGGTTCTGAGAAGTGAGGAGCTTGGTGTAACGTATTGTTGTACGCTGGCAGCCTCTAACACCGTACCTAAAGAAATGCGACACGCATTAAGCAAGGTCTACAGAGAATCACTAGAAGAGTACAGAAAAACTCCTGAGAAATGGATTGAGTGGTATGCTTTACAGGTAGGCATACCGAGAGACATCATAGCGGATAGTTTAAGAGAATATAAAATAAATCCATTCTTGAGTAAAACAGAGCTCTACAAGTATGCGAGTAAAATACCCATAGAAATACCGAGTATTAACACCCTAATAGATGAGATTTTAGAGATAGAGGAGTAAATCTCCGCACTCTTTCATGTCTTGAATGTAGAGACTCAGTTATGACTATTTACTTTCACCTAATTCAAGAAAAAATTCTGCTCTCCTCACGTGAGTTAGTTTACCTTCTTACCAGCCCTACGAGAGCCCCAATTATGAAGCCTACAGCAATAGGACCCACGATTATTATTCCTAAAATCTGAAGAGCTGTGAGTATGTATGGTATAGCGTTAACTATTTCGGGGAAAAGCTTACTCAACAACGTGGTTAGTGAGTCTCCAAGACTCCATACTGAGAGGAAAGACCCTATAACTAAAGTGATTAGTAAAGCTATCACGTACTTTATCACCTTGAAGGAGAAGTAACCAACTAAGAACCCCATCAAGAACTGAATGAATGCTGAGATATAGAACTTCGGGCTTGACATGAGTTCTGAGATTATGTCAGAGAGTGTGTCTTGACTTTCACTCACGTTATTAGTCGCACTAACCCCTACCAAAGTTGATAGTAAAGCAAGACCTACTACAACTAAGTAAGCAAACATTAAACGACTCAATTTGTTACACCAAAATAATCTTGGGTTAGCTTCTTTATTAAGTACTCATCCTCAAGAATAAGAAATTAGATGCTGTAGTTTCAGGATTAAGTAGCGTAGCTAAAAGGGAAGCGTTCCATCCTGTATGCTGAGTCCCAGAACATGTACTCGTATACCGTGCTTAGCTTGAAAGCTCTTAAAGCTCTAGACCAGAGGTCTGTACTCGCGTGGCTCAAGACCTCATCAAGTATTTCTAAGACTCTCTCAACATACTTAGCATACTCTTTAGAAGAGTAGAGTAGTATCCACTTACTGTAGAGTTTGTGTGGTGACCCAACCCTCTCTAGGTGACGACCAACCTCAAGATATATCCAGTAGCAGGGGGTTACTGCAGCTACACCCTCAGGGAACTCACTTAGTAAGACTGTTCTCCATAAGTGATTTACGTACCCCATGTTGGTTGGTGTTAGTGGTGTTTTCCTGAGGTTTTCAGGTGTAATACCCCAAACACTGAAGTACTCTTTATGGAGGGTTTTCTCAAATTCTAATATAGCTACTGAATCCTCAGCGAACACCTTAACCCATTCTTCTCTGGGGGCTTTCCCAGCAAGCGTTGCTAGAACGCGTGAGTACTCATCTAAGTACAGCGCGTCTTGAATCACGTAATACTTAAATATTTCCTCATCCAGCGAACCACTACTTAACTCCTCAATAAATGGGTGACTGATTATTGCGTCGAAAACCTCCCTTACCTCACTCCATAAAATTTCTGAAGGCTTCCTCACGACTACTAACCTCGCCTAACGTCTCTCAGTATCTCCTCGGCTACCTTCTTACCTGAAAGTAACATACTACTGAATATTGGCCCCATCCTGTGAAGATGTCTTAGCGCAGCGACAGCCATCCCAGTCACGTAGAGCCCATCAACAACCTTGCCAGTCATCTCAATAACCTTCAGCTCACTTAATTCTGAGTAAGCAGATCTCTCACCAGGCAGTCTAACACCTACTGATGGATTCTTCCTCTCAAGTATTCTGAGAACCTCTGCGTCATGCCCTGTAGCATCTATCACTGCCTTAGAATACATGAAGAGTGGGTCCACGTGAAGTCCTGCTAGAGGCACAGCACTCCACTGTATCACTACCCCCTCAACCCTGAATGGTTCTTCACGAACTATTAAGTCCTCAACAGTAACGCCATGAATTATCTTAGCTCCAGCATCTATAGCTCCAGTTGCTAGCTTAGCCATAAGCTCGGAAGAATCTAGCACGTATAGATCGTAATCACTCACGTACTCATACCTAACACGGAATTCCTCCAGTATAGGTATAGCTCTCGCATCAACTACTATTTTATGCAGTAACATCCCACCACCCCCTATGCCCCCACCGAAACTCAACCTCCTCTCCAGCACCACAGTCTTAAGACCTGAGTTTGCTAGGTACCTAGCTGCCGTAAGGCCTGATGGACCAGCACCAACCACCACGACGTCAGTGTTTATCAACTTTAGCCAGTCGTCTGCTGTAGCTTTCCATATAGTTTTAGAAATTCTTGGCTCAAGAGGCTCCATTTTTACTCACCACTAAAACTTGATTATTAAGGTTTTTATTCTTTAGTGATATTTGAGTATTGGTGAGCGTGTTGAGTAATCGTTTGTGGAGAGTCGCTATTACTATAGCTGGTAGCGACTCAGGTGGTGGTGCTGGGATCGAGGCTGATCTAAAGACTTTCGCTTCTCTAGGAGTTCACGGGACTGCCGCTATCACGAGCGTGACAGCGCAAAACACCTACGAGGTTGCTGCGATACATGACATACCTCCTGAGGTAGTTTACGAGCAAGTTAGGGTCGTGGCTGAGGATATGGGTATTGATGCTGGGAAGACCGGTATGCTGAGTAGTAGCAACATAATACGTTCTGTGGCTAGAGCTGTTAGGGAGTTTTCTTTCCCTCTAGTAGTGGATCCAGTCATGGTGGCTAAGAGTGGCGCTAGGCTGCTCAGAGAAGACGCTGTTGAGGCTCTGAAGAGAGAGATACTACCTCAAGCTAAGGTAGTAACTCCAAACAAGGCTGAAGCAGAGGTTCTCTCAGGGATCGAGATAAAGAATTTAGAAGACTCAAAACTAGCAGCTAAGAAGATTTATGAGGAATACTCTTGCGAGGCCGTAGTAGTTAAGGGTGGTCACTTAGGAGGTAATGAGGCTGTAGACGTTCTCTACTGGAACGGCAAATACCACATCCTGAGTAGTCCGAGAATTAGTGGTGTGGGTACTCATGGAACCGGGTGTGTGTTCTCAGCCGCCATAACTGCTTACCTAGCTAAGGGGTTGAGTATCCCTGACGCGGTAGTGAGAGCTAAGGAATTCGTGACTAAAGCTATAGAGTTCGGTGTGCCTGTAGGTAAGGGGCACCACCCAGTCAATCCGGTAGCGTGGCTCGAGATACCGGCACACAAATACTTAACCCTACTAAGCGTTGAGGAAGCACTAGAAAAACTACTCAAGAATTCTGAGAAGGTTCGTGAAGCAGTTCCTGAAGTAGGCATGAATCTAGTAGAAAGCATACCGGCGCACTATGTGAGAGACCCTAACGATGTTGCAGGAATAATGGGTAGGGTAGTAAGGTATTGGAATAGCATCAAAGCTGTAGGACCTGTTAGATTCGGCGCCTCATCACATCTAGCCAGACTACTCATTGAGATCTTGAAGAGAAATCCTGACGTGAGAGCAGCAATTAATGTGAGGTATGACGAGAAGTACGTGAGGAGAGCTACTGAGTTAGGATACTTAGTTGCCAGAATCGATAGGTTAAGAGAACCTGAAGAATCTAAGAGAGTTGAGGGTAGTAGTCTTAGGTGGATCGCGAGCGAAGCCCTCAGAGAGTGTGGCGGGAGGGTTCCGGACATCATATATGACGTAGGAGATATTGGGAAGGAAGCAATGATAAGGATACTGGGCAAGAACGCTACTGAAGTAGTGAATAAACTCCTGAGGATTTTAGGAGGAAATCCTGAGTAACTGAGGCGAGCAAGCCCCTCGTAGAATGGAGTCAGGAGGGGTGAGTTGTTGTAGGGGAGATTATGTGGAAACCTCGAAATGCTCTCAGGTTATCAGTATTCCGGCATGAGGATTCTTTACATCTACTCGTATCTCCTTAGGTTTTTGTATGGGTTATGATCTAGTGCTTGAGTTGCTTCATTTAACCAGTTCAAGACCCATAGTGAGCGGGTTTTATAGACTTCAGAAAACCCTGTATTACGCCATAACGTAGACTTAATGTGATGCTTAACCGCGACGGCTGCTGCAGCAATTTCCTGAGTAGTCAGAGCTTCTTTTTCTTTCGGTTTTTCTTCAATAACTAACTTCTCCTTTGTTTCTGTTGGAGTAGGTGTGGTGGTTTTGATTCTCCTTTCTACTATTAACCACCTGTAGAGGTAAAGTATAACGACCACTATAGTGAGAATTAAGAAAGCATTTAGTAATCCCAGAAGTGCTGGCAATAATCCCTCACTCACTAGAGTCAATTATCACCACCTAATAAACTTGACGCATTAACTAATAAATAATCTTTAACTCCTTGACCACCTAAAGCGATTGTTCGCAGCGTACTTGCTTAAGACCCCACTATCCCGTACTTAATTCCTCTATAGGATGACTGCCTAGCTAGCTTGTATTCGCTTAACATCATTACGTATAGGTATGTTACTGCAGCAAAGAATACGTACACTAAAATTACTATAAGCACTACCAGAGGAGACAGAAAGTATCCTGCAGGATACGTTTCGGAAATCTTAGACGAACCTAAGTATAGAGTACCTGCTGAAGTTACTTGATCGAAGCTTAGGCTTAGCTGTGACAGGATTCTCGATAATACTCTGCTGACGAGCGCTAAGAAAAGTCCTGAGAAAGTTAGTGCTGAGAGTCCCCCACCAAATAACCACCTAACACCTACGCTGAAGTCCCTCCCACTAAAGAATAGGTAGAGTGTTAGTATTCCGGTAAGTATTAAGTATATGCTTAGTATGAGTAATGATATAGACAGGAAACTCACACCTGAGAGCGCATCAAGCACTACGGGAGTACCGTAAAGAGTTAGTTCGTGATGTATTAGGGCGATGTACCCCTTAATCACTCCCTCAACAACGTATAGAGGAGTTACGACTAGATAGATCATGAATAAACCTAAGAAGACGGAGTAAGCTGAGGTCAGGACAACTAGTTTACGCAACCTTCTAACTAAAATCAATTCTTCTCTGCTCAACAACTTCCTCACCCATGAGTAAGTACTTAATCATCACGTAGGCATACTCCCCCTTACTCTCCACGAGTAGCGTGTAGGTATTTCTCGGACCTACTACGAAGCTTTTAAGCTCATCTACTTGAACCACCTTATGAATTCTTGATTCTTTATCGTAACTTACGTAAGTGACTTTAGCGTACGTGATGTTTATTGGTATGTAATTAGGGTTACTCAAGACTAGGGAGCTCCCGTTAACCGAGACGCCTAATCTATTCCAAGATATGTGTAGTGAGTAACTACCTACTAGAAAACCTTTATCTAGCGTTAAATTAACTAGAGTTTTGAAGCTGTTTACTCCCTTCTCATAAGCTAGTGTGTAGGTTTCCGGAGGCACTACTATGATGACGCTGTCCGAAGTCGGTATGTAGGCGCTACACTTAATTAGTTGATCACCTACCTCAATCAGGCACCCGGCAATACTGATGATGCTTAAGTATTGGAGCCTATACCTCACGAGTATTAAGGATCCTGGGTCAAGTATCTCAATACTCGTCAAGTACATAGAAGGTTTAGTAATTACGGGTTCTGTCGTGAAGTGATATATAGGTACTAAAGCTATCAAAGTTATGTTGATTATAATGAAGACTAAGAAAACTAGCAACTCTACTCCCGTAAAGCCCCTCACGAACATCACTATCTTTTTTCTCTCCTTGATTAAGTATAGGCTTGCGAGTATGAAGCATGCAGGCAACCAAGCGATAGAAGGCACCACTAAAACTACCTTGTACTTGACGTAAGACTCAGGTATTGGAGGATCTTCTAACGGGTTATTATCACCTTTAGTCATTACGTAAGCATCCATAAACCTAGTTACTCTGTGGACGGTACAGTATGTAAGACTACTACACCAGACCACAACATCACCTACTCCATAACCTGTTATCTCTTTATGGAGACCGACAACCAAATCACCAGGCCTTAGCGTAGGATACATTGAGTAACCACTAACTATCGAGAGATTCACGGGAAAATACATTAACCTACTAAGCAATATGAAGGTAAGCAGAAGCAACACAACAACTAGAGTGATCTTGCGTACTGATTTATAACTCATTCTCACACCTCTAAAGTAATCGGGTAATAAACACAAACACTCCTAGACTGTGGGTCAACACAGTAAATTAGTTCTAAGTAAAGCCATGATGAACTAGTGCTTCCCTTGCTAACCTTAATACTTATGGAAAGCTTAGTTTCTGAATCAATCTTGAGTAGATTAGTCGTGATTGGGTTTGTAGGTGGTGACCCACCACTAATCAATAAGGAATCACTACTCGTACCGTTAGAAATCCCCACAACTAATCCCAGATCTGGCTGAATCAAGGAATGCTCTGGGTAGAAAATGATTCCCGCGTAGTAAGTATTCACATCAACTGAAACAACCTCAAGCACTGTCGTATTAGGGAAGTAAAGGCTATAACTAGAAAACAGTACTTGGAGCTTCACCCGCGTGTTCCAGTCATAGAAAGTAGCAACCACCCCATAAACTACTAACACGTAGACATCACTCCCAACAATAGGGTCTGCAAAATTCTTAACTAAGCATACATTACCGCTAGCATCATAGATTCTGAAAACCCCGCCCAACCCCCTACCAACAACCATATCACTAAGAACGTTTAGGTAGGTGGTGCCGCCAGGAGATACTGCTTCAGCTACTTTATTACCTAAATCATCATATAACTCCAGAACGAAACCCTGAGGCACCTCCCCAACACTGACGTATCGCGGGTCGAGAACGGAAGCTACGAAATCATCAAATACTGCCTGCCC
>CALIBI010000021.1 GCA_938045815.1 uncultured Sulfolobales archaeon | reverse complement strand
ACCGTATCAGGCAGTAATGATATATCTGGATGGTAACTGGCTATCAAATTACAGAGCCAACATGCTAGGCACCTTCGAAATAAAGATAAACATACCCCTCGTAGTGACGAGTGATGAGCATCAACTCAGTATCATAGATCCATTCACGGGTGAAGTACTAGACTCAACAACACTCTCGATAGTCAGCAGACTAGAGGACATCTTCGTAGAACTAACTGGAATCTCAGGTAATGTAGTCTTCATAAAGACTAAAGTAGGTGAGATACAGATGTCTTTGAGTGACTTAATGGATGCTTTAATGAGTGTTAATGCGTCACTAACTCAAATAATAGTAACAAGCAAAGGCGAAATACTCGCAGTAATAAGCACGTCCAAAGGCGAAATACTAGCTAGCATAGACGTTGTTAAAGAATTAATCGAGGCGGGACTACCGATAGATACTGAAACACTACTCAACACTCTTACCAGCCTAATTAACGAGAAGTCAGAAATCATCCTAGCAAAACTAGACGAAATAGATGGAAAAATAACTGGAATCTCAGGTGATGTTGTGTTCATTAAGACTAAACTTGGCGAGATTCAAGCGTCTTTGAACGACTTAATGAATGCTTTAATGAGTGTTAATGCGTCACTAACTCAAATAATAGTAACAAGCAAAGGCGAAATACTCGCAGTAATAAGCACGTCTAAAGGCGAGATACTAGCGGAGATAGATGTAGTCAGAGAACTAATTAGGGCAGGACTACCCGTAGACACTGAGACACTACTCAACAAACTCAACAACCTAATCAACGAGAAGTCAGCAACTATCTTAACGAAGTTGAACGACATACTTCAGGCGATGGCCCCTAGGACTGACGTCTCTGATTTGTCTAGCAAGATAGACACAGTCGGTAAGAATATCGACGCTGGCTTCGGAGCTTTATCAACATATAGCGTAGCTACCATAGGCTTAATAATAGTGGCATTGCTACTATCAGCCTACGGCTTCTTCATAAAGAAGAGGTAAGTACTTTTTACTTAAGCTCAACCTACTTTTTAAATTGAACTCTTTCATTAGTTGAGGTAATTCTTTCGTTAGTTCTTACCACACTTCGTATTTATTTGCTATAGTTAGTATAGTTTGTTGAGGTGGTGAGTTATTTGTCAGATATGATGAGAGATTTGAGTCAGAGAGAGATTAGATTGTATGAGAAGCTCCTTACGGTGTTTCCTGGTTATAGAGGTTATAAAGAGAAAGAACTTATTAGGGAGACTGACAGAGTTGTTAGAGATAAGTTATTCAGGATGTTGAGGAAGAGTCTGGAAGACCTCAGGCGTGTGTACTCAGTTATGGTTTCGAGAGGGTCTTCTAGAGAAGACTTTAGGTATGTGGAGTCACTTATTTACAGGATTGATTCACTAGCTGAGAAGACTAGGCACGCTCCCTACGGATATAAACCATTATTCCACGTGACTAAGGTGGATGAGGAGAAGCTTATTAAGATGCTTGAGCACGATCTCCGATTAGCTGAATTGATAGAATCCCTAAACACGACTACTAGTAGGTTGGTTTCACCCGATGTCTCTTCAGAAGAGTTGCGTTCTCTGCTCTCAGAAGTCGAGAAGTTCGTGAGAGAGTATGAAGCTAAATTAGGTGAGAGAGAAGATATATTAGCTGGGTTCACGAGGTGATAGGTCTTGAGTAAGACTAACGTTATTGAGTGGGTTAATCCAGGACCTGACGATATCCTGTGGGTTTATCCTTATGAGGATCTTCGTTGGGGTACTGTGTTAGTTGTTCACGAGTACGAGACAGCTATATTTATGAGGGATGGTAAGATATATGATGTCCTACCTCCAGGACGTCACGTACTAACAACCCAGAACCTACCACTACTTACGAGAGCTTACAGACTAGTTATGGGGTATGGAGAAACACCATTTAAAGCCCGCGTAGTGTTCATATCACTTAAGCAGTTTAGAGGTAAGTTTGGTTTATCAACTAGAGTCAAGTTAGGTCCTAGAACACTCTACATGACTGAGCTCCAGAGCTTCGGTGAGTTCTGGTACCGCGTTAATGACCCTGTCCTCTTCCTAACACAGATCGCTGGCGCTGTTAGAGAAATCTCGTCTCCCATGGTCGCGGACTTCATCAGAAACTACTTTGTTGAGAGCTTTATTCAGGAGATAAGTAGGTATACTGCGATAGATATATACTCCAACTTAAGTGAGGTCACTGCTAGAATAAAAGCCGGTAACATATACGACGTTTTCAAGCAGAGGGGTTTAGAGTTAATAGATGTTAAGATAGGTGGTGTGAGTCTCCCACAACTCGAGAAGATGGAGAAAGAAGACCCAACTTACGGTCTCCCACTACTACTCGCTATCCAGAAAGGAGATGAGGATAAGGTTTTAGAGATAGTTAAGACTGTTGAGATCATGAGAGCTTTAGGGAGATCCCCAGCAGCTGGGTGGATGGGTGCTCTAGTAGCTATGCCTGGACTCCTGCAGCCAGTGGTTCAGCAACAAGCTCAGCCACCACAACCCCCGCAACCACAGCAGCAACCCCCACAACCACCACAGAAGAAGTCACCAGTAATTGAGAAGTTAAGGGAGCTTAAGGAGATGCTTGATGAGGGACTAATAACTCAGGAGGAGTACGATAAGCTGAAGAAAGAACTCCTAGAGAAGTATAAGCAGGAGATGTAGTGATGATATTCTTTAAGAGTGATGAAGAGAAGTTTAACGACTTAATGAGTAAGGGCTTCAGTGACCGCAGTAAAGGTAATCTAGAGGGTGCTGTGAGAAATTTTCTTCAAGCTTATGAGGTAGCTAGTAGATCGCGTGATACCACCTTAATCAGTAGAGCGAACTTACCGCTATTCTACGCTCTATTCTACGATGCCTTAATTAAGAAGACTCCTGAGTCTTTCAGGAAAGCTGCTGAGTATTGTAGGAAGCTGGACCCCAGTACTGAGCTGGACTTAGGCCTAGCTACTAAGGTGTATCCTCCGGACCTAACACACGAGCTAGAACTACTGGCTGAATTAGCAGGCTTACCGAGCTTCGAGATAAGTAAGGTTAAGTCTATGGATTTGAGCGTAGCTGAGAAGTACGAGAATGTTGCTAATATTTTGTTGGCTGAGGGTACGCGGAGACTAATCCTGGAGGATTTGGTAGGTCTTCACGAACCACTCAACGTTCTAGGTTTCAGAATGCTTGGGTACGCTAGAATAATCAGAGCAGTTAAGATTGAGGAGAACGAACCTAGTAAAGCTGTAGAGATCTACTCAGAAGCACTTGCTTTCCTGCAGCAAGCTACCCCGGAAGTAAGAGAGTTCGTTAAGGAGAGAATAAATAAGCTGGGTAAGTCTACTAAGTGTTGGGTGTGTCATAGAGAAATTCAGGGCGAGGAAGTAAACTACGTATACCTACCAGCATCAGTAAACGAGTACGTTAAGTCTAGGTACGATAGAGACGCACCCTACATAATTAGTGATGAGGGGAAGATAGCCGTATGTAGGGTTTGTTACACCATGATACGCGACTTGAGTGATAAGATATCCAAGTATTACTACGACCTCGCTATCAAGGAGATGAGGCTTATGGAGGAACGCATAAACGCTAGGATAAGGGAACTGGAAGCTAGGATGAGCCTCATGAGAACTACTATCAGGTTTGAGAAAAAATAAGAAATAAAAATCAGTGATGCAGGTAGGTGATTCAGTGGAGGTATATAAGCTTAGATGCACCAACTGCGGAGCACCGCTCCCCGAACCTAGACCAGGTGATAGCTGGGTTAGGTGTGAGTATTGTGGTTACACGAATAAGATTGTGGATGCCTCAAAATATGTTGAGAGTTTAAAGCTAGAGCTAGAGAGATGGATTAGGGAGATACTCCCACCAGCAGTCATTACATCAACAACCGTTGACGTCGCGGCTAGGTACCAGATCTTCCAGAACCTGATAAAACCTAAGGTTAGCTTAACTCGCGCGAACGTGCGTGCTAAGTATCTACAGCAACTCTCACAACCAATAACACCGTTTATTACGGCAACACCCATCTTAAGCGATGATTCTAAGCGTTTCTTCGAGGAAGCTCTAAAAATAGAAGCTCTTAAAGATTTCGCGGTTGTTGAGGAGGATCAGAAGTTACTTAGCGAAACACTAATATACGAGAATCTCACAGCGTACTTAGCTAACATCTTTAGAGCTTTAAGTAAGAACGATACCAGAACAGCTCTCAAGAATTGTGAGGAAGCACTTCAAGCAATACCTGAATTACCTGAGTACTCACTAGTTAAGGAGAGGTTAAGAGCAGTACACTCAATGCTTAGCGCCATAAACGAGTTATGGAATAGGAACACGCCAGCTTCTCTCACACTAATAAGTAATTCGGTAAGCCTATACAGCTCATTACTGCAGAAGGTTTCAGGTAAAGCGGTTCCGGAAGTAAATCCAGGAATACTTGAGGTAGAGAAACTATGTGCTGAGTCTTTAGCAAACGTGATAGAGATAGCGCACAGACTTTTCAGTGTCGGTGAGGATCCTTTAAGAATAATGGAGTGGTTTGAGAAATACGTACCTATCTTCAATAAGCTGAGAGAAACGTATAAAAGACCTCTGCAAGACTTACTCGAAATAACCACACGCGTTAAGGAAGTAGTCTACAGCAAGACAGGGTTAAGTGAGTTGAGTGTGGTTCGTGGTCAGGGAACACACTATATTCCTTACTACGTAGTTAATGCTAGATTCTCCTACGTGAAGGGATTCTTGCTTAGGAAGGGTGCTGAATCCTCAATAAAGTTGTTGATTGCTGGCGCCGCACCACTAATTGAGGGTCCTGTGCTCGACGTGCTTGGTGTGAGTGCCGGTAAACCAATATCTCCTGATAAGGTTGAGGAGGCTCCAGCTCTAAAATTCGTTGAAGAACTTCTTTCCAGAAAGGTTAAGACGAGTATTCCTCCACGTGCTGGAGTTGTGCCGCCCTTAATAGCTTCAGTTCATGTAGAGAAGTTGGCTGACTCATACATAGAGAATGCTAACAATTACTATAGAGGCAAGATAACGTTCGCGTCAACGAGGGTCGGTGAACTCATATACGTCCCCTTCACGGAGGTTAGTAAGGGAATATTAGATTTTGAAGGGAGACTAAGGATTAAATTGAGTGCAGACTTAAAGTCTCTTGAGTCATTAATAATTTAGGTGGTGAGTGAGTGAACTCACTTGAGTTAGTTATCTTACCCATGACTTCAGTAGTTACGATGTTAGTTGCTTTATTCACCTTCAAACACTTCAAGATATCAACGAGTTTCAGAGACTTCACAATACTTATAGTATCACTGATATGCGCTATAGTAGTAACTATGACACCTCCTCTTAATGAGGTTCCTCTGCTCCCTTGGATAACTATACTGTATGTTAACGGTGTGTGGTTTTACGGGGCTGAACCCAAAACATCTCCTAAGAGAATATTTGCTGTGAACCCAGCAGTAACGAGGGTTTTTCTAGGGTTGCTGCTGTTGGCGATTGCTTCATGGCTCTCTATGTCGAGCTACAACGTTAGCATAGCTCTAATAATCATATTGATCTACGTACTACTCGGAGCTTACAAGGAGAAAGGATTAATGAAGGCGTGATGAGTTCAGATAATCATTGACAAGACCTAAGCAAACCCTATTTTACTTGATTAGGTTTTATTACAGATCTTCCACACCAGCACCAACCCACCCTACCAAGTAATTCAGCAACCCTCCCCACAGCTTCGACGACTAGTCTTGCCGGCACTCCAGGAACTCCAGCACCAACTATAAGTACTTCTCTCGTGTCTTCCCTAACCATAGTATCGACGCAATCTCTATGAGGATATAAGTGCATCACCACACCTCTAGAATCTACTAGTATCGGGATGCCGCGCTTTAGTACTTCAGCCTCACCACCAATCGGTCTGAAGACCTCGCCACCCCTAGAAAGTGTCAGGATGTAAGGACTCGTGGAGTACCGTACATCGTAAATACCTATAGGTACGAGTGTTTCCGCGGACGCTATGTTACCAGCATCAACTACTAGATTAAGTCTCGGGAAAGAACCTCTGAGAAGTCTCCTAATTAAGGCTTCACTTGAGGGTCTTGTCTTAGTCGGGTCTATCCCGATCCTCCAATAAAAATTTCTGTACGCTCTTATGACTTCATTATCCTTAAGCGTACTAATATCGTGTTTAAGTTTAACGATCCTCATAAGATTACCTAACACATCGCTGAAGGGATCTGTGGTAGCTCCGTAGTTCTCACCCCACGCTATAGTGTAAGCAACGAAAATCCCGAGTTCCGCGGCTTCAGGAGCAACCTCAACTAACTCGTTCAGTTCACCACATAATACTCCAGACATACTACATCCCTATGAAACGACACCACCATGAGTTTATATTTGTTTTGATCGTTAGCCACGTCTTAAGAACTACCTATAGATGTTAGTAACTCTGTTAAAGCTTCTTTCATGAGTCTTAACTTAGTCACTTTAGAATAGAATTCTTCGATAGATAACGCTTTCTCTCTAAACATCTCTTCAGTATCTCTCATTTCTTTTTCTATGCTTGCTATCTTGATTTTTATTATTTCTGAGAGAGTTACTGAAGTTTCTCGCGGTGTACTGACCGTGACGCTTCTCTCCAGATCTATGGGTTTAACCTCACCTACTAGTCTCCCGTCTTCTAGTCTCAGTATTCTGTCTGTGTTAACAGCAACTCTAGGATCGTGTGTAGCTAGAATCACTGTTTTGTTGTGTTCTTTAGCTAACCTAACTAGCACGTCCACGACGTTTTTGGCTGTTTGTGAATCGAGTTCTGCGGTAGGTTCGTCAGCCAAGATTAGTGAGGGATCGTTAGCTAGTGCTACAGCAATAGCTACTCTCTGCTGCTCACCACCACTCAATTCTTCAGGATATCTGTTAGCTTTATCTCCTAACCCAACTAACCGCAGTAACTCGTGTGCTCTCTTAATTGATTCTTGCCTGCTTACGCCAGCCATCTGAGCTGGAAGCATGACGTTCTCTAACGCGGTCAGAGTAGGTATTAAGTTGAGTGCTTGAAAGACGAAACCAACGTTCATTAACCTATACTTATCTAACTCCGTACCTCTAAGCTCGTGAACCTTAATACTCCCGACGTTCACGTGACCGCCCGTAGGTACGTCAATACCTCCCACAAGATTCAGTAGAGTTGTTTTGCCAGAACCTGAAGGACCCATAACGCATGTCAGTGTTCCAGGCATGAATGACGCAGTAACCCCCTTAAGAGCCTGTACCTCACCACCCTTATACTTATATATCTTTACTAGGTCCCTCACCTCAACCACAACACCAGACTTTACGAACACTTTACCTCACCTCAATAAACCTCTCCCTCACATGACCCCTATACACTAACTGAATAGTCAGGATAGGAACCAAAGGAATTAAGACAGACACTAGCAGAATCGCTAACACCAAAACAGGCGATACCACAACTCTCAAAGCACCTAAGCCCAAGTAAACACCTCTCGAACCTAGGAGTTGAGAAAACAGGAGTGTTGGTGAATCAAACCCGATAGGTGATGCGTAAATATTCAAGTCACTTATCCCTAACGCTGAACCAACCACAACACCCAGAACTACTGAAGTCGCTACTATGACGAACCAATACAGACTATTGAGTTTAAGCATCCCGAGAGGAGTTAAGCCCCTAACCCTCATTAGGAGGGCTGTCTTACTAGTCTCTACAGCTACCACGTAAGCAACGATTGCTGCGATACCTGCTGATAACAACATGAAAATCACGTAGGTTCCTGAAGAACCACCAGCAGAAGTCATTAAGGACCTAGCTACCCTAACTAGTGGGTCATTCTCTAAGTCTTCTAGAGACTCAACCAACATGAAACCCTCACTAATTAACTCCTCCGCATCCGCTTTACTTAGACTATAAGCATAGATAGCGAGTGCTATGAAATTTGAGCCTATATCAAGCAGGCTTTCAGTTAGGTTAGGCACGTCTAACATCCAGTCACCAGCAATTAAAGCAGTAGGGTGTGTTAAGTATTGACCTCCAGGAAAACTAACCCACACATCAATTACTTCAAAAGAGAATGAGTCGGTGGGGGGAGAAGAATAAGGTCTTCTTAGTCTCGTGAGATGTACGCTTACGTTCTTGAAATCAGTAAGAAATCTCCTATTAAAGACCGCGATCGTTTTATTCTTCAATGAAATCTCCTTAAAAGAATTGCTTAAGTTTCCTCTCAGGCTCCACTCGTTATACCAGTAAGTATTCTGCAGGAATGTGTCCGGATTCAGCACTATCGCGAGATCTCCTACGCTCGCAATTAACGTTGAGTCACTCTTAAAGACCCCTATAGGACTAAGCACTAAGATAATTGATGTGTTTTCATAGTTCCTGCTTATTATGTTAAGTACGTAGTGATTAGCGTTAAGTAGCTCACGTAATGTTGTGTTATGGGTGTTATTGGTTAGATAGATTATTAAGCTTTTCCTAAGTAGGTAGTTTGACCCTGCTGATGCTCGAGTAGCTGAGTCTATCAACGCACTCATTGAATCACCATACAATACCGTCTGAGTCATTACGCTTGTCGAGAAAGCCAACAAAACCAATACTGGAGCTACTCTCCTCCTGATAGTCAGAGCTATACTCTTACTAGGTAGTGCGAGAGTAGACTTACTGAGCACAGACTTATGTAGGAGATCCCAGAATTTCTCGTGATTAATCATGTAGAGTTTTACGAAGCCGTAAACAGCTATTGCGGGAGCGAAAGGCTTTAAAAGAGATTCAATCAAGGCACCTATAACTAACAAAACTATCAAGACCACGTTAATATCTCCTGAACCATCAATCAAGGACGTAGCTAAGATTCTTGATGCTGAGTAACTCGTTATCCCAGTAATGATGAAGTAAAGACCAACCCCCACAGAGAACCAGCCGAAAATACCCATCTTCATAGGTTCTAGTAAACTCTCAGGCACTAAAGTAGTCTTGAGAGTTTCGGCTGGAGGTATGCCTGAAGATACGCGAGAGATTTTTCGTGCGAGGATTAGCAGCTCTATCGCGAGCAAGACAGCTAACACGATCAGTATTACTGGGTCAAGCAACACCTGCATCGGGCTATGAAGCCTAAAATACGAGATCGCTAACACGTAACTAGCCAGCAAACCTAAGCAGAGACCACCCACCAAAGAAAACAGTAAGACACCGTAGAACCACTTCCTAACAACTCTTCGTGAAATTCCTCTAACACGCATTAACCCGAAAACCCTCCTAACGCTAAGGACTAGCATCTCAGATATAGGTTGCAAAACCAAAACTAGAGCCACGAACGCAGGTACAACACTAGTTACGGAACTTATCCTAAAAGTAGTCTCAAAGATTTGATACCTACCTAATACTTCCTGCAGCGGCTCGTTCGTTAATCTCGCTAGACCGAGGGAATCCCTTAAATCGTGAGCTACCACTCTAGCATTCTCTAAACTCCCCTGTATTGAGGCTGGGTTAAAGTAAGACTCCGTTTTTAAGTCAATAAACACTAAAACATATCTAGTGTGGTAATCAACACTAATATTTAAAATCCTCAACCTGTCCTTAATCAATTTCAGATGATCCAAACCAACGTACTCAAACGTGCTTGAGTCATATATTAAGGGACTTTTTATGCCTAATAATGGGTTGTACACAGAACACGAATAATAAAATTGCGTAGAGTAAGATTCGAGGCAGGTGATCTCGCGCAACCCGTCAAGCAAGTCATTAAGTTCTCTCGAAGGCTTCGTCGTGTAATTAAGCCCGTCAAAAAGCAGGTTGAGGAGGTTAACCTTAGTTATGTTAGTATCACTAACCACGTCGAGAGTAACGTTCAGAGAACTCACTGCGACACCACTTAGAACAGCGTCTTGCGATATACCTAAATCACTAAGTCTAATACCATATAAAACAAGCACTGGCATCAACCTAAGAAGATGAGGGTCCTTAACCTTATTCAGGTCTGAGTAATTAATGTGCGGTCTAATAATCTGAATAATCACGAAATTAGAGATTCTCGCATCGCTAGATAGTTTCTCGAGTATCTCTTTCGACGCCCTAACTCCCTCATCAACAGAAACGTTTTCCGTGGGTTGTTCTCCAGATATAGAGAAACCAGGTGTAGAGAAATCAGGAAAACCATACTTAGAACCAACTAACTCCCACTTAATTAATTCACTAATACTGCTAGCGATATCCGCAATTAAGGAAGTAGTGGAGAGAAAGACTGTTGTGACGGATAAAACCGTGAACACGATTAATACTACGCCCACTACGAGTAAAGGACTTCTGAGGAATGGCTTCAACAACCACACCCCCAAATCACTGAGTTACTAATTAAAGACCTCACTAATAAATTTAATTTCCTAACCTAACTAGATTAGTGATGATGTTTTTACTAACTCGTGTTTATTAGTCTAGATACTTATCTTAAGCCACTTAATTTCTCTCAAGTGTTCTTCAGGTGGTTTTCCAGGAGCTCCAGTCATCGGATCCATCATTTCCTTATTCTTAGGGAATGCCATGACTTCTCTTATGGATTCGTAACCCAACATTACTGCGACTAATCTGTCAAGACCTATAGCTATCCCACCATGTGGTGGTGCACCATACTCGAGTGCTTCTAGTAGGAAACCATACCTATCGTACATCTCCTCAGTAGTTAAGCCGAGCATCCGGAATATTTTTTCTTGGAGTTCCTTATTGTTTATTCTTATGCTCCCGCCACCCACTTCATAGCCGTTCAATACTAAGTCGTAAGATAAAGCTATGACATTGAGTGGGTCTTTATCTAGTTTAGGTATGTCGTCAGGTCTCGGTGCTGTGAAGGGGTGGTGCATCGATGTTAGAACTCCATCAACACTAAGCTCAAAGAGAGGAAAGTCTGTTATCCAGAGCATCGCGTAATCGTCTTTCCTTGCTAATCCTAAGTACTTACCTAAAGAATTCCTTAAAGCTCCTAAAGCTCCTGATACCTTCACGTAATCACCAACAGAAACTACAACAACCTCACCCAATCCTATATCCAGAGATCTCATTAACTCTTGCTCAACTGCCTCATTATTGCTTACTGGAGAACCTGTACCCCTGATGACGTAGTAATGTCTTACGCCGTCTTCTCGAGTTAAGGTTTCCTCAATAAATTCTTTTATTTCCTCAGGTTTCTTACCTCTCAACTCGAATCGCAGAACCCTTACAGCTTTGTTTGGCTCTGCTTTTAGGACTGTTCTTAGGTTCTCGTCACCATCCTCGATATAGTTCTCAAACCTTATGTCAGGCTTATCTATACCGTACTTCTCTAACGCTTCAGAATACGTGAGTCTAGGTAGCAGGTCAGGTAATTCTTTCTTGAGTGTCTTACTGAATGCTTCACGCATTAAGTCCTCAACAACACGCATCACGTCTTCTCTAGTAACGAATGACATCTCAATATCTAGCTGAGTGAATTCCGGCTGTCTGTCGGCTCTAGGATCCTCGTCTCTGAAACACCTAGCGAACTGGTAGTATCTCTCGAACCCCGCTATCATTAGGAGCTGTTTGAATAACTGTGGTGACTGTGTTAGAGCGTAGAACTTGCCTGGGAAGAGTCTGCTAGGAACCAGGAAGTCTCTAGCACCTTCCGGAGTACTCCTAGCTAGGTAAGGTGTCTCAACCTCCACGAATCCTCTCGAATCTAGCGAGTTCTTAAGAACTCTAACCAACTCAGCTCTAAAAAGTAGGTTACGCAGCATCTCAGGTCTTCTAAGATCAAGATACCTGTATTTTAGTCTCATAGTCTCTGACGTGGTCTTCATTAATTCAGGGTCGAAGATAGGTATTGGGAGCGGTTTAGCCCTACTAAGTATGACTAACTCTCTTAGTTCAACCTCGATCTCACCCGTAGGTAACTCAGGGTTTACTTGAGTAGGCGGCCTAGCTCTCACAACCCCTCTCACAGCAACAACTGTTTCAGGTGTTAAGGTTTCCACAACTTCGTAGTAGGGGTTCTTAGAACTAATAACGACTTGAGTAACGCCAGTCCTGTCTCTAACCAGAATGAAGGTTATCTTGCCGATTCTACGTATTGAGTGAACCCACCCATTCAAAACAACCTCACTACCTACATGCTCCCTCCTCAGCTCGCCGCACCAGTGAGTTCTTTTAGGGAACGTAAGCACTCCACCACACCAATTACCTCGTTCACTAAAAAATATAAGAATTTTAGACAGCACCTACGATACTACTGTTAGTACGTGAAGTGTTTTGCGTTAGATCTGAAAAGAATCTTATACCTTGAATTACGTTCCAGTGAAGAAAAGTTTCTCGATATCTATTTTTCTTAGGTCTTCAGCTACTGCTTCCTTGATTATCCTCCCACTCACTAAGACATACCCTTTATCAGCTATCTCAGTAGCTCTCCTAACGTTTTGTTCTACGAACAGTATGGTGACTCCTCTATCTCTAATCTCTCTTATTTTCTTCATTAATAACGCGCCAGCCTTTGGTGAGAGCCCTGCTGTCGGCTCGTCTAGTAGCAGCATCTTAGGTCTAGACATCAAGGCTCTAGCTACAGCAAGCATTTGTCTCTCACCACCACTCAAGGTCTTAGCTTTCTGGTTTTTTCTTCTCTCTATCTCTGGGAATAGGTTGAATATTTCCTCTATATCATTCTTTATCGTGTGATCCCCACCCCTAATGAAGGAACCCATCTGCAGGTTCTCTACTACTGTGAGGTTAGGGAATACGTTATCTAGTTGTGGAGCGTAGCTGATCCCCACTCTCACTATGTCGTGTGGTTTCATCTTATGTATTGGTCTGCCCTCAAAAACTATCTCTCCCTCATGGATTGTAGCTAAGCCGAATATCGAGTTTAGGAGTGTGGTCTTGCCCGCTCCGTTAGGACCTAAAACAGCTACTATCTCGCCCTCCCTAACATACACGTTTATGTCTTGCAGTACTATCATTTTCCCGTAACCAGACCTAAGATTACTTATTCTCAGCATTCTAGACACCTATATAGGCTTCTATTACTTTAGGATCCGAAATAACTTCTTGTGGTTTGCCTTCAGAGAGTAGTTTACCGTTATGAAGAACATAAACAT
This sequence comes from uncultured Sulfolobales archaeon, assembly GCA_938045815.1. Classification (GTDB taxonomy): domain Archaea; phylum Thermoproteota; class Thermoprotei_A; order Sulfolobales; family NBVN01; genus Zestomicrobium. The sequence goes on along the minus strand of CALIBI010000021.1, from coordinate 4,511 downwards.
AGTCTACATACTCCATAAGTATTTCTAGTCTGTGCTCAATTATGAAGAATGTTAGGTTGTGTTCGTCTCTCAATCTCCTCACGTAGGTGAAGAGTTCTTTAGCCATTAAGTAATCAACTCCTGCGGCCGGCTCGTCAAGTAGGTATAGCTTAGCTGGTGTCATGAGGCCCCTGATAGTTTCAAGCATCTTTATGTGTGCTGCAGACAGTTCTGAAATCTTTGAGTTCGCGTAACGTAACATATTGAATGCTTTAAGGAGCTCTATAGCCTTCTTAGCTAGTTCTCTCTCTTGGGCACTCCAAGAATTCCTGAGGAGTGCTCTAACAGGGTTTTCTCCTCTCTGTCCTAAGGGGGTGACCAGGAGGTTCTCAAGTACCGTTAACGAGTTAAAGAGTCTGGGTATCTGGAAAGTTCTCACAATACCCCTCTTAAATACTTCATTAGGATTCAATCCATCTATCCTGACTAAATCATTAGATTCTCTGAATAAGACGCTACCCCTGTCAGGTACGTAGAAACCTGTTATCACGTTAAAGAGTGTTGTTTTGCCGGAGCCGTTAGGACCTATGAGTCCTATCAAGCCTTTCTCAGGTACTGTCAGGGAAACCCCGTCAAGCGCTTTAACACCGCCGAAATACTTAGCCACATCTCTTACCTCAAGCATTGAACTCACTTAGACTCACCTCTAAACTCCTCCAATATCACATCAACTGCGGGAGTTCTGATTGGCTTCTCTGGAAGCAGTCCTCTAGGATTAACTAACAACACCACTACTATTAGAAGCCCTACTATAACCCATCTCAGGTAATCCGGCGATATAGCAGCGATACCTAGCTGAGGCGTTACGAAAGTCAGTACCCTATCAACAAACGTGATTACTGAAGCTCCAAGCAAAGACCCTTTCAAATTACCGAAGCCTCCTAAGATTATCATAGCCCACACGTTGAAGGTTACTGCCGGCACAAACATGTTAGGATTAACCGATGTTAGGTAATAAGTAAGGAGAACTCCTGCCATACCAGCAACCCCGGAGCCTATAAAGAGGATCGTAGCCTTAATTCTGGGTACGTGCTTACCCAAACATAACGCAGCTATCTCATCATCTCTAAGAGCTCTGAGAGTCCTCCCTAAAGGAGAGTTAACTAATCTGTGAGTGACTACGTAAGTCACTGCAAGAAGACCTAGTACTAAGCCCAAATAAGTTACCTCACGAAGCCTACTATCAGCTATCCATCCAAAAGGTGTGGGGATAGCCATTAAGCCTTTGCTAGCACCCACAGGTTCGTAATGCTGTAAGAATATCCTTAAGAGTTCTCCCGAACTCAAGAGTGTAAATCCTACGAATGCTGGACCCACCCTAAGAATAGGGTACGTTAGTAGGTAGCCGAGAACTCCTGATACTGCAAAAGCTATTACGAGAGAAAGTACTAACAAACCAATATTTAGTAGAGGATTCTTGTTACCTAACTCACCAAGCAGTATTATACCTCTTATGCCGTAAGGCGGGGTCTCACTAACATCAACGCCGTTCAGTATCAGGATCAGATAGGCTGTCAGTGTCGCGCTGACGTAAGCTCCAACACCGTAGAAGACTACTTTACCGAAGTTAGTTATTCCGGCAGTGCCCGACTCCAGGTTAAGTGTAAGCGCGAGTATCGCGTATATACCGAACAGAGTTAACCAACTAATCATGAAGCCTACTATATCAAAACCTATCATTTCCTACTCCCCCTCCTCAAAAATCTGTACGGTAATCCTCCTCCAGCACCTAATGGCGGAAACACTATCAGGGTAGTTATTAGAGTCACGAATGTTAGGAAAGGTCTGAAGCTTACTGGAATTCCAAAATACGTGTTGAGTATTGCTATACCTACGTTCTCTATCGTAGATATCAGTACCGCACCTATTCCTGTTCTCAGAAGAGAAACTAACCCGCCTATAAAGCCTACAGTAAATACCTGAAGTATTGCTGAATCACCTACTTCAGGAGTTATAGCACCTGAGAAAGAAGTCCATATTACACCACCTACTCCCACAATACCACCACAAATAAACCACGTCAAATTAACTACGAATGGTCTGGATATTCCTGAAATCTCAGCTAATGAGGGGTTATCAGCAACAGCCCTCATGGCTCTTCCAATCTTGGTTTTCTCCAGAAACAGGTAAAGTAATGCTACGAGAAGCGACGCAGCTACTAGACTTGCTACTAGTGCCTGACTAAAGCTAATACCAACTATACTACCTCTAGGCACGTCCGAGTACGTAATTCTCCCGTAAGAAACGAAGTTCTTGGCAGTGTAGTAACGAGCTACGTCAGTAATCATGTAAAGTAGGTATTTGTAAGTTATCCACAAACCCATTGAAGATATCATTATTATAGCTGGTGAGGACCCCCTCTTCTGAAGAGGCGTGAAAACGAGAGTGTTGTTTAGGACAGCTATAGCACCGGTTACAATGAAAGCAAGAACTACCGCTACTGACATGATGTCTAGGCCTAGTAAGCCGTGTAAGAATATAGCTACGTACGCGCCATAGGTTATAAAATTCGCGTGTGCGAAATTGATTACCTTAGTTGTTCTATAACTTAGAGTAAGTGGTATTGAAAAAATTAAATAAAATAGCATGTATTGAAACGTGTTCATCAATGCCTGCTGTACGCCAGGTATCAATCTTCCCACCCATATCTCTTAAATTGTTTTAACAATTAACTTCATTTTAGGGCTTATATTAATGTTAAAAACTTACGAGTATGCTTCCTCGAGAAATACTATAGAGCCTCTCTCGTACAAACCAACATCCTTGAATTGATAACCCTCAGGCGCTCTGGGAACTATGGCCCAGACACCGTAGTCTTGCAGTGCTTTATCGCCTGCATTATCGAAGAATGTCCACCCACTAGGACCGTAGTAGGTTTTAGCTACCTCTATTAAAGCAGCTCTTATTGCTTCCCCATCATAAGTCCCTGCCCTGAGTATTGCCCAGCCAGCAAGCTTTATAGCATCATATAGGTTCTCACTAAACACGCCTGGCTCCATACCAAACTTCTGCTTCATTCTATCCCTGAAGCCCTCGTACAGTGGGTTAGCTATGAATAGTGGTCTAGTCCCGAACAACCTTACTTTAGATGCAAACTGCCCAATAGCTGGGGATAGCAACTCCCCAGCACCGTGCGGTCCCTCGGAGACGAACCACCTAACACTAGAGAGAATCTCTGACTCAGCAGCGTGCGAGAGTATATTAGCTCCGTCAGTATCGAAAGATATTAGTATTACTGCATCAGCACCCTCACTCTGAACCTTGCTTGCTAAGGTAGCGACTTCTGACGCGTAATCCGGTAAACCTGTCTGATATGAGAGCTTAATCGCTACACCACCCATCTCCCTGAAGTAGCTCACAAGGAAGTCTGCGAACGCATTACCATACTCATCATTTCTGAAGAATACTATAACCTTCCTAGCGCCCTCCTGATATGCTAGGGTAGCTAATGCTTTAGCTTGTCCGGCATCAGAACCAACAGTCCTGAAAACGTAGTCTCCAGGTATGGCTAGGGTAGGTGCCGTAGAAGATGGTGATATAAGGACTATCTTGTTACTATCAACGTAAGACTTAACAACCTTTACTTGTGCGCTAGCGGCAGGTCCTATAATTACTTTAATACCTTGCTGAACAAGACTCTGCACATTCTGTAATGCTTTCTCTTCAGTAGTGCCGTCATCCAGTATCACGGCACGGAACTCAACATTAAAGCCATAAGCTTGGACCTCTCTGTTTAAATCCTCAATAGCTAGTTGAACTACCTTCTCCCACACCTTACCAATTGAAGACAGCTCCCCCGAGAGCGGTAGGGTAAATCCTATGTAGTACGTTTTCTTCTCAGGAGTCACCGTCACGGTAGTAACCATGCCACCACCTACTATTGAAGCTATGCCGTAACCTATTGCAAGACCTATTATTAGAGCTATTACTAGCAAGGCAATGCTTTTCACGTTGAATACCATACTAAGTACCTCGTGTTTTTATTTATGGGTTAGGTTTTTAAGTATTAGTCTCGAATGTAGGACAGTAATTTAAGTCACAAAGTCTACTATCATTATAGTATTTAATCATATCGACGCTTACATAAGTAGTGTTTTCTGTGCGTATATGTTATTTTGACTTAATATTCCCGTTAATTAGGTAATTGTGTTAGGTGTATCACGTCACCACTGTAGATAATGTGTTTAACTCCGGCTGAGTCTTCTACTATTAATGCACCGTCTGATGTTATGTCAACTGCTACGCCCTCAATAACTTCTTTCTCAGTAACTACCTTAACTCTCCTCTTCAGAGTTTTTGTGAGGCTGCGCCATTCTCTCAAGATCTCATCCGTATTCTCATTGAGTAACTTGAAATAATTTTCTTCAATTCCTTGAAGAATTTTTGCTAGTAGAGGAGCTCTGAGAACATAGTGTGTAAGGACTTCTTTAACGCTTACTGCTTTACTTCTTAGTTCTTCTGGTATTTCATTA
>CALIBI010000020.1 GCA_938045815.1 uncultured Sulfolobales archaeon | reverse complement strand
TCAATTCATTCTTTATTGATACTGTTTTGTGCGTGTTTTCTACGCGTTGTTTTATTATCTATTATTACTTCTTCTGCGTGGTTATTTAAGTTTATCATTAGGAGTTTTGTTGTGAGTTATGGGCTACGCGTAGTAACTCCTCAAGGTGTTTTATTTAAAAGCTGTTTTATGTAAGTATTTTCTTGGGCGGTTGTTTTGATTACGGTGATTGAGTTTGTTTTAAGGGCTGTGTCTGGTGGTGGGTTGCCTTGGTTTGTTGGTCATGAGTGTAGGGCTGGTTTGATTGATTTGATTTCGAAGTTTGATCCTGATTTGGGTTCGGTGTTTCATGAGGGGTTAGATGTCGGCGGTAGGAGGAAGGTTATCTTTTCATTGAAGCCTTTGAGGTTTGTCTCGGATTTTGAGGTAGTCTTTCCTGAGAAGTCTTTTAGGAGGTTTTTAGTTGATGGTAACGTGGTTTTCAGGCCTGGAGCTAGAGCTTCTATGAGTGTGGCCGTATTCAGGGATGATTTAGCTAGTAGGTTCGTGGCTAGGTTACTCTCCGGTGTAAGCGAGTTAAGGATTAATGTTAAGGGGTATGAGTTTGAGGTTGATAGGTTGGGGTTTGAGGTTATGAATCCACGTGAGGTCGTACGTGGTGAGCTGTTTGAGGAGGTTGACGTGGAATTTATCACTCCAACCTATTTTAACCCGCTGAGAGGGGATGCTAGGTATAAGATTCTCTACCCAGACCTAACACTTATGTTTGCATCACTTATATCTATATCACATCAACTAACCGATATTAGCTACCCAAGGCCGGAAGAGCTAGCTGAGCTCACATACATCAGTGGATTAGAGATCAAGACACCATATATTAAGGAGATGGGGCATGAAGCCCCAACAGGATTTGTCGGATGGGTTAAACTGAGGATAAAGAAGGAAGTAAACGATGAGGTGAGGAGGATGATCGCAGGCTTGTTAAAATTAGGTGAGATAACAAATATTGGAGGTAATAGAAGCGGTGGTTACGGGGTGATAAAACTAAAGACCGAGCGGGAAAACGTGAAAACGTTAAATAACTAATAACTAGGAAGTAACCTAACGTAAGCTAAGTAGGAAAACCTAAGCTATCTTCCGTGAGGAGGAGATTAAAGACCTGAGGATAATTCCAGTTAGGGTAGGCACAAAAACACGATCAGATCTCTTATAAATTAATCCTTTCAATGTTAAGGAGTTAAGAATCCTAGAGATTGTAGACTTACTTAATTTAAGCTCTCTAGATATTTCAGATACCCTAGCAGGCAGTAAGCTCAGGACGTCTACCTGTCTATCACTTAATAATTGCTTAGATATTGTTAATGTAGGTACTTCAACTCTCGCACCAGTAGTTTCAGTAGTCATGTAAACTACTCTAACATTAGAGAAACAAGCAGCTAAAAATAGAGAAAACGCTATCATTTTAGGACCTCCACTCACATCAATAATAGGATTTTCAACACTCTCAATAAGCTTAGTTAAAGCAACAACATTATCTATCAAGGCCTTCTCATCAAGTCTCAAAACCTCCACCCTAACACTAGGATTAACCTTGTTTACGAATTCCTTAATACTCTGCAAAGCACTCTCCGTCCTCGGATGAGGAAGTGCTGACGTAATTAACAATACCCTATCACCTCCAGACAAACCCCTCTCACCAATCAACCTAACAATAGACGATTGATCAAACCCTAAAGTAGCTATAAACGTCTTTGTAAATGTCTCCCGCATACTCGATCCTATCAAAAATAAAACTCGAGAAGCTTATAAAGAGTTAACCTCCCTACACCCAGTCAAACTTGAAAATACAACTTCAATTAAATGTTTGAGAGTAAAATATAAGTAATTTCAACACCATAAACTATCTTGGTGATATATTTGAGTAAAGCTCATACTCATGAGTTATCTAAGATTTTAGCCCTACTATTAGTCGAGCAGGGCAGCTACTCCTACATAGATAAAATCTCTCAAACATCCTCTAAAGATCTAGCTCTCTACCATATAAGAGAAGCCCTCAGAGACTACCACTCCCTACAGAGCAGAGGCCTCAGCAATGAGGCAGCGATTGGGTTAGCTAGAACCATAGACTTCAGCAAACTAGAGAAAGAAATCCTTGAAATCAAGGACCTTACAGACATAACACAGTTAAGGGAAAGGACCTCCCTCGTAACAGCGGAGGCACTCGCCGTAGCAGGAAGACTCATACATAAGGAGGGAGAACAAACCACATCGAAAGCTAGTTGAATCAATGAGGTGAGGTATCATGGTGTATGTCTCGGTTAGGGGCAGAATCTGGCTCCAAGCAGAAGCAGCAAACATGGTTGAAAGCGTTGGTAACTACGTCAAACACCGTAGAGTACCGGTAGTGATAAGAGATGGCGGTAAATACGTCACGTTCTTCGTTCCGTCAATATCTGGTGAGAGCGTAGCTCACACATACCAGACACTACTAGCAGAAGAACTTAAGAAGCAGCAAGTGAAAGTATGTAGCTACTGTGAAAAAGGTATATTTCTGAAGAGCACAAGAGGAGATCTTTACAAGGAAGTAACAAAGAGTGAACCCCCTAGGCTGGGGGAGAAAGCTAAAGCTGCAGAACTAATGGCTGCTGTAGACGCTATAGAAAGTAATATAGTGAAGAGTTGTGGTGTGGAAGATGTTGGGGGATTTCTATACGCAGAGAATCCAAACGTAAAAAGAACTTCTAACTTCCTCACAGGCTATATGGTTCCAGTAAAAGAAGTGCTAAGCGCAGTAAGTATAGAACCACAGCTACATAGTCGGTATGCTTTAGGAACTAAGTTTGTAGCGCCTGAAGAGGGTGCGGCAGGTCAGATGATTTACTACGTCGAGGTCTCATCAGCAGTCTTCAGCTTCGCATTTGATCTAGATACTAAGTATATAGGTAAGTATACATTCCACATCGAGAAATATGGTACACCCATAATCAGTCAGGATGAAATAACCCGTAGAGCAGGAGCCTCCCTAGACGCTCTTGGAAGACTCCTTATAGAATTTCCGGTAGGTGCTAAGAGAACTAGGTTTAACCCAGCAGACGTTAGGTGGGAGTCAATCGCGATAGCGGTTTCAAATGATGCGTGGACTATGCCGTCAAGCTTTGTTAAGGATTACTCGGAGAGAGCTGCTGCGAAGAAGGGCAAAGTCAATTACAACACGGTAATACATGCGTACACAGAGGAAGGATGTCATGCTGATAGATGCTACGGAACTCCTGAAGAAGCTATAATTAATTCCATAATCGATGCTAAAGGGAGAATTAAATGAAAGGTTTCTTAGCTGATGTAGAATTCATATGGGGTTTCCAATCAGGGATAGTAGGAATGTCTAAGAGTACCCCCTCATTTTTATTACCACCACCATCAACTGTGTTGGGAGCTATTGCGGAGGCTTACGCACGTAGAAAAGGTTTAAGTGAGGGTAGATCACCTACTACTATATGTTATCTAGCTAAAGACCTCCTAGTCCTAACATATAAACCCCTCAACGCGGTACCACTATCCTACCAGGATCTAAACAAAGTTATAGCAGTTAGAGTTTCTGGAGGAACTAAGTACCCATCTGTTCAGGATCCTTACGGCTCCTTCGATGCACCAGCTAGAGGAAAAACAATACTTTCCACAATAGACGAGAAACCACCTACTTTAAGAATATTCGCGGTATTCAAAATCTCAGCAGATGTTACCGCTGATGACTTATGGAGAATAAGGAGAATAGGGACTAAGGAAAGTCTAGTTTCAGTTGTAGATGTAATTGAAGAAAAACCAGATGTCTTGAGGGATAAGGTAGTTGAGACCGATTATCTGCTACCCTTAACACCTGAGATAGAGCAATCCTTAAGTGATAAGAGCGAATTCCTCCAATTAGAGTTTGTCCCAACCTATAATCTCGTCTCATGCGAGCCATCAACACAACAGTACTTAAAGGGTAAAACCCTCAAACACATCATAAGCATTCCACCAACAGTTAAGAAAGTGAGAGTTAAGTTACCAGCCGGGTATGTAGGATATAGGATAGGAGAGGAGGTAGCGATAGGTATTGAAGGCTGAAATTCTAACACCACCTAATGAGTCTTTATTATCTTCAATGCTCTACGAAGGCTATATTAGGATACTAGGAAGATGTGGTGAAGATGTTGATGAGGAGTGTATAAAGGAAGTCTTAAAAGTCCTAAAAGAAAAAGAAGTGAATTTCAGGTTCACAGGCAATGATGTAAAACAAACATCACGTAAAATTCAGGAGAAATTCAAAGTTAACATAAGGAGTCTTCAGGACTTGTTGAACTTTTTCGCAACTCTTAAAATTCAGGACTTAAGAATTGATGTAAGGTTATCTGATAAGAAAGATGTTCTCGTAGGAGTTCCGGGCTTTACTGAAGAGGAGGGTTATTCGTTCCAGATAATGAAGATAGATAGGTACGGAGGGATCTCAAGTATAGAAAGTGGGACATTTACGGAGCAAGTAACTACTTACGCTGATTTAAGCGGTCTTCTCATGTTTTTCATAGGACTTGCATCTTCGTATGTGACTTCCATAAGAACTGATTATTACTTCCTCTTTTTCGATGTAAGGACTCTGCTAACTTGGGTACTAACAGGTGGCGCAAGTAATGTGGGGAACTGGATGATAATTAAGGATGAGTTATTAGAGAATATAGAAGAGAGGATTAAGGAATATGGTGATATAAATGATGAAGCCATAACCTTATCTGTGTTATGCAATAGTAGCTTGTTGGAAGCGCTTAGAAAGAGTCAAGCCGACTATACCGGCTTTAGGCTAATCAAAGTGTGTATGGAGGGTCAAACTTATAAAGTATATGTTGATATGCCGTTACGCATCTACCCTAAGATGAGGTTTCATGAGAGTTGGGAGGAAGAAAAAAGAATTATGGAGGAGATAGAGAAGATAATTAACATACTGATAAGACCTGCTTCCAGATTTATTAATGGGAGAGATAGCGTTGGTGACGGATATCATGCTTTCAAAGCGTTACGATATCTCTACCTCTACGTTACTACTGGGAATCCGGAATATCTAGGTATGATGTATAGAGAGATTCATGAAGCCTACGTAATGGCGAAAAGAGGTGGATCTCGGTACGCGGAGGCATACCTAACATGCTTTATGAAGCATATGATAAGGTTTTAACATATATAAAAAACAGGAAAGGTACTGTGTACGAGAGGCCTCTATTAATCAATGTACTAGAAAAGATAGAGGCCTTTAGTGAGAAGAACTACTTAATAAACGCCCCCACCGGCTACGGGAAAACTCTCATATCTATGAGCATTGCGTTACATGAGTTCTACCGAGACTCGAAAACAATAATAGCTTACCCGCTCAGAGCCCTCATAGAGGAGCAAGTATCGGAAATGAAAGAGATGTTTAATTTCCACGGCATCGGTGGGGGTTTTGTTGGAGCTAGGCATATGGGTTCACGAGAATCCCTATACCTAGTACACCCAGTCACATTAACGACGATAGATACTCTATCTCTAACAGCTGTGGGTTTATCTCCTGAGGACATAAACAGAATTTACAGTAGCATGTATGGTTTGTGGTTCAATAACTTAGGTCACTACCTTTTCTCCTGGTCTTCCATCTATACTTCATCCTTTCTTATCTTAGATGAAGTCCACCTAATGTATGATAGTAGTAAGTCTCTCAGCTTCTTAAAAGCACTCATAGACTTATGTAAGTTTACTGGAGTCAGGATGGTTCTCATGACAGCTACATTTCCGAAGAAATTTGAGAACGCGTTACCTCGTAGAGATGTAGAGAGGGTAGGGTTCAATAGAGATGATGATCCTAAGTTCTATGATGAACGTAGCTCTAAGAGGTACAGGGTCGAGCTGCTGTACCTTAAGAGAGATGAGAAGCTTTCTAGAATAAGAGATATACTCATGAAGAACGATTTTAATAGAGCCTTAGTTCTCTTCAACACTGTTGAGGATGCTATCAACTTTTATAAGCTGGTAAATGATGGTAGGAAGATCCTTATTCATTCCCGTTTCACCGATGAAGATAAGAAAGCTAAGGTATGTAAGCTTAGAAAAATAATGGATTCTGGCGAGAAATACGTAGTAATAGGAACGCAAGCTCTTGAAGCAGGTATTAACATCTCATCAGACCTAATAATAACTGAGATTTCCCCACCGCTTTCGTTAGTGCAGAGGTTTGGGAGGTTCCTACGCTTTGATGAGAAGTTTGGGAAAGCTTTCATTTGGGTTGAGGAAGATGCATTGAATGAGGTGGATAGCAACTTATATAAAGTGTACAACAAGGAATTAGTAGAGAGAACTCTAAATTACTTAGGCAGTAATAGTGATGTGAATCTGCATATATCTTATGAGGACTTCATAAATTACGTATATCTTGAGGACCCGTATATAAATGAAAAACTGGTTAGCGACCTAAAGCAAATTTTACTAGATTTGTTAGAACCAACGAAGTCAGCAATGGAATTATTCCTAAGAATGGAGGGTAGTTTCGTTAGAGAAGGCAGTAACTTCATTGTCGTTAGTAAGGATGAGTACGGCTCTGAGGCGGAGCTTAATGTTAGCTTCGACTATCTGTACAGATTAGGGAAGGAGAGGCTTTGTGATGATTGTCCGGAGAACATACGTGAAGCTCTTAAGAGATCTCTAGAAGGAGAGAAGTTTAGGGTCCGTGTTAGGTATAGTAGGGAGGTAGGTCTCGTATGATTAGCCCAGTATATAGCTTCTATGAAGCCGATAATAATGTCTTGAAGACAGAGAGGTTAAGGACTCACGTCGAGTACGCGTTAAAAATTTTAGATGAGAATAGTAGGTTAATTCGCTACGGGTGTCACTTAAGGAATTCATTTTACAGTCTTCTTAAGTATGCGATTATTCTACATGATTTCGGTAAAGTACCTTTCAATCAGGTAGCATTTCAGGTTAGTCAGGATGTCAGAAGGTTAAGTTTCGAGGGCCATGAGGTACTCTCAGCTTGGTTTGCTGATAAGTACCTGAATAAGGTAGTGAATGACAGCATAATAGAACCACATGATAAGCGATTGATAGTTCTTGCAGTTCTTCTACATCATCACCCGATGAATGCGAGAATTAGGGCTCAGAAACTTTTAAGAAATAGGAATATCTACGTTGATGAAGAAACTATTAATGCTTTCTATGAAGAACTTAAAGGTATAATCACTGCGTATCAGGTAGATCTGAAGAGCCGTGTATGTGCTCCTGAGATATTTACAGATGTATACAACAGCTACGGAGGGTTATTCCCCAGATACTGGGGGGCGTCATGGATGAATGCTAGTCCAACTGATAGGAAAGTCTTCCTCCTTCTTATACAGGGTCTAATAGCCGCTGATTACGGGTCTGCTCGCCTGACTAGAGGTGAAGGAAGTTCGGAATTTGCAAAAACTATTCAGGTTTTTCTGAATTACTATGGCGCACTAACCGAAAAATAAGATTAAGGGTATAGTGTTTTCTATGGAGCACATAGCTTTAGTCATCTACGATATTAGAGATAATAAGTTGAGGTTAGAGGTTTCTAGGTTTCTTAAGAGGGTAGGGCTTAGTAGGATTCAGAGGAGCGCCTTCGCTGGGTCTGTGAGACCTTCTGATAGAGCTAATATAGAAGCAGGTATTAGGAGGATAACTAAGGGCTGGAGCAACTATGACGTACAAATTTACTTCATTTCTCCAACAGTCTACTCTCAGAGAATTGTAATATCTGAGGGTTACTCACTAGAGGAGGAAGATGAAGAGTTCCTTATTTAGTTGGTCTAACATATTTCAAGCTACCATAAGGGCATAAGTTCAGGAAATTGCAGGATGGACATCTACTTAGTGAGGGCTTCGGTTCTTTAATACCTTCAGCTATCTCCCTTATCATCTTAAGGATTTTGAGCACCTCAAGCTTGAGGTTATAATCTATGTTGACCTTAACTAGTTTGCCCTGCGGCCTTAGATAGTAGATGTAGCCCCTCTTAACTGAGCACCCCCTCCCTGGATATGTCTTCTCAATCAACACTGCATAAGCAGCTAACTGAAATACGTGGTCCTTCTTAGCTACTCCGTGCTTGCTTGGTTCAGCCCACTTTATCTCAACTGGTACTAGGTCCCCGTATTTGGAGACTATTATGTAGTCAGGCCCTCCGCATAGCTTGAGTTCCTTAGAGCTCATGTAAGGTGTTCTTAGGACTTCACTTGCTTTAAGCCTAGCTGCTATGAAGCTTAAGTTCTTTTCTTTCTCTACTTCTCTGCCGAACTCCATATAATCTGTTATATGTTCTTTAACTCCAAGGACGTATTTTATGTATATTATTACTTCGCAGTATGCGTAGTGTTTTATGTCTGTTACTGTTATATAACCTTCTTCCGACACATATGTCGCTCTGCAATAAAATTAATTAATTTTTTGATATATTGCTTGGGGAGAGTTTTGTTCTTCACATGGGATGATGTGATGAGATTTTCGAGAGAAATTAGGAGGTTACCGCAGCCTGAGATTGATGAGGAGTTACGTGGTTGGTCTTGGAGCGATTCTGCAGTAACATCTTCTACTACGTGGTTGCTTGGTGTCTCGGATATCACTAGTAACTTATGTCCTAATGGAAGAGATGTTTACCTGAGGTATGTCTTGAAGGTTAGACAGGTAGATAACCAGGTTCTCCAGAGAGGTAGGTTAATCCATGAGATCTTCAGCCGAGCTGTAACTACGGTTAAGCGTTTTATATATGAGAGTGATGGTAATATTGATGGTGGGAAATTATATCGGTTAATGTTTGATGCTGGAACTAGGTTTAAAGATGAGCTCATTAGCAAGTATAATTTAATAGGTTATGAGGAAGTGGTATGGATATCTGATAAGTTATGGGATGAGGCGGCGAGGACGTACTCAGCAGCGCTTGATAGGGCTCTCTCAAGGTCTGCATATATGGCTATTGAAAGCCTTGCTGTTGCTACGGTTCCTTTAGTTACTGAGTTCCCTATAGATGGCTCACCCATAGGGTTAAGCAGGACTCTGAGGGTAGATGCGTTTATGCCTCCCTCACTTTTAGTCGAAATTAAGTCTAGAAAGCCTGACCCGATCTACGAGCTTTCTCTAGTAGGTTATGCATTAGCTTTCGAAAGTCATTACGAGATACCAGTTAACTACGGTATTCTAGTATATGTTAACATAGATTCAACCTTAAGGAGGATCTTCATGAGGCCATCTATCATACCCATATCATCTAAGGCTAGGTCAGAATTTATCGAATTAAGGGATAGGAGGAAGGAGATGCTTGCATATGGTGAGGTTCCTGGAGTAGCTGAACGTTGTCCTGCTGAGTGTCCATATATTCACTATTGTAGAGGGGGTTTTAATGGGTGATATACTGTTCATAGATAGGTACGGTGCATACCTCGGAGTTCGGGAAGGTATTTTTGTTGTTAGGGTTCGGGAGAATGGTGAGTGGAAAGATGTGGTTGAGATCTCTCCAGCCCAGCTTGACTCCATAGTCATTACAGTTGAGGGTGTTAGTATTAGTGCTTCAGCTGTAATTTTAGCTGGGTCTCACGGCATTGATTTAGTTTTTATTTCCGGGTTTAATCCGGTATGTAGGTTACTTCCTGCTACGTATGGTTCCTCGCTTAAGCTCTGGCTTAAGCAGGTGAGGCAATCGCTTAATAGGGCTAGGCGTGCGGAGCTAGCTAAGTCTTTTGTTAGAGGTAAGATTTACAATCAGATGGTAGTTTTAAGAACCTTCCATAAGGTTGAGATGAGTAGTGGTAGGGGGTCAAACATACTTAGGGAGGCGATAAAAGAATTAGAAGGATTTAACTATAAGTTAAGTAAGGTAGATGATTGGAAGGATGCTGGCGTAGTGGAGGCGAATGCAGCGCATATATATTGGAGAGCAGTAAGAGAACTTATACCTAAGGAGCTTGGATTTACTAAGAGGCTTAAGAAGTGGAGCTTACCGCCAGGTGAGCAGCCAGACCCATTCAACATAGCGTTAAATATAGGCTACTCCATACTCGCTAAGGAAGTGTGGAGAGCGGTATTCATTGCTAACCTAAACCCCTACGTAGGATTCCTCCACGCAAGGAGACCTGGTAGAATGAGCTTAGTATACGATTTAATGGAGGAATTCAGACCAGTAGTAGTAGACAGACCATTAATAAAAATGTCGAGAAAAGAAACAAACACCATAAAACATCTTAAAGATGATGAGGAAAACAGAAGAAAGGCAGTAAGGCAAATATGGAAAACAATAACCTCAACATTAAAAGAAACGCAACCACCACTAAGAAATGAAATAACAACACAAGCACGTAAACTAGCCCACGCCATACTCAACAACACTGAGTACATCCCATATAAAATTAGGTGGTAATTAGGAGTTACTACGCGTAGCCCATAACTCACAACAAAACTCCTAATGATAAACTTAAATAACCACGCAGAAGAAGTAATAATAGATAATAAAACAACGCGTAGAAAACACGCACAAAACAGTATCAATAAAGAATGAATTGA
>CALIBI010000019.1 GCA_938045815.1 uncultured Sulfolobales archaeon | reverse complement strand
ATAAGCTGATAGAAGAGATTGCTGGCGGTAAGAAGAACGTCCTTAAGGAGACTGTGGAGTTAGAGAATGTTGTTTCAGACACCTCATTAGTCAACGACTTCAAGCTATTCGCGAATCACGTCATGCCTTATAACATCCCACTCGTAGAGCTTCCGTGGGTCGGTGCAGATCATGTTAGGGTGTCAGAAAAAATCAAGCAAACACTAAGTAAGATTAACGACTTGGTGAATTACGTGGGTAACGTACTAGGGAGGGTTAGTGAGTTCCTGAGTAACTGGAAGAAGAGTATTCAGAAAGAATACGAAGATAAATTCACGGCGTTAGATCGGAAGATAGGAGAGACTAGAGAGGTTGTGTTAAGAAATATCGAGGAGCTCAGGAAGAAGAAGGAGGAAGAGTTAGCAGGAGTTAGAGGGAGATATCAACCCCACATAGACACTATTAAGAATAGAATAGCGGAAACACAGGAAAATATTAGGCGGATTGAGGAGGAGATCGAGAAAGCGAAGAGTTACGGGAGAGATACTTCAGACTTAAAGAAAAGATTAAGCGAACTAAAGAAAACTCTAGAAAGTCTTGAGGATGAGTTAAGCGAGGAGAAAACAGAATACGAGAATGAGCTTAAGAAGGTTGAAAAGAAATTTGAGGCGATGGTTGAGGCCGAGAACAATAAGGTTAAGGCACTTCTTCAGGAGAAAGAAGCTCTACAGCACGAGCTTGAATCACTTATTCGAGAAGCTGACAGGAGGTCTGACAATATAAGAGGTAATCTTCAGGAGTATAGAGAAGGATTAATTAAAGTAGAGAGAGAAATAGAAAAGATTAGCCTCTCGGTCCCCTCTAGTGGTGAAGGATTATATATGATCCCAATAATCTACACGTCATACGTCTCGAACGGGTCATCACGCTCAATAATAATCACTCCAACCATCTTAGAACCTGGTGGGTGGCTAAGCTCGAAACTCAACCCTGTTGAAGTTGAGGGTTTACGTAACTACCTGTCCTGGACTAAAGAGTTAATAGAAAGAGAAGATATGAAGTCAGAAATCGAAGCCAAAAACCTACTCATCAACATCTCGTTAGAGAGGATAGAGGTTTCTTTAACGAGACTCGCTGAGATCGGTCTCTTATCCAGAGATGAAGTTAAGGAGATAGTGAAGAGTATTGAAGAACAAAAGAAAATGTTTCAGTAAATTAAGATCAGTCAACTAGGTTTAAGTGCGAGATACTTTTTAAGTTACATATTATTGTGAAGACTTAACTACTTGTTATTATCCCCTACGAGCATTATTTTAGGTATGCTCGCATGATCAACTACCACAAGATTGTTGGCGGTCCTTTAAGAACCAACACCTACGTAGTACACGATAATGAGTTCGGAATCATAATAGATCCGGGAGTTCACCCAGATATCATAGCAAGAGTTATAGAGAGTTTAGGTATTGTTAAGGTGGGTCTGGTTATCGCTACGCATGGTCACTTTGATCACGTCTTTTACGCTAACCGGGTATCCAGACTCTACAACTCTAAATTGTTGATGCATGAGTTAGATTTTGAGCTACTTAGTAAGAGTAGGTTCTTAGCTGAGGATCTTTACGGTGACGTGTTTGAGTTACCAGAACTTACTGAAGCAATAAGTGGTGAGACCACCTTAAAATTCACTAAGGAATTAGAAATTAAGATTCTCCACACGCCAGGTCATACCAGAGGTAGTTTATGTCTCGTGGTAGGGGACCTGCTTTTAACAGGTGATACTCTCTTT
The DNA here is from genome assembly GCA_938045815.1 of uncultured Sulfolobales archaeon. GTDB lineage: Archaea > Thermoproteota > Thermoprotei_A > Sulfolobales > NBVN01 > Zestomicrobium. The sequence continues at coordinate 44,148 of CALIBI010000019.1, read as the reverse complement.
AAGGGTACCGTAGGGAGGACGGATCTCCCCGGATCCTCATCAAGAGATATGAGAAACTCGCTGATTAAGCTAGTTAAACTACCTGGTGATTATTTAGTCTTACCTGGACACGGCGATATCACGACTCTAGATCGTGAGAGGAGGAGTAATCCTTATCTTAAGAGACTACTTACTTAAGGGTATGCTTCAAACACAATTTATATTATTTCATCTTTCTTGTATTTGGTGTTTAGCTAGTGCTAGACCCTGTTGAAGTTAAGATTATTGAGCTGGCTAAGTCCTTAAGTGATTACGTCGTTAGCTTGAGGAGAGATATACACATGTATCCTGAGTTAAGGTTTGAGGAATTTAGAACGTCAGAGATTATTATGAGGGAGTTAACTAGCGTTGGCATTGAGTATGTTAGGGCTGCTGAAACAGGTGTAGTAGGTTTTGTTAGGGGTGGAGGAGATTACGTCGTGGCTCTGAGAGCTGATATGGATGCTCTCCCGATACAGGAAGAAAATGACGTACCGTATAAGTCTAGGGTTGAGGGTAAGATGCATGCATGCGGTCATGACGCACACGTAGCTATGCTGTTAGGTGCTGCTAGAGTGCTCTCAAGCATCAAAGAATACTTAGGAGGTAGTGTCAAGCTAATATTCCAGCCGGCTGAAGAGGGGGGTGCGGGAGCAAAGAAGATAATGGAAGAAGGACATCTTAAAGACGTTAGTGCTATATTCGGTATTCACGTCTGGTCTGACCTGCCGGCAGGCACCGTAGCTACTAGGAGAGGGCCTATGTGTGCTTCAGCAGACTCCTTCGTAATAAGAATTAAGGGTATGGGAGGCCACGCAGCACACCCGGAACTAACTAAAGATCCTACAGCACCTGCAGCCGATATCTACAACGCGCTCCAGAAAATAGTTACTAGGAACGTAGGCGCTTTAACGCCTGTCGTTATAACCACACCGAAGTTTGAGGGAAGTAAAGCTAGCAACGTAATACCTGATGAAGTAAGAATCACCGGAACTTTAAGAACGTTTGACTTGAACGTAAGGGAGAAGGTGTTAGCCAGGATAGAGACCGTAGTTAAGCACTACTCACTAGCGTGGGAGTGTGAGGGTATTCTAGAATTAAGTGAGGTTTCCTACCCTCCAGTAATTAATACTCCGGAACTAGCTGACTTCGTTTTAGAAGTAGCTAGCAAAATAACTAATACTTCCGAAGCCTTAATGACTATGGGGGCTGAAGACTTCTCGTACTACCTCCAGGAAGTACCCGGTGCTTTCATATCGCTCGGAGTAAAGAATAAAGACAAAGGTATCATATACCCACACCATCACCCAAAATTCAACGTAGACGAAGACGTGTTGTGGTTAGGGACAGCACTACACGCATTACTAGCGTATAACTACTTCAAGAGAACTAAGCACTTATGAGTATCTGTAACTTAACAAAAAGCTAAATCGTTTTAGTCTTAACTCGACTTTATTAATTCGTATCTGTCGTAAATCATCACGATTTTTGAGTCTCTTACGTAGAATTCTACCGGGATTTTGCTAGCTAACGTGTAAACCTTAAATAACGCGTAATCCTCAGATACTTTCTCAGGCACTAGAGGCACGGGATTTGAATCTCTAGAATCTTCTTCCAGGAACAACATGTCCCCACTCCTCTTAACGTGTATCCTGACAGTTTCTTTGTAGTTTTTATATGTCCCCACTAATTTCTCATATACTCTCTCAGTCAGCACGTAAGATAACTCCTTCTCAGGATTCTTTCCTAATAGTATGGCTAAAGCATACCCACCAATAAGAGAGAGTGGATAACCCGAAGCGTTAGCTAAGATCGCTACACCTATCTTCTCATCAGGTACGTAACCCACGTAAGCTGTATAAACTAACACGGACCCGCTATGACCGACTAGCTTGTGACCAAAGAAATCATGACGTATTATTAAGCCAAGACCGTAAGAATCAGCTACTGGTGTCTCATAAGGTAATTGAATGAATGTTTTCTCCATTAGAGCAACAGAATCTTTACTGAGGATCTCCACGTCGCCGCGGGAACCCCTATTAATTAGGGCTTCAACAAACTTCAGCAAATCTATCACGTTACTGAATAAGCCTCCATCAGCTGAGATTCCGAAGACTGGTTCTGCTTTGACGTGTTTGCCCTCCTTATTTATGAGGTATGGTGTAGCTCTATCGTTATCTCTCAAATACTCATCCTTGCTGAAGTAGCTCCTCCTCATCCCTAGTTTATCCAGTAAATTAGTCTTAACGTAAGACTCATAACTCATACCACTAACTTTCTCTATTATCTTCCCCAGAAGAACGTAGCCCTCGTTTAGGTAAAACCATCTCTCACCAGGTCTGTGTATAAGCCACTCATTATAATTCCTCATGAAGCTTATTACGTCATCTGGAGTAGCTATAGGAAACCAACGATCGCTTAGTCCGTAATAACTATCTATTAAGGCTTCAGCATAACCTAGTGCAGGTATGCCTGACGTGTGCGAGAGTAAATGATAAACCTTAATATCGCTAGATTTAATCACATCAATAAACTTATTTACAGGATCTTCAAGACTCATCAAACCTTTCTCGATTAGTTGCATGATTGCTGCAGCTGTGAATGCTTTAGTTATGGAGCCGATACAGTAGTTCGTGTTTGGAGTTGCAGGAAGTGACTCCGTAATATCTCGGAAGCCGAAACCTCTAGAATATATTACTTCATTACCTCTCAGCAGAGCTATACTCAAGCCTGGAAACCTATACTTAGTTAGTCTCTCCTGAATAAAGTTCTCGAGATCAGTAAGGTTCAATTAAGCTCACCAATGTAATACTAATTAATCAGATAAAAAACTACTCATATCGTTAAGAAACTCACTAAAATCTAGCTCGTTTACTCTATGACACGCCACGAAGTGTTTATCACTTAATTCGAGTAGTTCGGGTTCTTTTAGCTTGCATACTTCCGTAGCGTAAGGACATCTAGGATGATATCTGCAACCTTCAGGCGGGTTGAGAGGGCTTGGAGGCTCGCCTACTACCTCTATGCGTTTCCTACTCTTTAACTTGGGGTCTGGTATAGGTATTGAGGAGAATAGAGAGACTGTGTAGGGATGTCTAGGGTTTCTGAAAACCTCGTGCGTAGTCGAGTATTCTACAACCTTGCCCAAATACATCACCATAATGAAGTCACTAACGTGTTTAGCTGTTAGTAAGTCGTGAGTGATGAATATGTATGTCAGCTCATGTTTGTTCTGAAGATCTAGTAACAAGTTCAGTATCTGCGCCTGTACCGATACGTCAAGAGAGGAGGTTGGTTCATCAAGAACTACTAAGAGCGGCCTAAGTATTATTGCTCTCGCAATAGCTACTCTCTGCTGCTGACCTCCCGAAAGCTCGTGTGGGTATCTCATTAAGTGCTCCGCGCTCAAACCAACTTCTTCTAAGGTCTTAATTATCTTCTCCAGGCGTGCTTCTTCATCATCATTACTATGTATCTTAAGGGGTCTCTCAAGTATTTCTTTTACTCTCATTCTCGGATTCAGTGATGAGTAAGGGTCTTGAAAAACTATTCCAGTAGATTTTCTGAAGTGTTTTAGTTCCTTATTGTTAAGACGCGTCACGTCACTACCATTGAATATTATCTTCCCTGACGTTGGCTCAATTAATCTTAGAATAGTTAACCCTAGAGTAGTTTTGCCGGAGCCCGACTCGCCGACAACCCCTAAAGTAGTTCCTTTCTCAACACTGAAGGATACTCCGTCAACTGCACGCACATACTGTGTTCTAGAGAATAAACTCTTCTTGAACTCAAAATACTTCTTTAAGTCCTTAACTATTAAGAGTTCCGTAAGTATCACCCAACTCTCTCGTAATTATGGCAAGCAACCAGATGACCTCTACACACCTCAATTAATTGAGGTTCTTCTCTCAAGCACTTAGGGGTCGTGTAAGAGCATCTTGGGTGAAATCTGCAGCCGTTTGGTGGGTTTAGGAGACTAGGTGGTGCTCCAGCTATTTGATTTAATCTCGTCTTCGATTTCTTCCTGGCTACCACGCACCCTATTAATCCCTTAGTGTAGGGGTGTTGAGGATTCTCAAAGATCTCTCTTACTTCAGCTACCTCAACAAGCTTCCCAGCATACATTACTCCAACCCTATCACATACTTCAGCCACTATACCGAAGTTGTGTGTTATTAGTAGTAGTGTAAGACCGTACTCGTTCTTGAGTTCATGCAATAACTTAAGTATCTGGGCTTGTATAGTGACGTCTAAAGCTGTGGTAGGTTCGTCAGCTATTAGTAGACTGGGCTTGCAGGTTGTCATCATAGCTATCATAGTTCTTTGTTTCATTCCTCCACTAAACACGTGAGGGTAGTTTCTGGATCTCAAGTCGGGGTCAGGTATCCCTACCTTACCTAGCTGCTTTATTGCGGTGAGTAGTGCTTCCCTCCATGATATCCTGAAATGTGTTGCCGGCACTTCAGCTACTTGGAAGCCTATCATGTGAACAGGATTCAGGGAAGTCATGGGGTTCTGGAAAATCATCGCTATCTCTTTTCCTCTAATCTTCTGTAACTCATTCTCATTAATCCTCAGTAAGTTCATGCCTCTAAAGAATATGTCGCCGCTCAAGAGTCTCGCGTTAGGGGGAAGGAGCCTAGGTATGGCTAGAGCCAACGTACTTTTGCCGCACCCCGTCTCACCAACCAAACAGAAAGTTTCGCTCTCATAAATCACTAGGCTTACCCCATCAACTGCTCTAACGCAACCTCTGCTAGTCTCGTAACATATGTGTAGGTCTCTCACCTCAAGCAATATTCTGGACATTCACATCACCCCAGCCTCAGCTTAGGATCTAGAACGTCTCTTAAGGCATCACCTAGGAGGTTAAAGCTTAATGCGGTTAGGGTTATAAATAATCCAGGAAATACGGAACACCACGGTGCTTTAAATATGTAGTCTTTTCCCTCGTTAAGCATAGCACCCCAGTCAGGAGTTGGGGGTTGAGCGCCAAAACCTAAGAAGCTGAGTGCTGTAGTATAGAGTATTGCTGAAGGTATAGTTAAAGTTGCTAAGACTATCACAGATGATAGAGTATTAGGTAAGACATACCTGAACATTATGCTTAAACTAGACTCACCAACAGCTCTCGCAGCAATTATGAATTCCCTACTCATTATTGATTGAGTCTTAGCTCTTACTACTCTCGTGTAGGGGGCCCAACTAACTACGGAGACGGCTATAACTACATTAGTTAATCCAGGACCCAGTATAGTCACTATAGCTAAAGCCAAAATTATTGGTGGGAAAGCCCAAAGCATGTCAGTAATCGCTGATATTAGCTTATCTATTGATCCTCCGTAGTACCCAGCTACCAAGCCTAGAGGAACTCCTATCCCAGCCTCAATTACGACTACTAGTAGACCTACCCACAAAGCTATCCTAGCACCGAAAACAACCCTGCTGAAGACATCTCTCCCTAGCTGGTCGGTTCCGAAAATATTTGCTGTAGATGGTGGTAATAATCTGGATGAGGGGTCTACTTCATCAAACCTCTTAGGAGCTATGAAGTCTGCTGTTAAAGCAATGAACAACATAAAAGACAAAAGAATTAAGCCAGCCATACCTCTCTTGTGCTTCAAGAAGAGACTTATCTCTTCACTGCTGCTCAGCGACTTAATCTTTTCTCTAATAAGCGATATCATAAGCCACCACCTCTCTCTACACGTATGCGCGGGTCTAGAACAGCCACTACAACGTCTCCTAAGGTGTTGAAGACTACCGTAAGAACAGTTATTATTAGTACTATACCCTGAACTACGGCGTAGTCCTGTCTTATTATTGACACGTACAGCAACCTGCCCATCCCTGGCAAAGCGAATAAAGTCTCTATAACTACTGCACCACCTATTAACCAAGGCATATTAAGGAAAAACATAACGACTACAGGTATCATCGCGTTTCTGAGTGCGTGAACTAACAACACTCTCCTCTTATTAAGTCCTTTAGCCCGAGCAGTCCTTATGTAGTCTTCGTTGAGAACCTCAACCATCTCAGCTCTCGTAAGCCTCATTACGTAGGCTGATGAGGGGAGTGCTAAGGATAATGCAGGCAGTACTAAAGAGTGCGGTCCTTCATAACCAGATATCGGTAGGAGCTGCAGGTAGTAGCCAAAAGATAGCATTAACATTAGACCGAACCAGAAGCCAGGTATTGAGTAATTAATAACTCCTACTATAGATACAAAACCATCTATCAGCGTGCCTCTCTTTAACGCTGTTATAAGTCCTGCCAAAACACCTATACTGTATGATAGTAGCGTTGAGATAAGCATCAAGGTTAGTGTATAAGGAAGTCTCTGAGATATGAGTAGAGCAACAGGCTCCTTAGTAACTATAGAAACTCCCAAATCACCCCTAACAATATGAGAAAGCCAGTAGAAATACTGTATGTAGACGGGCTGGTCAAGCCCCCAAGCCCTTCTTAACTCCTCTATTCTAGCTGGAGTTACTCTCTCCCCAGCTAAGAGAAGTTTTATTGGGTCTCCAGGCAACGTATACATTATGTAGAAAAGAATTATCGTTACACCGAAAATAACAGGGATTCCTATTAAAAACTTCTTTAAAACGTATGTGAGTAAACCCATCTTAGATACCTAGCGCTAACTATCTCTGCTCTACCCGCACGTCATTTATTATTAGCGTACCATAAGGTGGGAGTACTATCAGTCCCTTAACGTTCTTGCTGACAGCAGTATACTCTTTGAGTACGAAGAGAGGTATTAGCGGGAGATCTCTTAACAATATCTCCTGAGCTCTGGAGTAAACCTTAGTTCTTTCGGTCATGTCAGCTACGGAGCGACCTAATTCCAGCAACTCATTTACTTCAGGGTTTGAATACGTGTAGTTACCGTACTCACTGTGAATGAGGTATATCAGTATGTCTGGGTCAGCCCACGAGAACCTTCTCAGAGCTAACTCGAAATTCCATTCCCTAGTTAATTCTCTTACGTAATCGTACGTGTACTCCTTAATCTCTATACTCACACCTATTTTAGCTAGTTGTGCCTGAATTAAGGGGGCAGACTTCTTGAGTGCTGGATCGTCTGTTGGTGAGAGTAGAGTGAGTTTTAATGGAACACCATCTTTATCAACTATTCCGTCACCGTTTGTGTCTACCCAGCCAGCCTCTTTAAGTAGTTCTTTAGCTCTATTCAGATCATATGAATAGAGACTCTTAGCTAAGTCCTCAACAGACTTATTATAGCATATCTGTGATGGTGAGAGGAAGGAATACCAAGGAATTACGTTATTATCTAGTATCGCAGCTATCTCATCCCTATTAATTGCTATCATTATTGCTTGACGCACTCTTACATCATTTAGTGGTTCCTTCAGTACATTAACCATTATGTAGTGTATGCCTGGTGATAGGGTTTCATAGAGCTGTATGTTCGGATTCTCTCTAAGTCTCTTAACCTCATCTAGAGGCACACCTCTAACAATATCTACACGGCCTGCCTCAAGCTCAGCTATTCTGGTAAGGTCTTCTGGTATAAATCTTATTATTATTTCGTCTATGTATGGGTTAGGACCTTTATTAGTCACGAAAGGCATGTTAGTTCTGTAGTTATCGTTTCTTACGAGAACTACGTGTGAACCTCTAACCCACTCACTAACCTTGTAGGGACCACTACCTATCGGAAGCCTGTTGAAGGCATCATTACCGATTTCCTCAGCCACCCTAGCGTTGACAGGCGCTCCATAAACAGTTACGAGCACAGCCCAAAGATATGGTGCTGGGTTCTTAAGGATTAGCTTAAGTGTATACGTGTCTAGCACTACTATCTCCTCCACGTCAGCGAAGTCCTCCGCGTATGGCGAAATATTCCTATACCTCTCAATAGATTTCTTGACTGCTTCAGCCGTGAGTGGATCTCCGTTAGAGAACTTAGCTCCTTCAGGCAAATAGAAAATTATGACAGTACCGTCCTCAGAGACTTCCCATCTTAACGCTAAATCAGGAACTAACGTCGTGTCGGGTCCAAGCACTACTAGAGGCTGGAAAATCAAGGCATGCACCTCATTAGCCCAAGTTACTTGCTGGACATCTAGCCCCATAGGCTCCTCAGGTATCGCGATAACTAATGTCCTCTTCAGCTGAGGAGTAGTTTCTGTAGGCGACGTAGTAGGTGTTTGAGTAGGTATAGGCGCAAACACGAAGTACGTAGCCACTAAAGCAATAGCTACAATCAAAACTAACACTGTGATAACAATCTTAGACACCGCTTTATTAAAGCGCATCATGACACCTCCGAGAGATTAGTGTAACTAAGCTAATAAATATTCTTAATAATTTGAAGTCAATCTGACAGACCTGATCATAAGCTAAGGTAACTACCTAAGTTATTTTGACCATATTATTGATTTAGTGAAAACTTTATTAATAAGAGATTATAGATTGTTTATGAGGTAATTTAATGCGTGTATATGACGTAATAGTTAGGAAAGGGATACTTGTTGACGGTAGTGGAGCACCTCCCTACAGGAAAGATATCGGGATTATTGACGATACTATAGTTAAGATAGGAGATTTGTCTGGTGAGAGCGCTGAGGAAATAATTAATGCTAACGACTTATTTGTTGCTCCAGGCTTCATAGATATCCATAATCACAGTGATAGTAGTATCTTCATAACTCCCACAGCCGATAACTACGTTACTCAGGGAGTCACTACTATTGTGGTAGGTAATTGTGGGTATTCTCCCGCTCCACTAACAGAGAATAATAGGGAGTTCCTTGAGTATAGTGAGGTGGAATTCATCAAGGAAGTTGGTAGTATACCTTGGTATTCTTTTAGTGAGTACCTTAAGCATCTTGAGGCGCTTAAGAAAAGCTTAAACGTAGTTGCTTTAGTCGGTCACGGAACTCTAAGGAGCGCTGTTCTAGGTGTAGGTGATGTTAGACCTTCAGAAAAACAACTTAGCGAAATGAGTGAATTACTGAATGAAGCGATGAGCGCAGGTGCTTTCGGGATGTCTTCAGGACTTATTTACGTCCCCGGCATGTTCTCCGATACTTATGAGCTAATTGAGTTAGCTAAGATTGTCTCAAGATACGGCGGTATTTACTCAACACACATAAGGAATGAGGGGGTCGGACTTCTTGACGCTGTTATTGAAGCAATACAAGTAGGTTTAGCTAGCGGCGTCAGCCTAGAGATATCACACGTTAAGGCTGCTGGACCTCCTGCGTGGGGGAGTGTTCCTAAGGTTTTGAATCTTATTGAAGAATACGTTAGGAGGGGTTACGACTTCAGTGCTGACGCCTACCCCTACACAGCAAGTTCTACAGGCTTAGAAGCCCTACTACCAACCTGGGTCAGGGAGGAGGGTCCTGAGAAAATGATTGAAAAATTAAGTAACCCGAATCTATTAAGTAAGTTGAGGAACTTCTTGGAGAGGTACGGAATACCTGAAGAAGGACATAGTGATTGGGATAAAATAAGAATTTCTTACTCAGAAAGTCATCCGGAAGTTTTAGGGAGGAGTATAGAGGAGATATCAAGGGTGTGGGAATCTGACCCAGTGAGCACTATAGCTAAGTTACTCATAGAAGACAAGGGATTAACGAGTGTCGTAATACATACTATGAATGATGAGGACGTAACTAAAGCAGTGTCACATCCCCTAGTAGCTATAGGAAGTGACGGCAGCGTAATGAGGTTTGGTAAGGGTATGCCACATCCCAGGAATTACGGGACTTTCCCCAGAATCATAGCTAGGTATGTGAGAGAGCTTAAGGTGTTAAGTCTCCCGGAAGCTGTGAGGAAAATGACTTCCTTACCCGCCAGGAAGTTAGGACTTCATGATAGAGGGTTGCTGAGACCTGGTTTCAAAGCTGATTTGGTAGTGTTTAATTACTACACTATGAGGGATAGAGCAACTTTTGAGAATCCGCACATATACTCTACAGGTGTAGAGTACTTACTAGTTAACGGAAAATTGGTGATTAGGGAGGGTAAGCATACTGAGGTTAAGCCAGGAAGATTCTTACGTAGGTCGTGAGCCCCCCTTCTCACACGCATAACGTAGAGACGTATTTATAAGTCGTGGGGAATACAACACTGTGGTGATTATGGTGGCGATACTTCAGATAGCTCTCGATTTAACAGATTTGATGAGGGTTCTCGAGTTATCAGTTAAGATAGCTTCCGCAACAAAATGCGAGAACATCTGGCTTGAGGCAGGAACACCACTAATCAAGTCTTGGGGTAAGCTAGCAGTGAAGTCTTTGAAGGATCTTACGGGCTGCTTCGTCGTAGCAGACACTAAGACCATGGATGTACCAGGAATAGAAGGCGCGATGATGTATGAGGTAGGTGCTGACGCGTACACAGTACTAGCTGTAGCAGAAGACGAGACAATTAAAGAAGCAGTAGAGACTGCACGTAGTTACGGCAAGCTAGTGATAGGAGACTTAATAAGTCATCCGAAACCTCTTCAAAGAGCGCAAGAACTGAATCGCCTAGGCATAGAAGCGGTCGTGCACCATGTGGGAATAAGTGTGCAGAGAATGCGTGGCTTAAGAGCCTCAGACCTGCTAAGTGAAGCAACAAAAATAAAACGAGAAACATCACTTAAGGTGGCTGTAGCGGGAGGTATTAAACCGGAGGACGTCAAGAAGATAGTGGATGAGGGTATAGACATAGTTATAATGGGTGGTGCAGTAACTAGCGCTAAGAATCCTGTAGAAGTTGTTATGAGAGTTCTCACGCAAATGAGCTCCTCCCCACCTTGAAGAAGTCTCTAGTTACGGTTTACCTATCACACACTATAGCTTCCTCAAAAAGCTTTGTGCGAGTATCTACTAGTTGTTTATGAAGCTTTTCTATATTTATTCTCAGTAGCGTTTTATTAGAGATTATCTTTTTCCCGTCAACATACACGTCATTAACGCTCTCGTCTCCTAGGTTGAAGACCACGGTGGTGAAGGGGTTGTCACGCAAGCCCACTAACCTAGTCTTAGGAGGTTTCAATACTATTATGTCGGCTTTCTTACCTGGTTCTAAAATCCCGACTAGATCATCTATTCCAAGACTCTCTGCAGCTTTCTTAGTAACCATCTCAAGAACTTCTCTTGGCTGGAGCTTAATCGGTGTTTTATAACGACTTGACTGCGCGGCTATGGCTAGCTTCATTTGCTTGAAGAGACTTAAGTCACCGTCTGTTACCGGTCCGTCAGTAGCTAGGGACACTGTTACACCTTTCTCTACTAAATCACTGACTCTCGCTATATCCTGACCCCAACTCATTATCGTGAATGGCGAGTAAGCTACATACACTTTATGCTTAGAGAGTGTCTCGATATCCTCATTACTGAGGTACGTAGCGTGAGCTAGTAAAGGCTTTGTTTTAAGGATTCCTAGTTCTTCTGCTAGGCTGGTAGGTGTCCTACCGTACTTGTCTCTAACATACTCTAGTTCGTGCAGAGATTCTGAAAAGTGCATGTGAATTCTCACACCATACTTTTGAGAATACTCAACAGCTTTAAGCAGTGTTTCAGTGCCGCATGAATACATTGCGTGAACCCCAAGCATGGTTCTTACTCTATCATTCGCTATCCCGCGAAATCTCATTGCGAAGTTAATAGAGTCTTCAATCGAGTGTTTTGGTGCGTGCTCACTATACTCTATGACAGTCTTAGCTAGAACACCCCTGACACCCAGTTCCTCAACAGCTCTAACTACTTCCTCCTCATAGAAATAGTGATCAGCGAAAGTAGTAATACCGTTCTCCAACATCAAGAGTATTGAAGCCTTAGCAGATATGTAGACGTGCTCAGGTCTTAGCAAACCCTCAACACACCAGATTTTCCTTAACCAATCAAACCCTGTTAAGCCAGCTCCTAATCCCTGGAGAATAAGCATCGGTACGTGCGTATGAGTGTTTATTAGTCCAGGCATTACTAATGCGTACTCGTTTCCTTCAATAAGATCACACTTAACAGAGTCTCTTTCATCCCATTCTACCACGTCCTCTATTAATCCGGTAGTGTCGTCGAAAACAACAAGTCCGTCATTCACTAGACCGTACGTCTCACTCATAGATATTATGAAGCCTCTCAAACATACAAGCACTACATAAACACCTCAGTATTTCTATTTAAACAGAACATTAAAAATTAAGCTTAAAGTATTAAGTTGCCTTAAAAAGGCGTTATACTTATCCTATGATTCTTATTCTGTCAGCCCAGTAGAGACCTCGCGCCTTTATTGGTGGATATAGTATGAAGCCTAATATTGGAGTTACTATAGCTGTTATGAATGCGTTGTTGAATATTACCCAAGGTGCAAAGAAGCCCCAAATGAACCCTCTAGGTAGTCCTATGACAGGCTGTAGGGCATCAAGCCACCAAGAAATGTATAGCGAGCACCACACACTAGCTACCAGAACTCCCCATACGTAGAATTCAATTATGCTGCGCGGCGTCCTGAAGCTGTGGTCTCTCATTAACTTGTAAGGCACGTAAGCTATTATGAAGTTTCCTATGAAACCTCCTATACTTCCTACACCTAAGTATCCAGCTAACGCGTCAGCTATGAAGTTTCCTATCGATGTTCCTAAAGCTCCGGGAATACCGAATAGTATTCCGAAGAGTGGTGCTAGAGCATTACCAGGTCTCACCCACGTAAAGCCCGGTATTATGGGAATTCCTCCAGTAGCTGCTAACGCACCACCGTAAACAGCTGCAGATAATGCAGTAGTAGAGACATCAATCGCGTCCCATTTTATTTCTTGCCTTACTATCCTAAAACCTTTGAAAGTTCTGCCGCTTAACTCCATGAAGAATATGATTGTGCCTACAACCCATAAAACTCCGCTAACTAAGAATGCTCCATCTGTTCCTACTATTTCATATCCTACTAAGACGTTGAAGGGCTGTGTTATGATCCACTCACCAGGTTTATCAAGCCCCTTAGTCAGTATGTCGAACCCTATATAGAATATGAAAACCACGAAGATAACAGCTATTATGAAAGCAATAATCCATAAAGCAGATGAGACAGACTTAGAAGCCATCATACTCACCTCCTCAATACACCTGTTCGTGCCCAGTAACGAAGCACTAAGACTAAGCCAACAATCAAAAGCACGACACCTATTATGTTAGCTATTGGGTAAAGACCTGAGCTATATACTCCGGTGTAAGTGAAGGCGTAATAGAGTCCCATAGTGAAAAGCCATAAGATTCCTATCAGCGATAATATAAGCCCTCCCTTCATCTTTCCAGCTAAGAGAACTACACCGATAACAAGTATTACTATTCCTATAACGGTTAAGACGAGATACGGATCTATCATAGGGTTTACCTCACTATAATAATTATTTGAACTATATAAATTTTTATATTTAAGTTTAAGTCAAGAATACGTGGAGAGAAAATCATATGAGTGAGACGGTTCATATAAGAGTTCACAGGAGAGAAGATATTGCTGAAAGAGTTATTATTGCTGGTGATCCAGCACGTATTAATTTACTAAAAGAATTCCTGGAGATGCCTAGATTGGTAAGTAGTGTTAGAAATTACTACGTTTATACGGGCTTCTTTAAGGGAGAACCGATTACTCTAGCTGTTCATGGAGTAGGTTCTGGGTCAGCAGCCCTAGTGATAGAGGAATTAATTATGTTGGGTGCTAGAGTCTTAGTTAGGTTAGGGACTTGCGGTGCTATGATTAATGAGCTAGATGTAGGTGATGTAGTTATACCTTCTGGAGCATCATACTATTCTGGTGGGATTTTTTATCAGTACTTGGGTGAACCAGTTTCTCAAGCAGCTGTTCCCGATTTTCAGTTATTTGAGAATATAATCAAGGAAATACGTTCTTCCGGTATTAAGTATTTAATAGCTCCTATAGTGAGTTGCGATGCTTTCTATACTGAGGAAGGATTTATTAGTAAGTGGGTTAAGAGAGGTGTTGTTGCGGTAGATATGGAGACAGCCATATTGTATGTACTAGGTCTCTTAAGAAACGTGAGAACAGCTTCCGTGCTAATCGTGAGTAACTCACTAATCAAACCAACTAGATTCTTCCTAGCAGATGAGCTAGAGAAGTTCGTAAAGCAAGTAGCTAGTAGCGTTCTGGAAGCACTCATCAAAACACCAACTAACGTGAAACGAGCTTGATTATTGAGGATATGGAAAATAATAAATTCGTAACTACTTATTATGGGTTGATTAAGATGAAAGCCCTAGTTCTCCACGCGCCAGGTGTTTTGAGGTTAACAGAAGTCCCTGAGCCTGATTTAAGCGAGAACCAAGTATTGATTAAGGTTGAGAGATCAGGTATCTGCGGTACTGATAAGGCTTTCTATAAAGGAACCTACGTGCCCGGTAAAATCCCCATAATACTTGGTCATGAAGTTTCCGGCAGGGTTGTTGATTTAGGTAGGAACTCAAATTCTGATAAGTCTTTAATCGGCGCTAGAGTTACTACAGAAATAAATTTTCACTGTGGTAAGTGTTGGTATTGTAGGAACGGTTTATCTACACACTGCCCATACAGAAAGACTTTAGGTATATCTGTTGACGGCGGTTTTGCCGAGTACGTGGTGAGTAGACTTGATTTAATACATATAGTGGACGATCTAACACCTCTACAAGCAGCCTTCGTTGAACCTCTTGCCGCAGTAGTCGAGATGACTGAGTTAGCACCACCTCAACGCAACTCAAACATAGCAGTGATAGGGATTGGGACTATAGGGCTCCTAGCTTTAGGACTTCTCTCAAGACTTTATGAACCAAGATTCTTGGTAGCTGTAGCTAGACCAAACACTCCTAAGAGGAGTATAGCTCTCGAGATGGGCGCGCACGAAGTGTTATCAAGTGAAGAATTAGCTGAGGCGATTGCCAGAAACACTCCTGAAGGAGCGGGGTTTGATTACGTAGTTGAGGCTTCAGGAACTCCTGAAGGACTTCAGGAAGCTATCGAGATTGTGAGACCACGAGGTGTCATAGCAGTTAAGTCTACTCACGGCATCCCAACCAAAATCGACGTGACTAAGCTAGTAGTGAAGGAAGTCAGTCTTGTAGGGAGTAGGTGCGGTCCCTTTAAGAAAGCCATAAAAATACTAAGAGAGAAGGTAGTTCAGGTAGATAGATTAGTTACTTCAGAATTTCCTTTAAGTAAGGGTGTCGAGGCGTTCGAGAAGAGTTTTGATAGGAGAGAAATAAAAGTTCACATAACTGTTTTATAGTGTTATGTAGCTCTCTAACTAAGGGTATCGCGTTCTACTTAAAAGTTTTTAAACTTAAGTCATTATAAGAATCATAAGAATCGTAAGAAACCGTCAGGTGACTAAAGTGTCTCTATCAGGGCTCTACATTCCTAGGGAGTCCGTAATACATAGGTTAGATGCTCGTGTGAAATTAGCTTGGTTTGTCTTAGCTTTCTCAGCTTCCGTGGTTAGTCAGTGGGATGGTTCTGTTTCAGTATTCGTGTACTTATCACTTATAGTAGGGCTAATACTCGCTAAAATATCTGTGAAAAGAGCCATTTTAACTATAGCATACAGCATAGTATTCTTTCTAGTGACTACTTTAGTGTGGGCATCTATGTATCAGGACGTAGGCATCTACGTAGCTACTTTCCCTCTAGCTAACATAAGATTAACTGATGTAGGTCTCTTGGTAGGAACTGGGAAGTTCTTCTTGATAGTAAACCCAATTACGGCTTTCTTGTTAGTCATGAGTACTACTAAGATGTATGACTTACATTACGTCATCACTAGAGCCGGGCTACCTTATAAAGCAGGCTTTATGTTTGCCCTAGCCTTAGGTTTACTCCCCTACACGTTCATGGAGATAAGGAACATAGTTGATGTTCAGAAAGCTAGAGGACTAGAAGTTGATTCAAGAAATCCTGTCAAGAAGATAGTTTACGTAGTTCCTATTTTCGTTCCTTTAGTAATAAGGATGATGAGTTACGTGTGGGACTTAAGCATAGTTTTAAGTGTTAGAGGGTTCGGAGCGTACCCTAAAAGATCATACTACTTCCCTCCTAGATGGAGTAGGAAAGACACAATATCACTGTTGCTGCTAGCAGTAATATACGCGTCGTTAATTATCCTTAAGTTAACAGGTTTCTCTACATATTACTTCTTAAGGGGCGTGTGAGTATGTCTACAGTAATTAGTGTTGAGGATCTATGGTTTAAGTACTCAGCTAGTAATGAGTGGGTTCTAAAAAACCTTAACTTTAAAATGAGAGAGGGAGAAACAGTAGTTATCATGGGTCCTTCAGGTTGCGGCAAGTCAACATTCTTATACACCCTGGTCGGGATGATACCGCACGTAATAAGAGGAGAATTAAAAGGTAACGTGAGTGTTCTAGGGATGAATACTAAAGAAGTAAGACCTGAAATACTGAGCAGACATATAGGTTTTGTTTTTCAGAATCCTGAACTCCAGGTTATAATGCCTACAGTTCTTGAGGAGTTAGTGTTTGGGTTGGAGAACTTAAACCTAGATAGAAAGGAAATTGAAAACCGAGTAACTGAAATCCTAGACTTTATTGGGTTTAGAGGCAGAGAGTTTGAAGATCCACACGAACTTAGTTCCGGAGAGAAGCAAGTACTAGCCATAGCATCAGTACTTGCTCTAAGACCTAAAATTCTTGTTTTAGACGAGCCTACTTCTATGCTGGATCACGTAGGAACCACCAGGATATTAAGTCTAGTCGAGAAGCTGAAGAGAGAGACGAATCTTTCTTTACTAGTGGTTGAGCACAGAATTGAGTGGATAGCGGAACATGCTGACAAGATCGTGATAATGAAGGACGGCGAGTTTACGGGTGAAGGAACACCGCAAGAGATATTTAATGATGTTGAGTTAATTCAGAAAACTGGAGTAAGACCTCCACAAGTTTCTGAAATCTTCTATAAGATAAGTGAGCGTAAGCCGAACCTCATCAGAAATAAGATGCCTGTAACACTGAATGAGGCGCTCAACATAATAAATAAGGTAGGGCTTAACACAAGCACGCTACATCATATCGCTCCCGTAGAGGAGTCTATTAAGCCGTGTAACGACTCCTTAATCAGTGTTAGAGATCTCTGGTTCAGGTACAAGAAGGACTTACCATGGGTTCTCAAAAACATTAATTTAGACATCTGTAGGGGGGAGTTCGTAGCTATTATAGGACATAGCGGTGCTGGGAAAACAACTCTAGTGAAGCAATTTAACGGTTTATTAAAGCCTGTGAAAGGTAGCGTGATTGTAGCAGGGCGAGATACTAGAAAAACACCCACGTCCACATTAGCTAGGATCGTTGGGATGGTAATGCAGAATCCAGAAGCTCAATTCTTCGCGAGCACAATATATGAGGAAATGAGCTTCTCTCTTAAGAAGACTGGTTTAAAGAAAGATGAAATAGAAAGCAGAATTAAGGAAGCCTTCGAGATAGTTGATTTAGTTAAGCCGTTAGATATCTCACCCCACCTCCTTAGTTTTGGTGAGAAACACAGGTTAGCTATAGCTTCAATACTTGCTTTAAAGCCTCAAGCACTAGTCTTGGATGAACCGTTTTCAGGACTCGATTATAAGAGGAGTCTCCAGCTTCTGTTATCTTTAAGAAGATTTGTCGAGAGCGGGGGCACCGTAATCTTAGTAGCGCATGATCTCCAGCTAATTAGTGAAGTAGCTGATAAAGTGGTCGTGTTAGATAATGGCTCTATAAAACGTCTTGGCACCGTAAGAGAAGTCTTAAGCGATATTGAGTGGCTGAGAACTCAAGGCTTCATGCCACTCCAGTCAACGCTAATAGCTAGGGAAGTAGGTTTGAGAGGCTTGGTGAAGACTAGCGAGATTTCGGAAGCGTTAGTTAGTTCTTTAAGAATTTAGCGACGTACGCGTCACTCGATGTAAGGGTCTTAATAAAAGCAATATTAGTGAGTATGAAGCAATTCTAGTTAGGGTCTACTATGAGGTTTATTCAAAATTTTAATGAGTTAGCTGTTTCACCACTTCATAAGACTCTGCTAGAAGTTGTTGAGGAGGGTTTATCTAGGGCAGATCCTTACGATGCGGTAATAAAGAATCTCAGCGTAAGAGAAGGCAAACTCATTCTGGGAGGGTATGAGATCTCTATTCCTGAGTGCGTGCATGTGGTAGGGTTTGGTAAAGCTTCTGCTAAAATGTTGAGAGCTCTTCAAGACTTACTTGGTAAGGTAGTATGTGGTGGTGTCGTGATAACCCCAGATATTGAGGGCTGGGTTGGTTCTGTGAAATTATTGAAGGGTGATCACCCGCTCCCAGCAACAAATACTTTAGAGTCTTCTCTCAACCTACTAAATTATCTGGAGAAGGAGGTTAAGGAGAAAGACTTAGTTATTGTGCTAGTATCTGGTGGTGGTTCAGCGCTTTTTGAGGTTCCTGAAGATGGATTGACTCTTGATGAAATATCTCTAGTTACTAAGGAACTTATGAAGAGAGGTGCTGATATAGTGGAGCTCAATACTGTCAGGAAGAAGTTCTCTAGGGTGAAGGGAGGCAAGCTACTTAAGTACGTGAGAGCTGAAAAAATTATCACGTTAATTGTTAGTGACGTAGTTGGTGATAGACTAGACATAATAGCTTCAGGACCTACGGCACCAGACAATACTTCATTCAATGATGCTTACCAAGTATTAATGAGGAGAGGATTATGGGATAAGTTACCTCATGATGTGAAGGTGTTCGTAGAGAAAGGGTTGGCTGGTAAAGCGCCTGATACCTTGAAAGAAGGAGATCCACTCTTTAGTAAGGTTCATAATCTCATCATAGCCAGTAATCAGTCGGTTCTAGATCACATGAGTTCTACCCTCTCAAGAAAAGGCTTCAACACCATGATACTAACATCTATGCTCGAGGGTGAAGCTCGTGAGGCTGGCAGAATTCTTGGCTCCATCATCAAAAACATCACGTATTACTCAAAACCATTGAGTAAGCCGGCCGCACTGCTAGCAGGCGGGGAAACCACAGTCACGGTTAGGGGGAACGGTGTAGGAGGGAGGAACCAAGAATTATGTCTCTCGCTCACTATTTCTATTAGGGGGTTTCACGACGTAGTAGCTGCTTGTGCCGGAACAGACGGGATAGACGGTATTAGTCCGGCTGCCGGTGCTGTAGTGGATGGGTGGCTCTTTGAGGAAGCTGTTAAGAAAAAATTAAACCCCCACGAATACCTACTAAATAACGACAGCTATACCTTCTTCCAGGAGTTAGGGAGAGCCATATATACGGGATACACCGGCACTAACGTTAATGATATATTCGTAGCACTCATAAAATAATTGTTAACTAAATACAAATCTAAAAACGAAATAAACTTTACTTCCTTCTGAGAACAAACCCTACTGAGAAACCAACCAGCAATAATATTATACCTACTATTGTCGTGACGGTGTAGTCGACTACGTGAACCTCTACTGGAGATGTTTCTGTGACCTTCACTGTAGAGGTTGTTCTAAGCGTAGTAACGGATGAGATTGTTTCAGTCACCGATAATGTCTCAGTAGCAGTCCTAGTAATTATTTCGGTCTCTGTAGCAGTCGTAGTAGTTATTTTGGTCTCTGTTTTCATCGTCGTGACTACGATGGTTTTAGTCTCAGTAACAGTCACTGTCATTCCTGGGGTAGTAGCTGTCTCTGTTTCTGTCGGTGTCTCCGTGGTTGTCTCTGTCGTAGTAGTTTCTGTTGGTGTGGTTGTTTCCACACCTCTAAAGTATTCTTGATGCGGCTTCATGAGCGGGTACTCATCAACGTTGTTAGGATCAATAACGTGGGGAGTATCACCGATCCCGTTATTATCTGAGTCAGTGCCTGTGTAGTCACTCCAGTAATTCCCTAAGTAACTAGTGAAGTACTGGCCATTATATACGTACGTATATTCAGTAGTGGAGTACCAGCGATTAGTGCCAGGAGTTCCGTGCATGCCGTAATTGTTGGTATTATTGAATGTGTTTAGGTATATCTCGTTATCTGAAAGAATGCCTCCAGCCGCTACTGAGAAGTATATCCCGTAAGTGTTATTAGTTATTACGTTAAATAATACTTTGTTATACCTGGCTGGGTAGGTTGATGTTCCACGAATCCTAATTCCATTGCCGTTATTGAATATTGTGTTATTAACTATGGTGTTGTTACTTGCTTCATTAATGAAAATCCCGTACGTATTAGCCCATCCGTAGATAGTGTTGTAGGTAATCAGAACATTTGAAGACCTGTATACTCTGATTCCGTAGTAACCACTTATTGAGGCGTTCGTCGTTGTTACCTTGTTATGCATTATAGTCACGTTCTGGGAACCTGTGTAGACATCTATGCCGTGCCAGCTACCTTCCTGAACTATAACGAATCCTCCCACAACAACATCGCTGGCTTGAATTCTTATTAAGAAGCCGCTTCTCTTAATGACCACGTTCTCCTCAGGTATTTCGGGTCTTCCAAGAGCTAGGAGTCTTAAGCCTTTCTTACTTATAACGGTCCCGTTTACTTCAAGGTAAGTTCCAGGTCTAACACAGATTGTTTGCTCGGGCTGTGCCGCCGTAACAGACATGTTTATGCTAGGATAATCATCCGGCACAATAATATCGCATTCTGTCTCGTTGGGGGGTACGTAACTAGATATTAAGGATTGCTTGAGAGTAGGGAATTCTCTAACAGTCCCAGTATTTATGGGGGATATAGTAGCAGACGTTATGATGGCTATTAGCACTAAAGCACTCAGCGATGAAAGTAAGACATGTTTCATACTCATTAAACACACCTTCAAGTTTAATCTACTTCGTAGAATATTTATATTTTATTTTTACTTCACGAGTCACCGTTATAGTGTATCTGGCATTATCCTGAGTCTCAACAAGATCTTAACTAGATTTAGTGCTGCTAAACATCAAAGAACTCTCAAGCCTTACATAACAAGTCCTAGTAAATTGTTTTTGATTATGCTTAAGTAAACATCGTGCGGCTGTTATGTTATATAGACTAGTCTTCAACTCTATACACTAGGTGTATTTCATCACCACACCTACAGATCTTGTGATTTATTAGTTTTAGTTTTAGCCACTCACTCATGTTACCGAAACCTTCACCCTCAACTAGAGATACTGAGTCTTTACCTCCTATTACGTAGGGGGAGATAGTTATTCTGAATTCGTTTATGAGTTTTTGCGAAACTAGGGACCATAGTAGGGTGCCTCCCCCCTCAACAAGTAAGTCTTTCAGGTTTTTCTCATACAGTATTTCTAGGGCTTTACTCATGTCTACTTGAGTTGATTCACTCTCCACAATAACTACATCTACCCCTAATCTCCTCAGCTGCTCTACTTTCCATGTCTCAGCAACAGAAGATGTTATTATGATTGTTGGTGCTGTACTCACGTCAAGCACTCTCGCATTAAGAGGTATTTTCAGAGAACCGTCAACGACTATCCTTACAGGGTTTCTCCCCTCAACAAGTCTGACAGTGAGTTGAGGATCATCCTTAATGATCGTGTTAGCACCCACCATAACGCCATCAACTACTGATCTCATAGAGTGTAGTCTTAATTTGTCGTACGGGCAACTAAGTCTCGAGTCACCGGTCTTTGAAGCTATCTTGCCGTCAATCGATATAGTCGCGTAAACTCTCACGTAAGGTCTCCTCAAGCCCACCACCTAAGTGCTTAAACTTACCATCAAGCATGAGAGCAGCAACTAACTCAGGCCCTCCCCTCTTAACTAGCGCTAGGTGCTTATTATGTGCTCTCTCGAGAGGAGTTCCAGAGTACTTCACAAATAATATGTTGGCGTAAGCCCCCTCAACCAAGTAGTTCTGCACACCTACTGGGTTAGTGTTGGTCAGAGCTTTAAGAACCCAGACCGGATCATTAACCCCAACGTTACGAGCAAGAAGTAAGAGTAACTCACCCTCCCTCCATAAGTCAGGCTTAACCCACCCTAAGTTGTCCGTGCCTACAGCTACGTCAACCCCCACCTCATAAATACTCTTCAGTTTAGGTAAGCCAGACATAAACCACATGTTAGACCTAAGACACAAAACTAGAGTGATTTTTAGGTCCTTAAGAAGCTGAAGTTCTTCAGAACTTAACCAAACACCGTGAACTACTGCGTCAGGTCTACCAACACTCAAAAGCCTCTCTAAGTCTCTTTCCTCATGCGTATCCTTCGTTTCTGAAATGTGTGAATGAACCAACTTACCTGAATTCCTGGCTAACCTGAAGATACTCCCCAAATCTTCTAAAGCGAAGTAGTGTGGTGAGGAAATACCAATGCCGTCCGAGTACGTGATGACTTCCTCCACCTCACTACTTACTCTCTCATGTTTTGAAGACATACTAAGAACGTAGTGGGTTCTCAGTTTCTTGCTACCTAATTTGAGATTCTTAACCCCTAACTCACGAAACTCAGCAACGTATCCTACGCCTGAACCCAGCATAGACTCTATAGCCTCACCTATTACTGAGTCTAGTAGACTAGTCTCTGATTTACTAAGTATTAAGTACTTAAGCCCGTAAGGCTCACCAACAACAGAATCTATATCTAGGTCCCAACCAATCTCAGGACTCACGTAATCTAGTATGTGGGTATGCATATTGGCTAGAGGGGGGAGAACTACGTAACCACGCATGTCGTGAGCGCCTCCAATCCCGCGAGATATGCTGTGAATCCTGTTCCCCTCGATAACTAGCGTGAGAGGACCTTCAACAAACTCTAATGAAGAACCCAGGAACCCCCCAGCCACAGTAATACTAAGTTCTCTCATTTTTACTTAACCAAAGATATTGCTTGATTCAGAATTATAACCCGCTAAACCAAACTTACTTTGGTGATGAGGCGGGACTGGATGATCTAGATGATTGGTAGCGAACCGTCTGAGACTAGGAGTTTTCTAGACCATGACTTAGTAATTGATCGAGATAAGAGAATATACTTAGTTATCGGGAACACACACCCAAACGGCTTAATAGCTGCTTACCTCAAGTACGTCCCTTCAAAAAAGCCTACTCTCTGGGGTAGGGGGAGCTCTTATTACGAGAGAGTGCTTAGGGAGTATAGTGTTGAGGAGGTTTTACGAGTTTCTTCAGAAGCTAGAAACAGATTTCACGACCCAACGCTAGGTGTTTCAATACCGGTAGTCAGAACCTCAGAAGTTGTAGAATGGCTTAAACCTGAGGAAAAGCTGCGGGAATTGAGAAAACATGTTAGTGATTTTATAGAGTTAGTTAGTGTTGAGGTATCGGACATCATTAGCGATCTTACAGGCTTAAGTGTTAGTAGTATGGGTATTACGGGATCTATTCTCGCAGGTATTCACGGTCCTCACTCAGATGTTGATCTAGTTATATACGGCTGTAGGGAAGCACTGGAATTTGTTCAGGCAGACCTAGAGATAGATAAATTACCTGAAGAAAAAATCATGACTAAAATCTTGGAAAACTCAAGAATCTTAGGAATAGAACCAGAAACATACATCAAGATAACACCACCCTACAAGTTCACGTGTTTTAAAGGAGTGCCAATAACTTTCACGTTTGTTGATAATAGGAGCTACAGGTATGGTGAGCTAGTTCTGAAACCAATCAAGCCTGTAAGCCTGGTAGCTGAGGTCCTCGGGGGAGACTGTAGATCTCTCTTCTACCCTTCAAGAACTCGAGTAGATAGGGTTCTTGAGGGGGTTAAGATTAAAGAGGTAATTAGTTATGAGGCAGAATACAATTTCCTCCTGTATAGAGGAGGACTATTAAGGATTTCCGGGGTGCTCGAGAAGTCAGTACCCGATAACGAATACTACGTGATTGTTGGTGGGAGAGAGAATAAGGGTTACGTAGTACCGTACGAGATCTAGCGAGTTCACGAAACCCGAGAAACCTACCTAATTAAAGCGATTTTATCGCCTACGTTTATGGTGTCTCCCACCCTCACGTAAATCTTCTCCACTACCCCGTTTCTCGGAGATTTTATCTCTAGCTCCATCTTCATGGATTCTATGGTTACTACGGTATCCCCAACACCTACCTTAGAGCCTTCTGAAACCAGTATTTTGAGTATTTTTCCAGGAATCTCTGAGGATATTATAGTAGCTCCTGAAGGAACTTCAGGTCCTCTCATCTCAAGAACATGTTCTAGTCCTGTCTCAGCTGGTCGGGTCTCTTGCACGACCTCACTTACTGAAGACGCTTCAACCACGTTGAGTTCGGGTTCCTGAGTAATTTCGGTTTCACTAACTCTAACCACTATGTTTTTATCATTAACTCTAACTAAGTAGGTACCGTTACTGTTCTCTACTACCTCAACTCTGTATTTCCTTCCCTCAACTTCTACGACGTATACTGAGTTGCTCACTTCCTTCAGCCCGTTCATATAATTAAGTGATACTCCTTAAAAATAATCAATAAATCCTTATGGATTGTTTTTAATGCTTTCACAAATATATCTGGGAGTTTAAATTGGTGGAGGAGTCCTTACAGTCCAGGATACTTGAGTTGAGGAGACTTAAGGAGGAGGCTAAGCTAGGTGGTGGTTTGAAAGCTATTGAGGCGCAGCACGCTAAGGGGAAGTTGACAGCGCGAGAAAGACTTGAACTGCTTTTTGATCCTAATACTATGCTGGAGTTCGATATGCTGGTAACTCATAGAGCCACGGAGTTCGGCATGACTGAAAGGAAAGCCTACGGTGATGGTGTAGTCACTGTTATGGGTAGGGTTAATAATAGGCCCGTCATAGGGATAGCTCAAGATTTCACGTTTATGGGCGGGTCGTTAGGCGAGATGCATGCTGCTAAGATAGTTAAGGCAATGCAGTACGCTATGTCTGCCGGCATGCCCGTAGTATTCCTTAACGATTCTGGCGGTGCCAGGATACAGGAGGGTGTAGACTCTCTTAAGGGTTATGGAGACATATTCTACATGAATGTCATGGCTTCAGGAGTAGTGCCTCAGATAGCTGTCATAATGGGTCCTTGTGCTGGTGGTGCAGTATATTCTCCAGCACTCATGGATTTCGTTATAATGGTTGATAAAACCTCCTACATGTTCATAACAGGTCCTAGGGTAGTTAAGGCAGCTATAGGGGAGGAAGTCACGGAGGAGGAGTTAGGAGGCCCCAGAATCCACGTAACCAAGAGTGGTGTAGCGCACTTCATAGCTAGAGACGATAAAGAAGCTATAAGCTTAGTAAAGAAACTACTTAGTTACCTCCCCTCAAACAATATGGAGGCACCTCCCAGAATACTTTCAGGTGATCCTCCCGAAAGAATGGAGGAGAAACTAAATACTCTCGTTCCTGAAGATCCTCTAAAAGCCTACAATATGTACGAAGTTATCGAAGCTGTTTTTGATAAGGGCTCCTTCTTTGAGGTGTCGAGAGATTACGCTAGAAACGCTATAACAGGGTTCGCGAGACTGAATGGGTGGGTAGTCGGTGTAGTAGCTAACCAGCCAATGGTTCTCACGGGAGCCCTCGATATAAACGCCTCAGACAAGATAACTAGGTTTGTTAGGATACTTAACGCGTTTAACATACCTATAGTTACCTTCGTAGATGTTCCGGGATACATACCTGGCACGTATCAGGAACACAACGGCATAATAAGACATGGTGCTAAAGTGCTTTACGCGTATAGTGAGGCAACAGTGCCTAAGTTGACTGTCATAGTGAGGAAAGCTTACGGGGGTGCCTACATAGCTATGAGTTCCAGACACTTAGGCGCGGACTTCGTAGTAGCCTGGCCTACTGCCGAGATAGCTGTTATGGGTGCTGAGGGAGCTGCCGAAATAATATGGAGAACTGAACTTTCAAAAGCTAAAACACCTGAAGAAAGACAAGAACTACTCAATAAATTAGCTACTGAGTATAAGAATAAGTTCCTCCACCCATACATAGCTGCTGCAAGAGGCTACATAGACTCCGTCATAGAACCAGCAGAAACTAGACCCACACTAGTGAGAGCTCTTGAATTCATGCTCACAAAACGGGAAGTAAGATTTAGAACACCACCAAAGAAACACGGCCTAATTCCGATGTAGTTTGAGCTGAATACATCAAAACTATTCCCATTACCTCCAACCTATCTAGTTTTAGGTTAACGTAGAAATTTGAAGGAAGCTTACGTGTAGTTAATAACGGGTTAGCGTGATCGTAGTTAAAGTGATTACTGCGTAAGGTTTTTCTAGATTTAGTAGTTAATTAATCATGACTAATACGTGCTTGAAGTCATCTAGACGTTAATAGTTATTTAAACTTGCGAATCCTAATTTGTGTAGGTAGTGAGGGGATGTTTCCTAAGACACCAGACATAAGTGAAGTCTTCGAAAAATTTGATGAGGGGTCTGAAGTAGTTATTCGTGGCTGGGTCTACAGGATTTTTAAGGTTGGCGGCAAGGTTTTCGCGTGGGTTAGAGATCACTCAGGCTACATTCAGGTAGTTTTCGATAAGAGTTGCTTGTCTAGTGACTGGGACTTCGTAGAGAAGCTGACTAGGGAATCTAGTGTTGAGGTTAAAGGTGTTGTGAGGATTGATGCTAGGGCTCCAGGCGGTAAAGAAATAGTGGCTAGCAACTTAATTGTTTATGGTTACTCACCTCCCTTCCCGATAAAGGGAGGTGAGGACATAGAATACCTACTAAACGTGAGGCATCTCTGGCTCAGATCTAGGCAGATGATAGCGTTACTTAAGATTAAGCACACGATGATTCAGGCTTTAAGAGATTGGTTGATAAAGAATGGATGGTGGGAAACCACACCACCAATACTTACTGGGTCAGCAGTAGAGGGGGGTGCTACTTTATTTGAAGTCAAATATTTCGATAAAGCTGCTTATCTTTCTCAGTCAGCTCAACTATATCTTGAGGTTTTGATATTCCCTCTGAATAAGGTCTGGGCTTTAACACCCTCATTTAGAGCTGAGAAATCAAGAACTAGGAGGCATCTCAGCGAGTACTGGCACTTGGAAGTGGAGGCTGCTTGGTACGATATGGAGGACATGATGAAGGTCGCGGAGGATATGGTTAGCTATGCGGTAGCTAAGACCATGGAAGAAAGAAAAGAAGAGCTTAAATTACTCAATAGAGACACTTCTAAGCTGGAGAAAGCTCTTGAGATTCCTTACCCCAAGATAACGTACGATGAAGCAATCAAGATTCTCCAGAAGAAAGGCTTTAACATTAAGTGGGGTGATGATTACGGTGCTGATGAAGAGAAAGCTTTAACAGAAGAGTTTGAAACCCCGTTCTTCGTGACGCACTTCCCCAAACACATAAAAGCCTTCTACATGAAAGAAGACCCTAAGAGGCCTGAGGTAGTGTTAGGGTTTGACTTACTTGCTCCTGAGGGTTACGGCGAGATTATCGGTGGTTCGCAGAGGGAAGATAACTACGAGAAACTATATAATAGGATAATCGCTGAAGGACTTAACTATCAAGACTATGAGTGGTACCTTGATTTAAGGAAGTACGGAAGCGTACCTCACTCAGGTTTCGGGTTAGGTATTGAGCGGTTAGTTATGTGGGTTTCGGGGATAGAGCATATAAGGGACGCAATACCCTTCCCTAGGTGGAGAGGCCGTATTTATCCTTAGACGGAGTCGCTACTCGTAGACTACGTTAACTATGTGTTTCACCTTGCTCGTACCTTCACTCATTATTAGTCTTATTAATTCTTTAGTAGTGTCTGTTAATTCTAGCTTTAAAGCCTCACTAAACCTGAAGAATCCTATGCCAAGAGATTCCTCGTTTGCTGTAGGCTCTCCTTCGGCGTCGGTGATTAGGTAATCTAATATTATGTAGTGGTATTTTACGCTGTAGTCTTTCCTTAGTCTAATGTATTCAGTTATGGCTAGTAGTGTTGCCTTACTAGCTTTAAGTGAGGTTTCTTCCTCTAATTCCCTAAATAGGGCTACTAGCACGGGTTCCCCTACTTCTATGTGCCCACCAGGTATTGACCACAGATTAGGTGATGGAGGATACTTCCTCTTAATAAGCAGGATCTCATCATTATTTTTAAGAACTACTGCCCCCACAGCTATTCTAGGCCACTCAGTCATCGTGAATACCTAAATAGATTTATAGATTTTAGTGTTTTATCTTTTTATCGAATTACGTCTTAGGTGTGGCTAGAGTTGGGGATCGAGCTTCGCTGCGTTAGGTGTGGTTATGAGGTGGGTGAGGTTAGGTATATTGATCGCTGCCCTAATTGCGGGGGTCTCTTAATAACTCGTTCTTCCGAGCCTTTAAGAAGGGGTAAGAGATCAGGAATTTGGGCTTGGAGTAGCAACTTATATACTTCACGCATGACGCCAAAGATTACTTTAGGTGAGGGTAATACTCCCCTCGTAAAGTCTGCTAAGATCGGGAAGAGTATTGGCTTAACGCCGTATTTAAAAGACGAATCTAAGAATCCTACAGGCTCCTTCATAGATAGAGGTTCTGCTACGCTAGCTACAGCTCTAAAGTACTTCAAAATTAGGTCCGTAGTGATCCCGTCCACCGGAGACTTAGCCATATCTTTATCAACATACCTGAAGCGTGCCGGGATATCCAGCAAAGCATACATACCGTCCAGCGTTACTCTGAACAAAGCATATAAAACACTCTTAGTGAGTGATAAGGTTAGATTCGTTGATAGTTATGAGGAAGCATTATCTAAAGCCTTAAAGAGCACGCAGTTTTATGACACAATAGTATTACCTACTAATCCATTCTTAATTGACGGGTACAGAACAATAGCTATTGAAATAATCTACTCGCTAGGCAAGAAGAAGCCTTTAATGATCGTAGCTCCGATAGGTGATGGAGTTCTAGCCTTAAGTATTCATTACGTGCTTGAGGATCTACGAGTCCAACACAAGATCTTAGGAGTCAGAGCATGTAAAGAATCCCCACTACTAAGAGATATCTACGTTGCTAAGCCCATGCTCCAAGAATACCTTAAAAAACTTGAAGAACAGGACCTCGTAGAAGTTGTTAGTGTGTGCGATGATGAAGCACTTGAAGCCAGTGAACTCATGGTTAAGATGGAGGGCTTCTTAATAGGTCCTGTAGGAGCTTCATGCATAGCTGCACTTAAGAAAGTACTCACTAAAAACATGAAAAACCTCACTACTGTAGCCTTAATGTCGGGCGACCCGTTACAAGACCCATACGTTATTAAGGCTCTTCTCGGGAAGACCGTGAAACCTGAAGAACATATAGTAACTCTAGGCTTTACTAAAACGAAAATCTTAGAGGTTCTTGCTTACGGCAACCCAGCTCACCCATACATGCTGTGGAAAGAACTTAAGCAGAAGCATGGACTCAACGTAAGCAAGAGGATTATATACAAGCACGTAGAAGAACTTATTGAATTAGGTCTCCTGAAAGTAGTTGGTTACGAGAAGGTTGAGGGGAGAACTAGGAAGGTAGTCTCTATAACGGAGTTAGGCTTGAAGTATCTCATGTGAATGTTGCTAGCTAATGGTGAACCTAATAGTGAATTAATCACCTAAAAACATTCTTATGTTGTGGTACGTGGGTGCAGTTAATGAACGTGGTTAGGGTTTCCCTATATACTGCGTTGGTCTTAATAGCTACCATAGTACTTCAAGTATACACACCAGCTACTCGAGGCTATTTTAATCTTGGTGAGGTAGCTATATACACTATCGCAGCACTGACTTCACCGCTCACCGCAGGTATTGCGGGAGGAGTTGGTTCAGCTCTAGCAGACCTGGTGACTGGTTACGGGATCTTCGCGCCCGGCACGCTAGTGATTAAGTTTACTGAAGGCTTCGTAGCATCACTACTAATTTCTTTCTTCAGGAAGGAATTACCTCATTCTAGAGTGCGAGTAGCCTCGTTGATCATAGGGGTGTTTCTAGGGGTTTTGATAGCTGGGTTAGGAGTAGTTCTTTTCACTGGAGAAGTTGAGGTATATTCTGTGCCGCTTAGTATTATGGGTTTTGAAGTCATGGCGCTTTCCGCAACATTCACAATAACTACATGGTTCTGGATCCTGATTGGTTTAACTGTCACTGCTTCAGTAACTTACTTCGTAATTAGAGCTAAGGGTGAAAGCATAAGTTTCGTTATTCCGGTCCTACTTAGTGGGCTGATAATGGTTACAGGATATTTCCTTTACGAGTACTTTGTCTCTAACCCTCTTCAGGGAATACCTCCTGAAGAAGCTTTCGTTGAGGTTCCTGTTAACTTAGGTCAAGCTCTAGTAGGTTTAGCATTCTCATCACCTGTTATCACGTTTATTAATAGAGCTAGAGGGTAGTACCTGATTTGATAGAAGTGAAAGACATCAACGTATGGATTAATAACTCCCACATACTGAAGGATGTTTCCTTCAGTATTGAGGAAAGCTCTGTAGTCCTACTAGTTGGGCCCTCAGGTTCTGGGAAATCAACACTGCTGAAAACCTTGAGTGGTGTAATACCTTCAGCTATTAAGGGTACTGTTAAGGGTTTCTCTAATCCGCCTCTCGAATCACTTAAGAGAAGAACCATGTATGTTCATCAAGAACCTTGGTTTTTTATTTCAACCCCCTACGTATGGTCAGAGGTTGCGGGCTACACCAACATAAAATCCACAAACACTCTGAGAAGAGTTCTTGAAGAGTTCGGGTTAGGTCAGCACGTTAGCAGAACTACGTATACCTTAAGTGCTGGCGAGATTCAGAGACTTGCTTTCGTGATAGCCGTGAATTCAGGGAAGGAAATAATTCTTTTAGACGAGCCTACCTCCTACCTAGATAAACGCAATTCTGAGAATTTAGTAAGATTTGTTGGTAAGCTTAGTAGGGATTATGGCAGAACGTTTGTTGTAGTAGATCACGACTTAACGTTGTGGAGTGATTACGTGAGTAAGGTCTTGTATCTCAGTGGAGGGAGACTAACTGAGACGTCGGAAAATCCTTTTAAGGAAGTTACTGATTACATGAATCGCGAGCTAAGACCACCGAATTCAGGAGATGGTGAGTGCCTAAAGATACGTGTTGACAGTTTTAAGTTCCCTGATTCAGAAGAACCTCTACTAACCAACATAAGCTTCGAGGTATGTAAGGGGGAAGTTGTAGTTGTTAAGGGTTCTTCCGGGTCAGGCAAGACTACGTTGCTTAAGCTAATAGCGAGTGGGTGCCTCAGAAATAATAAAATAGTTAGTTCTGAGACGAGGCACTGTAAGGCTGTCTTAGTTCCTGATAACTCTCTACTTTACTTAAGTCACCCTACTCCAGCCGAGGAAGTCGGTGTGAATGGCTTGAAATACCTTGAGTATTTAGGTATTAGTGATAAGGCTGAAACTCCTATTATGAAGCTCAGTAGTGGTGAGAGGAGGAGATTAGCTATAGCTTCAGCTCTCTCAAGAAACTACGAGTATATCCTCATGGATGAACCTACAGCAGGTCTAGACCCGCTAAACAAGCTGCGCGTTATCGAAGCAATTATTAAGGCTGCTGATATGGGTGTGGGATTCGTGATAGCTTCTCACGACCCCTTCGTAGAGATGATAGCTAATAAGGTGGTATGTATTGAGCGTTCTTAAAAGAATTACTGAGCTTTTAAGATTGATTACATCACTACTATTTAGGTCTGTTTTCATTTACGGAGATATTGAGGGAAGACACGTCCCTATCATAATCAATCTAGCACTACTAGCTACCCAAATTTTGGTAGCTAGAGGTGGTATTGAGCGCTTGCTAGTCGTTCTTGCTTCAGTTCTGCTCACATACGTTATACGAGGGTCTAGTAAAGTAGTTGCTTATTCAAGCGTTTTAGCGTTAATACCTAGCACGTGGTATTTTGTAGTCTCACTACCTTTCACTATGAGTTTCTTGACATCAGCTTTAATAGCTTTGAGGGTGTTTACTGTAAGTCTTTCTTTTCTTTGCTTTTTTTACTTCCTAAACCCTGTAGAGATCTCGTTTGTGTTAAGACTGCTTAATTTAGGGAATCTTTCCTTATATCCTGTTCTTACCTGGAGAGTTATACCGCACGTAATGAGGGATATGGAGACAGCGTTACTAGTTGGTGAGATGAAGAAGGTGGAAGCTTGGAAGAGTCTAGCTATTGCTGTATTAACTACTGAGGAATACGTGTCCCTGTATGAGGAGGGGTTGTTTAGTAAGCCTGATTACAAGCCTTCCTACGAGTATAGTATTAAACACACATTCATTACCTTAGTAGTCTTAGCTACTTTAATCCTCACGCTGTTATTATGTTAAGTGACGTAGCTAAGTGTCAGCCTTAGTTTCTAGCGTTGTTGGCATGTCATTTATAAGATACTGGCACCATACTTAGTTAGTGAGTAATAATGAGTCTCGTACCTGGTATGAAGTACGTGAGGAAATACGTTACGACACAGCAACACTCTGCAAAACATGTAGGTTCAGGAAACGTAGAGGTTCTTTCCACGCCTTCCATGATTCTCTTCATGGAGGAGACTTGCCGCATTTTTGCTGACGAACACTTACCTGAAAATCAGACTACTGTGGGTGTTCATGTAGACGTATATCATGTACGTCCAGCACCCGTAGGTAGTGAGGTAGAGATACACGCAACCCTCCTGCAATCTGATGGTAGGAAACTCGTGTTCTGGCTTGAGGCTTGGTGCTCAGGAAACTTAATAGGTTACGGTCTACACGAGAGAGCTGTGGTAGATAGAGAGAAGTTCTTGTCAAGAATTAAGAGTTAGTGAGGCTAGTAGCTGATCTACAACACTACCTCACACCTCTAACTTATTTTTTTATCGTATTGATGTTTTAGTTAGGTGTGCCTGAGTGGATATTGAATCTAGGATTAGGTTAGTGGTTAAGGACGTAGCTGAGGTAGTGACTATTGAGGAACTAAGAAATTTTTTCGAGACGGGAGGCGGGTCCGGGTACCTAGGGTTCGAGCCTAGCGGTATTTTCCACGTAGGTTGGTTTGTGTGGGCTCTTAAATTTAAGGATCTGGTTGAAGCCGGTGTTAGGATGAATCTCCTCGCAGCTACCTGGCATGCGTGGGTTAACGATAAGTTAGGTGGTGATATGAGCTTAATCAAAACGGCTGCTAAGCACGTAGTTACTGTGATTGACTCGCTAGGTATTGAAGGTAGGTACAGAGTTGTTTATGCGGAAGACCTGGTTAACAACCCGAATTATTGGGCCACCTTACTTAAGGTAGCTAAGTCAGCTAGCTTAGCTAGAGTGAAGAGAGCTCTAACGATACTGGGTAGGAGAGCTGATGAGGGGGAGTCAGACTTCTCCAAGCTAATATACCCGCTCATGCAGGTAACAGATATTTTTGAGTTGGGGGTTGACGTAGCTTTAGGAGGGACTGACCAGAGAAAAGCACACATGCTTCAAAGAGACGTTGCTGAGAAGCTAAAGAAGCGTAAGGTAATAGCTATTCACACACCATTAATACCGTCACTTCAAGGACTCGGTAGAATGGACCTAACAGGACTCAACGAGGAAGCTCTTGAGGAACTCATGATGGAGCATAAAATGAGTAAATCGAAACCGGAATCGGCCATCTTCGTTACAGACACGGACGAAACCATAAAAGATAAAGTACTTAAAGCCTACTGCCCACCAAGAATCGTTGAAGGCAATCCCGTAATAGAGATAGCTAAGCACATAATATTCAGGGGTGATGAAAAGAAGTTAACGATAGATAGACCACAGAAGTTCGGAGGACCTATAGACGTATGGACGCAAGAAGAACTAATTAAGTTGTACGTGAACGGAGCGATTCACCCACTCGATCTCAAAAACGCCGTAGCCAACTACTTAATCAACTTTATAAAACCTATACGTGATAAGCTACTGAGTAGCAGAGAATATAAAGAAATGATCGAAATAATAACGCTGTCTGTGACTAGGTAGTAGGTAAGAAGGGCCGGGGGTGGCCCTCCCCGCATCATAATACCCCGTTACTCGGGGAACTTCTGCGGGGCCAGTAAAATAATTAGTATGAGGTTATTAAGCTTTGATTTGCTGATTCTTGAGGAGTGGTTTCCTAGTTCTGGCTAGAAGGTTTGGTGATTCTAGCTCTTCTAATCTCCTCTCTAGGTTGTCTATCTTATCTACTAAGTCATTCATGAGTTTTTCGATCATGTAGATCTTGCCTTTAACGTACGTGAGTTCACCATCATAATTATTTAGCTTTTGGAGAGTCGGGTTCTCAACTTGTAGGTTTCCGTAAAGTCCCTGCTTAATAAATATCTTGATTAGGTCTGTTACCTGAATACCCATACTACTAGCTAGTTGCCGTAGCTCTTCGTAGAGCTTGTCCGGGAGTGATAGGTGTACTGTCGGAATGTTCTTCATCCTCAAGAGTAATATTGTAAGAGGAGTATATAAAGTTATCCTACTTCATGTCTTTTAATTTAAAGAAGAATCCATATAGTGATTACCTGCTGTGTATTGAATACTTCCTAAGAGTAATCATTTAATGGTGGCATGATGAGAATAGTGACTTTCAAGTTAGACGAGATCACGTTGAGGAAACTTGATGAGTTAGCTTCTAAGTTAGGTATTTCCAGGTCTGAGATAATAAGGCTAGCGCTCCTTAACTACATGTCTAAAGAAAACATAAGCCCTAAAAAGCAAGGAGTTAAGATAAGACACGTTGTTCTGACTTAAAAGAAAAAATACTGTGTTATGTATTCTTACTTTAACGAAAAGACTACAACTTTCGTTTCCGGCCACTCCTCCAATTCTTTTAGAACGAAGCTATATTCTCTACCAACCCTCAAAACCTCGTAGGGAGTGAGTTTAAGAAAGTAATCAAGCGGTTTGAGAGGTAGTGTCGTGCCCTCAAGCCAGTAATGCATAGGTACTACAGCCTTAGGTCTAATAGTCTTGACAAACTCTAAGACTTCCTCAGGTTCTAGAGTGAATGTTCCTCCGATCGGGACGAACGCAACGTGCGGTTCTTTAATTAAGTTAATGTCTTGTGGGTCCGGTATATCTCCTAAGTCACCTACGTGAAGGAACTTAACACCCTCTACCTCTATCAAGTAGAGGATATCCTTACCTCTCCTCCTGCCTTTAAACTTGTCATGATATGCTTCAACACCAATTACCTTATGCTTACCTACTCTAAACTCTCCTTTACGCATACTGAAGATCTTAGTCTCACCACTCCTCCTAACCAGTTGGTAAGCATTATGATCAAAATGATCATGCGTTATCAGGATGGCGTCGGCTCTAACAACAGGTGCAGGAAGCCCTATACTAGCTCCATCATGAGGATCAATAACTATTGTGAAGCCCTCCTCATCAACTAGCTCAAAACACGCGTGACCATGCCACCTAACCAGAACCATAAAAGCACCCTCACCTAAAACAATGTTTTAAGGAAAAATAAATAACATAACCAAGACTTCTTAATCAACTCTAGTTTCCCTTACCTTACGAGTATGGATTTTCCCGAGGAAAAATTTAGCGTATTCACGACTAAGTGCGTGACATCTTACTCAGTTGTTGGAGTTTTGATTAACTAAAAAGTTCCGGAAACACGCTTGGAAAAGCGTGGACGTAGCTCAGATCCTGCAAATTATCATGAGTTCTTGCAGAGATCTTTCTTCTTCAGGAAATCCTATAGATCTTAATTTAGCAATAAGTAATTCGGGGTTTTCTATATGTTCATGCATTTTTAACTCTCTTACGAATTCACATAATTCCCACGGGAACACAACCCACTCTCTTACTTCTTGTGCGTAGAAGTCTGGCTTAATTATTGATTTAGGTTTGTAGAATAATACTGCAGTCCTGACAGATTTGGCACCTCTTAATCTAACTTGCTCAGTAACTATCTCTAAGGTTCTTCCGGAATCAACTACATCATCTACTATTAAGACGCTCTTCCCTTTGACGTCAACCGTTAAAGGCTGAGTTATTATAGGTCTTTCAGCTCTTTCCTCAATTCCCTTATAAAACTTTACCTCAACTACCCCTATATTATCAGTTCCGAGCATATCGCTTAGTATCCTTGCAACGATATATCCTCCTCTTAATATACCTACTATTAAGTCTGTTTCTAAACCCTCACTAATTATGTTTTGAGCTAACCTAAGAATAGCTTCATTTATTTTTTTCCAAGTTAGTATAAGAAACCCACTCATAGGCTATCCCTACCCAACGTGTGTGAGTCCTACTATTAGGTAATTTAATGTTAAGTTATAAGTTAATATCTTGTAGGTCATCCAGTAATTAGGAGTAGGTGAGGGAGTGCGTGAACCCCACATTAGCGGAGGTTTTTAAATCTATAGAATCTGTCGCGGTAGTAGGTGGTTCCCCAGTAAAGGGTAAGGTAGGTAACGTAATACTCGAAAATATTTTAAAATATGGTTTTAGTAAGAAGATTTACGTAATCAACCCAAAATATGATTACGTCTTAGGTATGAAGTCTTACAAGAGTATTAAGGAACTCCCCGAGAAACCAGATATTGTTATAGTAGCTGTCCCTGCTAACGCAGCGGTACAGGTGGTTGAGGAAGCTGCTCTCGCAGGAGTGAAGCTAGCTGTAGTAATTTCGTCAGGTTTTAGTGAGGAGGAGAGGCACAACCTACAGGAGAGGTTGGAAGACATAGTCAGATCCTGCAAGATTAGGGTTGTAGGACCTAACTCCGCCGGAATAACTCTCAGTAACTTCTTCCTTCACGCAAGCATAGAAGTACTCCCCACTAGAGGGAGTGTTGGTGTAGCCGCGCAGAGCGGGGCTGTGGGCGGGGTAGTAATTAGTGAGTTAAGGAGATACTCATCAGGTGTTTCTTTCTTCGTAAGCTTAGGTAACTGTGCTGATGTCTCTCCCGAGGAGGTATTAGAGTACGCTGCTGAGGACGAAAATACTGACGCGTTAATACTTTATCTTGAGTGGTTACGTGATGGAAGAAAATTCGTGGAGAACGGTCTTAAGTTATTGAATGCTATGAAGCCCTTATGTGTTATTAAGGGTGGGGTAGGTAAGCAGAGCTCAGAAGCAGTTAGGTCTCACACCGGTGGTTTAACACCCAGCTACGAAGTTTTCAGAGCAGCAGTCTCAAAGATTAGAGGCTACCTAGCTACAGAAATTCAAGACGCCGTAGAAGTCTGCGAACTTGCGAGACGTCTGAGAAGACTCGATCCCTCAAGAATCGTAATAGTCACTAATTCTGGCGGGTTAGGAGTGCTTGCAGCATCACACCTAGATTTAGGAGGTTTTGAGATCCCTAGACCCCCACCCAAGCTTGTTGAAACACTAAGTAGGTTGGGTTTGAGAGGTATAGCATCTAACCCGCTAGACTTAGGCGGAGACACATACATAGAGACTCTAGCAGATATCCTAACATTGAGTGAGCTCAGAGAATACTACGATTTAGCAATACTTGCTTACGTTCCGACAGCCGCTGAGAGTCCTGAAAAGATTGCTAAGATTATTGAAGAGAAACAATCCTACTTCAGTCTGCCTGTCGTAGGGTACTTCGCTGGTGAGGGCTCATACGAGATTGCCGCCAGAACCTCAAAATACTTCCCAGTAGTTTCTTCGTCCTGGATTTTGAGTAGGGCATTAATATTTATGAAGGAATTTAGTAAGGGGTTAAAGCCGTGAGTGTTTTAAATCCGTTGAAAGCTCCTGCTGGAATAAGACTTGCTCTTATGGGTAATGAAGCCATAGCTAGGGGTGTTATTGAATCAGGAACTTATGTGGTGACAGGATATCCAGGAACCCCGTCTAGTGAAGTCCTCATGACTCTTCACGAATATGGTGATGGTCTAGACCTATATGCTGAGTGGGCTGTGAATGAGAGAGTAGCTTTTGAGATAGCGTTAGGTGCCTCCTTAGGTGGTGCTAGATCTCTCGTGACTATGAAGGGACCAGGCATTAACGTTGCTTCAGACCCTATCCTATCAGCAGCTTACTCAGGAGTTAACGGGGGTCTCACGATATTAGTAGCTGATGATCCAGGACCCATAACGACCCAGACAGAACAAGACAGTAGATGGTATGCTAAGCTTTCTAAACTACCTATGATAACTCCTTCATCACCTCAGGAAGCAAAAGACTTTACCGTAGTATCTCAACTCTTCAGCGAGGATATCATGTTGCCAGTTATACTTAGAACTACTACTAGAGTCAACCACGCGGTGAGTGAGGTTATAACAGGTGATGTGAGACCCCCTAAGAAGTATCGTGAGTTTCGTAAAGATCCTCCGAGGTACGTGAGAGCAGGTATGACGTGGAATTTAGAAAGACATAAATGGCTTAATAATCAGCTTAAGATAGCTGAAGACCTCGCAAGAAAATACGGACTAAACAGAGTGTTAGGTAGCGGTTCTAGCTGTGTTGTTGTTGAGGGTGTGAGTTATAATTACGTGATGGAAGTTCTAGGTAGGGTAGAGTCGTGGGAACGTAAGGTTAGGGTAGTTAAGGTAGATGTGTTGTACCCGATTCCGAGAAACTTCTTACTAGATTCTCTGAGTGAATGCAGGGAAGTATTGATTGTTGAGGAGCTAAATCCGTACTTAGAGGAATCTATTAGAGCATTGCTGCAAGACCAAGACTTAAGGATAAAAGTATTCGGTAAGTTAAGTGGTTACCTACCTCTGGAGGGCGAGCTCAACACGCGTGTAGTTTCTCAAGCAATCTCAAAAGTGTTAGGTTATGAAGTCGCTGAGTACTTACATAGTGGAGCGATCAAGGATCTTGAAGTTCCTCCACGCCCGCCACCCTTATGTCCTGGCTGCCCTCACAGGAACTCATGTATTGCTATGCTTCTTGGCATAGCTAAGGCAGGCTATAATCGTGATGAGATACCTGTTTTCGGAGATATTGGTTGTTATGCGTTATGTGTTAACCCACCACTCAACGCTATATGGACAGAACACAGTATGGGGGCCAGCATCTCGATGGCTATGGGTCTTAAGGTGGGGGGATTCGATAAGCCCGTTATAGCTATTATAGGAGACTCAACCTTCTTTCACGCAGGGATTCAGCCATTAATTGAGGCAGTCAATAAGAGAGTAGATATGCTTGTTCTAGTGCTTGATAACTCTGTTGTTGCTATGACGGGGCATCAATCAACACCTTCTTGGGAGATTACAGAATCTGGTAGAATTACGAAACCTGTTGAGATTGTTGAGATACTCAAGTCTATAGGGGTTGATAACTTAGCTGTAGTCGATCCTTTTGAGATAGATATGATGATCAATAAGGTGAGTGAGTTCATTAAGAAGCCAGGCGTTAACGTAATAGTTGCTAAGGCTCCTTGCGCTCTACTTAAGGTTAGGAAAGAAGGAGTAAAGAAGAAATACACTGTTCTTAGTGATAAGTGTGTTAGATGTCTGGCTTGCGTTAGACTAACTGGCTGTCCAGCCCTATATGTAGGTGACGATAATAAAGTTAAGATCTCACTAGATGACTGTGTAGGGTGTGGTCTCTGTGCTAGATATTGCCCGTATAAAGCTATTGTTGAGGTGAGTCCTCATGAGTAAGGATAAAGTATTTAACATACTCATATCATCGGTTGGCGGTCAAGGAGGCTTAACTCTGTCTAGAGTTATAGCGTTAAGCGCCGTTATCTCAGGATATTACGTAAGGACTGGCGAAACTCTAGGTATGGCTCAGAGGTTCGGCAGTGTGGTCAGTTACGTAAGGGTAGGTATCGGTAGAGAAGTATATTCACCACTATTTAGTTTCAACGAAGCACACTACGTCGTGTGTATGGAGGTCTTAGAATGTGCTAGAACGCTGAAGTATCTACGTGATGACGGTGTCTTAATACTAGACAATACAATAAAACCACCAACATCAATGAGTTTAGCAGGTAAAAATTCTACCTTAAGAGAACAAGTAATTAAGCAAATCACGAATATAGTTAAGCCCGAGAACGTTATTGTTGTTCCAGCTAGGGATATTGCTTCAAGTCTAGGTAGTTCTAGAGGAGCTAATATGGTTCTGTTAGGAGTTTTGAACAGAGTTTCAGGATTATTCGTTAAAGAGAAAATAGAAGAAGCTATATCAAACTTCTTTAAAGGTAGAGCTAAGGAACTTTCTCTGAGAGCTTATGAGGAGGGATATAGATACGTAAACCACCAACAAACACACATAACTTAACACCAAAAATACCCTAAAGCTTCAAGGAGGGCTGAAGTATTTTGCTCTGCAGAATACGTGCAGCGGCTTTCGACATGGATGGCGTCCTAACAAAATGGAGGTCTTCTTGGAGAGCTCTACACGAATACTTTGGCTCACTAAGCCTAGTTAGTGAGAGCAATGATGCTGAAAAATTCCTGAGAGGAGAAATAACGTATGAGGAGTGGATGAGGAGAGATTTAGAAGCTATAATTAAAGCTTTTGGGAGACCGCCTACTAAGGAAGAAATAATTAAGGCATTCTCCAGATACGAGTTAATTGAGGGTGCTAAGGACTTAGTTAACTTCTTAAAAGGAAGAGGAGTATACACTCTCATCGTTAGTGGTGGGATAGACCTACTCGCCGAGATTGTAAGAAGGGAGCTAGGAATAGACGCTGCATTCGCTAATAGACTAGTATTTGATGAGAAGGGGTACTTAATACCGAAAGGTGTTGAAGTAGTTAATCCCCTTAAAAAAGGAGAGTTCCTAGAGAAGTTATCAAGACAGCTCAGAATACCACTTAGTGAGTTTATGTACGTAGGTGACAGTGAGTGGGATTTTGAGGCTCTTAACGCTGTAGGGTACCCAATCCTCCTCAACTACGGTGAAGTAAAGCCTCCAGCAGAGTCCAGATACCTCTTAGTTAACACTTTATACGAAATAATGAAGTTCCTAACAAAATGTCTTTGACTACGCTGAAAATCCTGTTCTTTAAGATGTCTGGTAGTTATGTCATTATTGATGTTATTGTGGTGCTTGTGATACGTATCTGCTTATCTCTTCTTCAAGTATTTCTACAAGTCTTTGAGGAATTTCTTCAGGTCTTCTTGATGTCTGGAATAGTAATTCTAGAGCTGTCTTGATTCTCTCTTTAAGAGTCTCATCAAGCAAACCAAACTTAAGGATTTGTTCTTGGATTAGGTGCTCAAATCCTACGCGAGCTCTCTCAGCTTGAAGTGGTAAC
Organism: uncultured Sulfolobales archaeon; assembly: GCA_938045815.1. Classification (GTDB taxonomy): domain Archaea; phylum Thermoproteota; class Thermoprotei_A; order Sulfolobales; family NBVN01; genus Zestomicrobium. Next base: position 3,068 of record CALIBI010000019.1, on the reverse strand, counting down.
CCTAAACTTCTAGAATAGAAGTATATGTATGCAATCAATGTTAGATCAACAAAATACGAGAAATCAATACCTCTTATTTCCTTTAAGAGAGAATTAAAGTAAATTGTTAAGAACTTCACGTAATTCCCTAAGGAAACTACTAGTGCCGTTATGCTTCTTCTTTCTAAGGAACTCATGAATGCCTTCACATACCTCGATAGGGTCTCGCTAAGATCATTCATGCCTAGTAGTGAGAAGGTATTGCTCAAGTCTTGCAGTCTCTCAATTAACTCCATGTAGAAACTCCATTGAGGAACACTACCCTTAGTGAGTGTCTGAAGAATTCTAAAAGCTGGTGAGATTAAGAAAACATAATTATGTAAATTTCTTTCAAGAAGGTCTTTAATGTTTTGCTGTTCCTTCATGAAGTAGTAGAAAAACATGAATTGCCCTATATCTTTTTTTATTAGTTCATTAATGAGTATCCTTATTACATCACCTTCAGCTGTTTTTATTTCAAGCTCCCCGCTAGAGAGCCTCACTAATTCTTTAACATTCTCAGGAGATACTCTCCTTGTTTCACCCGGCATCTCTAGTTTTTCTAATACTAACACAGTATTACTGGCTCTTACAACACATTTATACTCTATTCTATTCTCGTAGCATCTAGTAGACAATTCTAACCTCCTCCCTCCTTCAGACGTATTACGCCTTCATAAACCTCTATATCACTTCTGTTTATTAGAAGCACCCAAATAAGTTGTACCGAGACTTCTGTAGAGAAAGGCAGTTCATTAACGTTGATAGATTTTCTTTCTGCGAGTTCCTGCAATATGTAGTCACTAAATAAAGTTAAGTATTTAGATAAGTTGTTAAGAATTATTAATCTCTCTAAAACTAACATGGTATTCTCAAGTATGATGGGTAGTTCTGTAAGCAAATTCTCAAATCCTTCCGTAAGACTTTTGGGAGATCGAATAGCATCTTTATCAAGCTTGGATCTAATAAGGTCTATATTCCTCTTTATCCTCCCTAACAACATATCTCCTACTTCTACGTTCTCTCTATAAGCAGTTCTTATTTTTAGGCTTACTTTTTCCATGTCCGTGATTAACGTATTAATTAATTCGTCTAAGATCGTGAGTAAGTTGCTATATAGTGTAGAGTATCTTCTCAGGTAGGAGAGTACCTCCAACTCACTCAATATCTCAGGAACCTCATCTAGCTCATTACGTAGTTTTTCTAAGCTCACTGAAGACTCGAAATCTTCTAGAGATTTCTCCTTTATTCTCCTTAACCTATCAATTACTAATCCCTTAGCTTGTAGTAACTTACTGTGTAGTTCTCTAAGCCTAGGTAAGGCTACGTTAATTATGTTGTCATAGTTCTTGAGCAGGAAGTATGTATCTTCCAGCAAAGACTTACTAGACATACAATCTATTCCTTCTATCTTACCAGTCTCTATTGGTGTTATAGGTAGTTGTTCTGACGCAACTACGTATGTGTTTAGGACTAGGTTCTTAAGCGTTACACAGCTTTCTCTCAGCACATTAGCTACCGAACCCACATACTGAGGTATCATATCAACTTTCTCTACCTCTTGAAAACTCTGAGAACTCTCTCTTAAGCGGTTGCCGTAAGGAGTTGCTGAGACTAAAGCTACTACCTTCGAGTAAGTGATCAGTGCATAGTTATACATAGACTTCATGTAATCTGAGAGCTCATTCAACTGCCTCTCATTATTTTTGAGAACATCATTAACTAACTGAAGTTTACTTACAGGAACAAACTTCTTAAAAATAATGTTCTTAGATATCTCTAAGCTACCTTTTATGTTATTTAGTTTATTCTCAACTTCTTTAAGCGTTCTTTCAGACCATAAGCCAGTCTCATACATCTCATTATAGACTGCCTCAAGAGTCTGTACATTGCGTTCCAAGACCTCCAGAACCGAACTTAAGTATTTTCTCTTCTCCGATATCATCCCCGTGTACCCTACAGTCGCTGTGATAGACGAGACTATTATGGTTACTAATAAAGCTGAAGTTAAGTTATACTCTAAGTATGTATAGAATAGTGTTAGGAGAGTAACGGACATGGAAATATAGAATAAACCAATGAAAGTCAGAGCTGACATTAGGTATCTCACGATGTTTATAATCAAATTAGCTGTTTCTTTACCTGTCAAGCTGTAAGAAATTATGTTTATGAAGGAAGCTACGGTGAAACTAACTATGAGAGATACGTAGACGCATGTAAACTCTGCAGTCGATCCTAAACCCATATGAGGTATTCCCGTAAGATCAGGTAGTATGTAGTAGAGACCTAGGAAAACTAGGGGAGCTAATATCAGACTCAAGATACCTGAAAAATAAGTTTTGAAGTTTCTAACTGTGATGATCGAAAGTGAGAGCAACCATATAAACTCATAAACACTGGAACCAACCCCCCATAAGCCATCTGATAACGTGAACGTAATGAAGAAGAATATAGGCAGATGGACACTCAACTCCCAAATATTTAGTTTTGAGACCAGATTCCATGTTATCACAACTGATAAAAGGAGCGTTGAGAAAAGCACGTAAAGACTACCCATCAACAGCAATTTAGCACCATATAACGAGAAGGCTACATTAAGAAGCAACATATAACTCACGAAGAGAGGCGAGAAAATTAGTGAGTCATAATGAGGTGTGTCTTTAGGATATACGATAGGAACAAGTAAAGTCAAGATTATTAAAGCACCTGTAAGTGAAATCCCTATAGGCTCCTTCGTCAGACCTAACGCATAACTAGTTAATACAACCCACAACGAAATTACGAGTGATACCCAAATAACTCTGAGCCTAGACCTCTTAAATTTACTCAACTCTAGCCTACTCATTAAGACCTCCTCCTCGTTGTAGTCAGGAACTCACTAGCTAACTTCATTAAGGGGATTAACACTCTAAGATCTCTTTCTTCCTCGCTTAATAACGATGGAATGTCCCAAATCCCTGTCGACAACCTCATCATAAAATCGTCACTACTCTCACCCATAAAGACACGTAAATAACCTTCCGCCACAGTTTTAGGAGTAAAGATTTTGT